>JAZTYI010000060.1:0-55832 GCA_045636885.1 Alloprevotella sp.
TGTTACCCTGGGCTAATGGCTTTATCCCCTTCCAGGGGAATATTTCAAACATGAGGGGCTTGTCAAAATATTCAGTATAATATTATGTTGAATTTCAATTAGATGCTACTCAAATCTTATGTTTACCGGACACCAATAATAGAAATTATAGAAACTATAGAGATTATAGATTGCGTAAATCTTACTTCTTCAAGAACTCCGCTATCTTCTCTTCGGTTTCTTTGCGTGCAGGTACTAAGGGGAGGCGGAGTACGTTTTTGATGGTGCCTTGAAGGGCGAGTGCGCACTTTACGCCAGAGGGGTTGCCGTCCACGAAGAGGAGTTTGTAATAATCGTTAAAGCCGTGGTGGATGGTTTGTGCTTTTTGAAGATCACCTGCTTGGATGGCGTGAATCATTTCGGCAAATTCGTGGGGGTGGGAGTTACCGATTACGGTGATGGCACCTGTTGCTCCTTCGCTCATGAGTTCGAACGCAATGCCGTCGTCGCCACTCAACACTTCAAAACCTTCGGGTGCGCCAACGATGATTTCTTCAATTTGCCCGATGTTGCCCGAAGCTTCCTTTGTGGCAATTACGTTGGGACAATCCCGTGCAATGCGGAGGGTGGTTTCAGCGGTGATGTTCACGCCCGTTCTTCCGGGTACGTTATAAACCACCACGGGAAGGTCGGTGGCTGATGCTACGGCCTTGTAGTGCTGATAGAGTCCTTCTTGTGAGGGCTTGTTGTAATAGGGCGCTACGATGAGCAATCCGTCAATGCCTTCGGGGATATCCTTGAGTCCTTCAATGACCTTGCGTGTGTCGTTGCCACCAGCACCGAGCAGAAGGGGCACTCTGCCCGCTACACGATCAATAAAAAAGCGGGTGATGGCACGGCGCTCTTCCATATTGAGTGTGGGCGTTTCGGCCGTTGTGCCGAGCACGCAGAAGAAGTCAATGCCTCCTTCCAATTGGTTGTCTATAAGTCGAGCGAGGGCTTCGAAATCAATGCAGCCGTCCTCCATAAAGGGAGTGACAACGGCAACGCCGAGGCCTCTGAAGATATTTTGTCGCATATGGTTTTAAGGTTGTGAGGTTATAAGGTAATGAGGTTATGAGAAACTCTCGCACGACATCGTCTGTACCTTATCTAATGTCATGTGAGTGAAGTTACCTTATAAACTTGGTCAAATTCATTATGCAAATTTAAGATTTTTCTGCAATATGGGTGTCTGAAAGGCGAAAAAATAGGGGAAAATATTTGTGGAAGGGGGAGTAGGGAAGAGCGTGCGGGGTGGAGGTGAGTTGTTTATGGGAGTTCACCTTTTGGGGACGCACGGCGTGCGTCCTTACGGGACAAGGGATGAGGGTGCTCTATAGTCTCTCATCTTTCATCTTTCATCTCTCATCTCTCATCTCTCATCTCTCATCTCTCATCTCTCATCTCTCAACTTTCATCTCTAATCTCTCATCTTAACTCTCTCCAAGAAGGTGTCTTCATCCACGATTTCTACGCCGAGTTTTTGCGCCTTTTCGAGTTTTGAGGACCCCATGTTTTCACCGGCGAGGATGAAGGTGGTTTTCTTTGAAATACTGGACACGTTCTTGCCACCGTTGGCTTCGATGATGGCCTTGTATTCCTCGCGTGAGTGGTGGGTGAAGGTGCCACTAATGACGATGCTCATGCCTTCGAGAAGGGTGGAGGAAAGTTGGATTTCAGGGAGTTCCATTTGAAGTCCTGCTTCGCGTAGGCGCTCCAGAAGGTCAAGATTATCTTGCTTTGAGAAGTATTCCTTCACGCTCTGCGCAATGATTTCGCCCACACCTTCCGTCTCAAGGAGTTGGTCGAGCGTGGCCGCTTGAAGGGCATCGATGTTCTTGAATTGGCGTGCCAAGAGTTTTGCCACCACCTTACCCACAAAGCGAATGCCGAGGGCATAAAGCACGCGGTCGAACGTCACGTTTTTGCTCTCCGCAATGCCCTCCAAGAGGCGGCGTGCCGACTTCTCACGATTGCCCTCCACGGTGGTGAGTTGGTCAAGGGTAAGGGTGTAGAGGTCCGCCACATTGTGAAGAATGCCTCGCTCAAAAAGGCTTGCCACGGTTTCAGGACCAAGACTATCAATGTTCATCGCCTCGCGCGAAATGAAGTGCTCAATGCGCCCCTTGATTTGAGGCGGACATTGCGTGTCGTTCGGGCAATAGTGTGCCGCCTCGCCCTCATAGCGCACCAAGGGAGTGCCACATTCGGGACACGTTGTGCGGAACACCACCTTGGGTCCCGGCATAAACGAGCGCGCTTCGGTGTCAACACCCACGATTTGCGGAATGATTTCACCCGCCTTTTCTACATACACATAGTCGCCCAAATGAAGGTCTAACTGATTGATAATATCAGCATTATGGAGCGACGCACGCTTGACGATAGTGCCCGCTAATTGTACGGGGTCCATATTCGCCACGGGAGTCACCGCCCCCGTTCTTCCCACTTGGAAAGTCACCTCGTTGAGAAGGGTGCGACCGCGCTCGGCTTGAAACTTATAAGCGATTGCCCAACGCGGACTCTTGGCGGTAAAACCAAGGCGCTCACGCTGGTTGTAGTTGTTGACTTTCAGCACGATACCATCCGTTGCTACGGGCAATTCTCGGCGCATCGTGTCCCAATGGTCGATGAAGCGATAGATGTCGTCAAGGCTATGCGCCAGGCATGTTGCTTCGGAGATTTTGAATCCCCACGAACGTGCCTTCTGAAGACTTTCAAAATGCCCCTCGGCGGTTTCTTCGGGGGTGTAAAGTTCGTAGAGGTAGGCATCCAACTTACGCGACGCTACGACGGCCGAATTCTTGCTCTTGAGCGTCCCTGAAGCCGCATTGCGGGGGTTGGCAAAGAGCGCTTCTCCGCGCGCTTCGCGTTGCTGATTGAGGGTTTCAAAACTCTGCCACGGCATGAGGATTTCGCCACGAATTTCAAACGCCTCGGGATAGTCCTCCCCCTCGGGCAGGAGAAGCGGAATGGAGCGAATGGTGCGCACATTGCGCGTCACGTCATCGCCTACGACACCATCACCACGCGTCACGGCACGCACCAACTTGCCCTCCTCATAATGAAGGGAAATGCTGAGTCCGTCAAACTTGAGTTCGCAACAAATGTCAAACGCCTCGCCCTCTAACCCTTGGCGCACACGTTCGTAAAACGCCGCCACCTCCTCGCGATTGTACGTATTGCCCAGCGAGAGCATAGGGCGCTGATGCGTCACCTGCTCAAAGTCGCCCGAGAGGTCAGAACCCACGCGCTGGGTGGGTGAATTGGGGTCGAAGAGTAGGGGATTTTGCGCCTCAAGCAGGAGGAGTTCGTCCATCAGTTGGTCAAACTCCTGGTCGGAAATCGTGGGCGCATTCTTGACGTAATAATTATAGTTGTGGTCGTGCAACAATTTGCGCAACTCAAGTATTCTTTGTTCTTGCATGGTGATTGCTTTTTGACGAAAACCTTTAGATGTAAGAATAAGTTTTTTTTAGACATAAGAACATAAGGACAAAATGAGGTATCTACGTACATCACTTCCATTATCAAATTTTGTTCTTTTGTTCTTCTGTCAATAAACGTCATCCGTTCATCTGTCAGCAGGTTTACCTTTCATCACACAAAATTACGGAAATCCCAAAGATAATGCGTATTTTTGCAAGTGAAAATTTTAAGAACCTTCCTATTTATAGAATAACTATGCGTATTGATATCATCACCGTTGTGCCCGAGATGTTGCACGACTTTATGAACCTCTCCATCCTTGGTCGCGCCCAGAAGAAGGGACTTGTGGAGATTCACGTTCACAACCTCCGCGATTACACGAAGGACAAGCACCGCCGTGTGGATGACTATCCCTTTGGTGGCTTTGCGGGCATGGTGATGCAATGCCAACCCATTGACGATTGCATTGCGGCGCTCAAGGCGGAGCGTGAGTATGACGAGATTATCTTTACCTCGCCCGACGGGGAGCAGTTCAACCAACCCATGGCCAACACGCTCTCGATGAAGAAGAACATCATCATCCTTTGTGGCCACTATAAGGGCGTGGATTACCGCATTCGTGAGCACCTGATTACGAAGGAAGTGTCCATCGGCGACTATGTCCTGACGGGTGGCGAATTGGCGGCGGCGGTGATGACGGATAGCATCGTGCGCCTCATTCCCGGAGTGATTGGCGACGAGCAGAGTGCCCTTTCCGACTCTTTCCAGGACAACCTCCTTGCCGCACCCGTTTACACCCGCCCCGCGGAATACAAAGGCTGGCGCGTGCCCGACGTGCTCCTCTCGGGGCATGAAGCAAAGATCAAGGAGTGGGAGTTGCAACAATCGTTGGAGCGTACGAAGCGCTTGCGACCAGATTTGTTGGAGTAAATAGTCATTGAGATGGAAAACACATTTTACATACCCGAAGGAAGCGTAGGGGTTGTTACTATTTGTAATAATAAAGAAGGTACATTTCTCAATGTATTTACAAAAAATAAATCTCATCGCGACATCCTTTGCCGTGTAGGGGATATGATAAATATCATCATCCACACTCCTGATAGTTTTGGTATTTCACATTTGTCTTCTTCCAAAGAGGCTGATAGCCCTCCTTCAAACTTTGTTGTAGCAATAAACGAA
Source organism: Alloprevotella sp. (assembly GCA_045636885.1). Classification (GTDB taxonomy): domain Bacteria; phylum Bacteroidota; class Bacteroidia; order Bacteroidales; family Bacteroidaceae; genus Alloprevotella. Next base: position 4,633 of record JAZTYI010000060.1, read on the forward strand.
AAGACTACACAAATCCCGTTCGTTAAAGGTGAAGGTAGTGCTTCAGTTTGTGTTATCACAATGAAAAATGGAACAACCACAATAAATGTAGGTACTATTGTGACATTCCTAAAAGAAAATCCTACAGATTATATCAATGAAGAATTACAACACGGAGATAGCGTTTCTGTAAGTATTGGATAACCCCAATACGAATGGTTTTCTGTGTGTTGCGAAAAAAACGAACGGCAAAACTCATCCCCTCATAACCTTCACCCAATGAACATCCTTTTCGTATGCCTCGGAAATATCTGCCGTTCAGTTACGGCGGAAGAAGTCTTCCGTACGCTTGCTCGTAAGGCAGGTGTGGGCGACCAGTTTACGGTTGATTCGGCAGGCATGATTGACTACCACGAAGGCGAATTGGCAGATAGCCGTATGCGTGCGTGCGCCCAACGCCGTGGGTACAACCTAACACACCGTTCGCGCCCTGTGCGTAAAGAAGATTTCACGCGCTTCGACCTTATCGTGGCGATGGACGATAACAACGTGCGCCAACTTCACAACGCTGCCCCCTCGGAAGAGGCAAAGCAGAAGGTCGTGCGCATGGCGGACTACCTCACGGAGCATCCTCATACCTTCATCCCCGACCCCTATTACGACGGCCCCGAAGCGTTCGACCTCGTCGTCACCCTGCTCGAAGATGCTTGTGCGGAGTTGTTGAGGAGGATGAGGTAAACACTTGATAAGTAGGGACGTACGGTTCGTGCGTCCTTAAATGAGAAGCATTGTAATATATTCAGAGAGTTCGGATTAGGACGCACGCGCCGTGCGTCCCTATTGTTTCCGTCATACCCCCCCTCTGACATACTAAGGGCTGCGCCAAACAATGAAATTGGTGCAGCCCTTAATGTATATGTGTTAGATTAGCGATGCAGTTGCTTTACGCCACGGTCCACTTGCAAAGCACAGGCGATACGATGGCGCCTTCTTCCTTGAGTTGCTTCATCGCCTTGTCCACTTCCTTGCGGTCAAGTCCTGAGAGTTCGGCAATCTTACCAGCGTTGAGGGGTTCGCCAGCCGCCTTTAATGTCTCGAGAACGGTATTCTTTGTTTCCATAGTTTGTAAATGTTTTTAAGTTAGAGATTTTGGGTATTGGTATTAGGAACTTGTAATTTTTGTAGTGAGTAGAGAGTAGAGAGGAGTGAGTAGTGAGTAGTCCGTGCGGAGTAAAACCACAATGGAGTTGCAAGAAGAATCATTCCGCATGGTCTTTCTCCTTTAATCCCGCTTTGCGGTCTTTTCCTCCTTCGCACCTCGGCAATTCAAGCAAGCTTGATTGCCCTCGGTTTGGCGTCGGTTCTCATTTCTCCTTTCTTAAAGCCTTTAGCACTTGTTGCGCATGCGTCTTCGTGTTGATTTGCTTGGGGGTAAAGATGTGGGTGATGGTGCCTGTTTCGTCGGCTATGAAGGTGGTGCGAAGGGTGCCCATGTACTTGCGTCCGCACATTGATTTTTCGCCCCATGTGCCAAAGATTTCGTGAAGGCGGAGGTCGGTGTCGGCAATGAGGGTGAAGGGTAGGGCGTTCTTCTCAATAAACTTCTGATGCGACGCCGCCGAGTTGCTACTCACGCCGATGACGTTGTAACCGAGTGCCGCCAGTTCGTGATAGTCGTCACGAAGACTACATGCCTGCGCCGTGCAACCCGATGTGTTGTCCTTGGGGTAGAAATAAATCACGAGTTTCTGTCCGCTGAATTGTGCGCGTGTCACTTCCGCTCCCGCTTCGTTCATGCCGAATACTTCGGGAATCTTATCTCCAATGTTTAGCATAATCAAATTCTGTTTTCTTGTTTTCTGATGCAAAGGTAAGCAGGGATTTTGAATTATGCAAACAGATAAAAACTATGGATGTATAGAAATTGTCTATAAGGGGATTAGGGATGCCGTGTTCCTTAAAAGCGAGTTAGCATTTAGTAATTGGGAGTTAGTTTGAAGCATTAGTGAGTTAGTTTGATTTATATGGGAGATAGTAATTGGGAGTTAGTATGAAAAGGGGCAGGGCAGTTGGTGGGGGAGGAATTCTTATGCAAAGATACAACACGCGCGAGGCCGTTTGTCATTTATTGTCATTTAGCATCCGGAAAATCGCAAAAGTTGCCACTTAACACATAGATATTCAGTATGTTACAAGCGAAGAGATTTTTTTTAAAATTTTCCACTTTTGTTCATGCAAGTCCCCACTTGAGGGGTACGGACGCATGATTTGTGAAGCGTGACACGTGACACGTGACAAAGAAAAAAGCAAAAAATCGCAAGTGTGGACATACATCCTTTCAAAAATCAAGGGTACAGGTGTTACGCTATAAGAAGTAGTTATAATATAAATCTTATAGTATATATATACTATACATCCAAATATACACGTACAAGCACCTACCCCATACTCCTTCCAAAATCGCTGTGACATGTCACGTGTCACGCTCACAAAATTGTCAATCGGTATATCCCGCTGAATATCAATGGTGAAAACGCATAGGTGTTACGGACGCACGAGCCGTGCGTCCCTACCTGCCAAGTGGGAGGCCATTCGGAAAATCAAGCAAATCCGAAGAGAAAAACGTACTTGCCAAGTGGGAGGTTACTTCCCTCGGATTTTCTATTTTTCAAGCGTGACACGTGACATGTCACGCAAAAAAAGGGCAAGCATATGAACGAAAGTGAGGGCAACATGATTTTCGCTGACATGTGACAACGCAAAAAATAATAGCGAGGCGTGCATGCATCTTTTCAAAAATCAAGGGGTATAGAGGTGTTACATGATAAGAAGTAATTATAAGTATAATCTTATAGTATATTATACTATACATCCAAATATACACGTACAAGCTCCCTACCCATACTCCCTTCAAAAATCGGCGTGACATGTCACGTGTCACGCTCCCAAATCGGTCATCCGTACCCGCAACTGGGGCTCGCTTGAGTCGTTGCTGTCCTTTTTTGTAAAAAATTTTAGCGCTTGTAACTTGCTGAATATCTATTTGTTATGTGCTGATTTTTGCCTATTTTCGCGATGCTAAATGACAATAAATGACAAACGGCCTCGCGCGTGTTGTATCTTTGCATAAGGAAATGGGGAGCGCAGTGGGTGTGGTCAGATGTGAGGGATACTGTAAAAGTGGGGGAGGCAGTATTCAGGCATTTTAATTTTGATTAACCACGAAAAGAGGGGGACGGCATGAAACAAAATAAGGACGCACTCTAAGCGTGCGTCCCTACCAGTCAAGTGTATGTCCGTGCGTTGTTACTCCGCACGATAGTTGTACTCTGTACTCTATATCATTCCACCCTCATTTCGCCATCCGCCTTAAAGCCGCGGAGGAAGTCGGTGATGGCCATGCGCTTCTTGCCTGCCAATTGGATTTGGCGTAGGTGGAGGTAGCCGTCGGCGAGGGCGACTTTGAGGAAGGTCTTGCCGTCGGTGTGGAGGGTGCCGAGGGGATGTTGGTGGGAGGTGAATTCCTTTTCGGTTTCATACACCTTGAGCACCTGCGTTTTGCCCGCCGTGGTGAGTTCTGTCCATGCGGCGGGGTAGGGTGAGAGTCCGCGTACGAAGTCGTAGCAGCGCTTTACGCCCGCCTGCCAATCGATGCGACAGGTTTCCTTAAAGATTTTGGGGGCAGGGCGGAGTTCCTCGCAGGGTGCCATTTCCTCTTGCGGAATGGGGCGAACGTTGCCCGCAAGGATGTTGTCCACGGTTTCCGTTACGAGCGCTCCACCGAGGTGCATGAGTTTGTCGTACACGATTTCCACATTGTCCGTGTCGGCAATGGGCACGCGCACCTGTTGGATGACGTTGCCCGTGTCAATCTCGTGTTGGAGGAAGAAGGTGGTGATGCCCGTTTCCGTGTCGCCATTGATGACCGCCCAGTTGATGGGTGCTGCTCCGCGATATTGGGGCAGGAGTGAGGCGTGGAGGTTGAAGGTGCCGAGGGGAGGCAGGCTCCACACCACTTGGGGAAGCATGGGGAACGCCACGACGATTTGGAGGTCGGCACGGAGTTCGCGGAGTTCGTTTACGAAGTCTTCGTCCTTCAAGCGCTCGGGTTGAAGCACGCGCAAACCTTGCGACACGGCGTATTGCTTCACGGGCGAGGCTTGGAGTTCCGTTTGGTGGCGCCCAATAGGTTTGTCGGGCATGGTGACAACAGCCACCACGTTATAACCGCCCTCAACGAGGGCACGAAGGCTCTCCACGGCAAATTCGGGAGTGCCCATATAGATGATGCGTAGGTCTTGTTGGGTCATTGTTGTTTTACTCTTGCGAAAAATCCTTCATCACCTGTCGGTAGTGGGCATAGAATTTCGTGCGTGACACGAAACCGGCGAAGGTGTTGTCGGTGTTAAGTACGGGGAGGGTGGAGTAAGGCGTTTGTTCGAGTTTGTCCATCACCACTTGCATGGGGTCGGCCGTAGAAAGGAGGATGGTGGGGGTGTGCATGATTTGCTCTACCGTGTAGAGGCGGTAGAGTTCGCTTCGGAAGATGATTTTGCGAATGCTACGGAGTCCGACAACGCCTACGAGCATGTTCTTCTTATCCACCACGGCAAACACGTCGGAGCGCTCGTTGGAGATGATGCGTACGAGTTGACCGAGGTTCATGTCGGCAGAAAGGGTGGGGGTGTCTTTAATAATCACTTCGTCGAGCGACATGAGCGTGAGTACGGAACTGTCCTTGTCGTGCGTGAGGAGTTGACCACGGCGCGCAAGACGCATGGCGTAGATGCTATGAGGTTCGAAGGAATGAATCACCAAGTAAGAGCATCCCGACACAATCATGAGGGGGAGGAAGAGGTCGTAGCCCCCCGTGAGTTCGGCTATGAGGAAGACACCCGTGAGCGGCGCGTGGAACACACCCGCCATGACTCCCGCCATACCCAGCAGGGCATAGTTTTCCTCGGGCGTAGCAACGTCCCAAAGGCCGTAATTATTCCACAATTGGGCGAAGATAAATCCGCCGATGCAACCGAGGAACAGACTGGGTGCGAAGGTACCCCCGCAACCGCCGCCACCGTTTGTGGCAGATGTGGCAAATACCTTGGTGAGGAGAATCAAACCGAGGTAGAGCAAGAGGTATTCCGAATGGCCGTAGAAGAAAGAGTTGTTGAGCACGTCGGCGGCATTCTCCTGTCCCGAACTGTTGAGCAGCATTGTGATGGTGGAGTAACCTTCTCCGTAAAGCGGGGGAAAGAGGTAGATGAGCAATGCCAACACCGTGCCACCAAGGGCCAAGCGTGAGAACATGCCCGTGCAGAAGCGTGAGAACACCTTCTCAAAGGCATTCATCGCCTTCGTGAAGTAGAGCGAGATAAATCCGCAAAAGATTCCTAAGAGCACCACCGTAGGCACGTCTTCAACGGTGAAGGGCGTCTTGAGCGAGAAGGGGAAGAGCGCCTGCATGTCGCCCGAAAGGAAGTAGGTGAGGCAGGTGGCGGTGATACAACTGATGAGCAGGGGGAGAAGCGACGCCATGGTGAGGTCAATCATCAACACCTCAAGCGTGAAGACCAATCCCGCAATGGGCGCCTTGAAGATACCTGCTACGGCACCCGAGGCGCCACACCCGATGAGTAACATCAGTGTCTTATGATCCAACTTAAAGGCCTTGCCGAGCGAAGAACCGATGGCTGAACCCGTCAAGACAATGGGCGATTCTGCCCCTACCGACCCCCCGAAACCGATGGTGATGGCCGAGGCAACAACGCTCGTGTAGCAATTGTGATTGCGGATGCGACCTTGCTTGCGCGAGAGGGCGTAGAGAATTTTTGTAACCCCATGACCGATGTCATCGCGCACGATGTACTTGATAAAGAGGGCGGTGAGGAAAATCCCTACGACGGGATAAACGAGGTAGAGCCAGTTGGATTGCGTCGTGTCAAAACTATGCGTGAGCAATCCTTCGATTTCGTGAATAAGCCATTTCAGCGCTTGAGCCGCAAGGGCTGCGCCAATACCCACAAAAAGACTGAGCACGAGGATGAACTGCCTTTGTGTGAGGTGCTTATTACACCATATTCTTAAAAACTGAAACATAAGTCAAGTGAGTTTCTCAACACTTTTTTAGCGTATGATAGTAACTTCTCCGCCTGCACCCAATTTGATGATGCTTGAGGCCGTTTGTGTGGGAGGTTCGTCTTGGCGAGACGTGCAAATGTAATCTACCGCCCCCTTGATTTCTTCGGAAATCTCGGAGAAGCAACGGGGAGCAGGTTGTCCGCTAATGTTTGCCGAGGTGGACACAACGGCGCGCTTCATGCGCATGCAGAGTTCCTTGCTAAACGCCTCCTTGGTGATGCGAATGGCCACGGAACCGTCCTCCGCCAAAAGGTTGGGCGCAAGGTTTCTCCCTCCGTCAAACACTACGGTCATGGGGCGCTCGGAGAGTTCCATAACGTCCCACGCCACCTCGGGCACTTCTTTCACGTAGAATTGCACCTTCGTTTCAGAGTCAACGAGCGAGATGAGCGCCTTAGCGTCCGTGCGTTGCTTGATTTCGTAAATGCGACGTACGGCATCGGCATTCGTGGCGTCGCAACCAAGTCCCCAAATCGTGTCGGTGGGGTAGAGGATAATGCCTCCCTTGTTCATCACTTCAACGGCGCGACGGATGTCTTCCTTACTCTCGGGCGAGAGGCGCGGAGTGAGATGTGCTTCTTTCTTTGCCATAACTTTGTGGTAACGTGAGGGTTAGTCTTCTCCCTTCAACGTGGGAAGATGGAGGTGGAAGCGCACGGCAAGCAAGCGCATAACGATGACCGCTCCCGCACAAATGATACCCGACCATACGTAGTTGAAACCCAAGAACTCGTGGCACACCCAATAGAAGATACCACCGATTACGCACGCAAGGGCATAGATTTCCTTGCGGAAAATGAGGGGTTCGACGTTGATGAAAATATCACGGAGCACACCGCCGCCAGCACCCGTGAGCGTACCCATAAGGATGGCTGTCCAGTAGGGGAAACCGTTGTCGAGCGTCTTTTCAATCCCCGTAATGGCGAAGACGGCAAGACCGATGGTGTCGAAGATGAACCATGTGTTGTCCTGCTTCACCAAGTGTTTGCGGAACACGATTACCCAAAATACGGCAAAGGCGCAGATGAGCAAATAAGTGGGGTCCTTCAACCAGAAGATGGGCACGTTGAGCATAATATCACGCGTCGTACCACCACCAATAGCCGTGGCGATACCTACAATGTAAGCACCGAAAAGGTCAAAGCGCTTTGCCGAAGCCAGGCGCACACCAGAGATGGCGAATGCAAGCGTACCGATGTAGTCGCATGCGGAGTAGAAGCTGATGTCGAATAACATAAGGGGAAATGAGAAAGGAGAAATGAGAAAGGAGATATGAGAACCGACGCCCGAAGTAAGAGCAGAGGATAAACTTGTTTGTACAATGCCTTACTAGAAGGAGGTCAAGTCCACGAAGTGGAATTAAAGGAGAAATAACCTTGCGAAGTGTTTTTTAGGGACTTTAAGGTCTTTAGTGTATTTAAGGTCATTAAGGTCAGGCGCCTAAAAGAACCGCATGGCCCTCATAACCTTATAACCTTATAACCTCTTAACCTTAAAACCTTAATTCACCACATTCGTAGGAGCACCCGCAATAAATGCCTTGAGGTTGCCTACGAGGATGTCGATGATGCGTCCGCGTGCTTCGCGTGTAGCCCATGCAATGTGGGGCGTGATGAAGGCGCGGGGTGCGGAGAATAGGGGATTGTCAAGCGCGGGAGGTTCTGTGGAAAGCACGTCGGCGCAGAAGGCCTTTATGCGATTCTCACGCAACGCTTCCGCCATGGCGGGTTCGTCAATGAGTTTTCCGCGCGCCGTGTTGACGATAATAAGGTTGGGGTTGGCGTTGCCAAGGAGCGCCGCGTTAATCATGCGCTCGTTGTCCTTCGTGAGGGGGCAACAGAGGCACAATACGTCACACGTTGCCACGGCATCTTCAAGACTTATCTTCGTAACACCCTCGGGGAGTTCGGTTTGAGGCTTTGAACTTACGGCATAGACCTCCATGTAAAAGGCTTTCGCCAAGCGTTCTACCTCGCGCCCAATGTTTCCGTACCCCACGATGGCCAAGCGCTTTCCGCAAAGTTCGGTCAAGGGGTTATGCCAACAACAAAAGTCGCGACTCTTTGCCCACATCTTTTCTTCGGCATTGAGGCGTGCGTAATGACCCACGGAGGAGCACACTTCAAGCAGGTGGGCAAACACCATTTGCGCTACGGCACGCGAACTATAGCCCGCACAATTACACACGCAAACGCCATGATTGCGCGCCGCCATGGTGTCGATAACGTCATATCCAGTTGCCGCCACGAGCACTAATTTCAACTTCGGAAGCAGGGCAAATTCCGCTTCTCCGAGGCGCACTTTATTCGTGATAATCACTTCGGCATCCTTGGCGCGCTCAATGGCTTCGGAGGGCAAGGTGCGGTCATAGGTCACAAATGTGCCAAAGGATTGGAACACATCCCAACTCAAATCGCCAGGGTTGAGCGTGTAACTATCGAGAAAGACAATATTCATTTGAGGTAATAAGGTTATGAGGTTTTAGGTGTGAGGTTTTTAGGGACCTTAATGCCTTTAATGTCATTAAGGTCAAGCATATTACACATTCCGCATGGTGTTACTCACTCCTCACTTCTCACTCCTCACTACTTTCCACCCCACCAAACTATCATATCTTGAGCCAATGGGGCGGGCATAAACGAGGATGAGGTATTCGTTTTGGGTTTGATAGAAGTTACCTTCTACGCTATCATCGGGAGTGTCGTAATAGTAGTTGTAATAGCCCTGCTTGAGCATGACGCTTGCTTCGTAGAGGTGGGTCTCTTCGTTATAATGCAGGCGATAGGTTTCGCGGTCGGCATTCGTTGCCCAAGTGCCATACACATATATGGGATAATCCAGGCGCAAGGGGGCATTGAGGCGGAAGTGCACATCGATGTAATCGCTCTCCGTGTCGTTGTCGTAATTGTCCGTATTGCGGATGATGAAACCGCCCGTCAAGTCCTCATCGTAAAGATAATTCTTGCGCACCTCGTCGGTGTAGAGCGTCGCCACATAACTATCGCGTTCGGCTTCCCATGCCATGCGGTCAACATGAAGGGCGGGATACTCCGTCGAGAGCGTTTCAAACTTTCTGAACTCATTGCCCGCGTTGAAGATGAGGTCGCGACAATGTTGCCACTTCATCTTACCCATTGTAAGGAAATTCGGAGCGGGACACTTGCGCATCTTATCCCAACGGCGATTTTGAACGACGTACACGCTCAATTCCTCTTCGGGGCGACTCAGGCGTAGGGCGCCGAAATCCACTTCTACGGTCAGTTGTTGGTGGCGGTTGTTGTAATCGGCATCCGTCATTGTGGTCATCAAAGCATGGAGGCTCACGCGTTGTTCGCCCACCATGAAGAAGGCTTCTGTCACGGTCTCAAATTCCTCCTCCGCATCCTCCGCCTCACGCAAGATGCTCAAGCGATAATTCCCTGGAAGGAGCATGCGCATATCAGCATTTGGGAGTAGGAGAGAGTAGTGGTTATAATTCACCGTCGTGTTGCGCGAAGGTTCGTAGAGGTCGATGGGCAGGGTGTTCTCCGTGGCTTGCAAATAACTGCTTTCCAGGAGTTGCTCCGTGGGTCGGAAACGTTGGTCACAATGCTCTACGCGGTAGTAATAGCGCTCATGGTTCGTGTCTAAATCATCAAAACTAAACTCCAATTGCTCCCCTCCGCGGAGTGGCAAAATGGGCAAACCATTCACCTCGCTAACGTGGAGCAAGCGAGGCGTCACGATGTTGGGCGCGAAAGTCCGTATCTGCTGGGCTTCGGCGCTCATGCATCCTAATATCACGGCTATTTTGAGGAAAAGACACTTCATCTTGCAAAAGTAATCATATTTTTTTATAACTTCGCACTTGATTTTAGAAATATGGGGTGAGGTGGAAGGTTATTAGGTCGCTTCGCTTTTAGGTTGTAAGAACCTTGCGGGGTTAGATACAACTACTATCCGGATGGCTCTTATAACCTTATAACCTCAAAACCTTACAACCTTATTACAGAAGAGCAGCTTATCGCGTGTACCCCGTTGCCTTTCGTGCAATGTAAGTGGTGCAGGAGGAAAGTCCGGGCAGCACAGGGCGCTCCGCTTCTTAATGGGAAGTAGTCCGTGAGGGTTAAGTCGTGCAGAAGAAAACAACCGCCTTGGCGCGTCTTGTATTCAAGATGACAGCTTCATAGGTAAGGGTGAGAAGGTGGGGTAAGAGCCCACCAGTCGTGTGGTGACATACGAGCTGTGCACATCGGAGGCTGAAAGTTCATGTATACCGGCGAATGAGGATTGCCCGTTCGAGATTTTGTTCCTCGTGAACAAAGCGCGCCGGAGGGTAGAACGATAGAGCGCATCAGTGATGGTGCGTGCGGATAAATGATAAGCACCCTCTTAAGGGAAGTTACACCTGTAATTTCTTGAGGGCACAGAACCCGGCTTATCGCTCTTCTGTTTTTTATATAAATGAGGCGAACCGACAATAGCACAACACTATTGCAAGTTCGCCTTTTCGTTTAGGTCACAAAAAAATATAACAATGGTGTACTCAAAAATAAGTTCTCGTGCCTTGTGCTTGCTTATTTGTGTGAGCATGATGATGTTTGTGCCCCAAAAGGGAAGGGCAGAGGATGGCAAGCGTAAGAAGGTGGCGCTCGTGTTGAGCGGTGGCGGAGCAAAGGGTGCTGCGCATATTGGTGCCATCAAGGTGATTGAAGAGGCGGGAGTGCCCGTAGATATGGTGGTGGGTACGAGTATCGGCGCTATTGTAGGGGGCTTGTATTCGATTGGTTATACCCCCGAGCAGTTGGATAGTATGGCACGCAGGTTGGAGTGGGACGTGTTGTTGAGCGACCGTGTGAGAGCCCCCAAGCGGAGTCTTATGGAGCGTGAGCAGGCGGAGCACTATTTGTTGAGTGTGCCCCTCCATCGCAAGCATCCCAAGGTGAGTGGGTTGATTAACGGAGAAAATCTCAACACGCTCTTTTCCGAACTCACCGTGGGGTATCACGGGCAGTTGGATTTTGATAGTTTACCCCGCCCCTTTGCTTGTATCGCTACGGAGATGCAGACGGGGCGCGAGCATATCTTCAGAAGTGGTGACCTGCCTACGGCAATAAGGGCGAGTATGGCGTTCCCTGGAGTGTTTGCCCCCGTGTTGCTCGATAGTATGGTATTGCTCGATGGCGGTATGCGCAACAATTATCCCGCCGATGTGGCACGTGCTATGGGTGCGGATATTGTGATCGGTGTGAGTGTGCAAGAAAAGTTGCAAACGGATGACGACTTGTCAAACATGTCGGACTTGCTGATGCGCGTGATGAGTTTTATGTCGCAAGATAAATTAGAGGAGAACATAGGTCTTACGGATGTGTTTATCCATGTAGATACTGATCCGTATACTACGATGAGTTTCTCCCGCGAAGCGGTCGATTCGTTGCTCATCATTGGCGAAAATACGGCACGTCAGCACTTTGATGCCCTTCAAGTTTTGCGCACGAAAATAGGGTTGAACCCCGAAGAGCGCGTGACGCCTCCTGCCCCCTACACTTCGTATGCCACGGAGCAGGGCATCGTTTTGAAGAAAATCACATTCTCGGGCACTACGTCCAGCGAAGAACAGCATTTGCTGAAGCGCTCCCGCCTTAAGGAGGGGCAGAGTGGCACGTTGAGTCAGATAGAAACGGCGGTGGCGATTATGCGCGACGAGTTGGCGTATGCTGATGTGACGTATCAACTTTACAACGAGGGCGATGGGCACCGTTTGCATTTCTCTTTCCAAAGAAAGAAGGAGATGAACCTCAATGTGGGGGCGCGCTTTGACACGGAGGAAATAGCCTCGGTGATGCTCAATGCCAGTTTGCGCTTTAACACTCCCGTCCCCTCCCGACTCTCGCTTACGGGCAGGGTGGGGAAGCGCCACTTGGGGCGCATTGACTACCGCTTGACGCCAGGGTTGATGAAGCACGTCAATTGCTCTTATCAGTATTACCACGGCGATTGTGACATCTTTCAGAAGGGCGACCGCTTGCTGAATGCTACCTATGACCGACATACGGTGGAGGTGAACTATTCCAATGTGTGGTGGCGCAATTTCCGTTATGACCTTGGGGTAACAGTCGATGCTTATACCCAGATTGATTTGCTCACGGTGCCCACGGCAACGCGTCCGCCTCTATTTGACGACTCTTGGTTTGTATCCTACTTCTTCCGCCTCCGTTATAATTCCTATGATAGCAGTTATTTCCCCAAGCGAGGAAGTATGTTTAGCGCAGGGTATAACCTGGTGACGGATAATTTTTACGGTTATGACGGTAAGTCCCCCTTTAGCGTTGTTGAAGCCGCGTGGGAGCGTGTCGTGCGCTTGGGGAGTCGTAGTGTGTTGCAACCCTCCGTGCACGGCAGAGCCGTAATCGGTAAAAACACCTCACCGCTCTATTACAATGCCTTGGGAGGTGAGCGCCCGGGTTACTTATTGCCCCACCAGTTGCCCTTTGATGGGATAACGCATATAGAGACGGTGGACCGCGCGGCGCTTGTGGGCAATCTGAAGTTCCGCCAACGCATTGCGAAGAACCACTATGCCACCCTTTCCGCGAGCATTGCCGTTACGGGGCACGAAGTGAACACCATCTTCCGCCATGCTCCCATCTACGGAGGTTCTGTGGGGTATGCCTTGGATACGAAACTCGGTCCCCTACAAGCAATGTTGGGATATTCGCCTTATACCAAGAAACTGAACTTCTTCGTTAATGCAGGATTCTATTTTTAGGCAATGTTGGGGAACGTATAAATGAAAAATAGGAGGTACCTTTTCTGTGGGTATCTCCTATTCTTATTTTGTTTATTCTATAACCTCAAAAATTAGCTTGGATGAGGTTTTGTATGAGTGTGCGACCATCTGTTGTCCCCAAAAAGTCCATGAAGACCATTCCGTAGGTGGCAGGGCGTGGTTGGGTAAGTTGGGCGAGTTCGGCATTTACGATTGTGGCAAATGCTTGAGGTCCATCTTCGGGGAGGGCGGTGGCGCTGGCAAAGGTGAAGAACCATTTGTGACTATGCTTATCTGCATTCATGGATTGCTTCATGTGTGACCATGCAAGGGCGGATTTCTCTTTAGCACTTTCCGCCGTAGGGAATTGGTAATGGTCTTCAACGGATGCTTCCACTTCAATGCCGTGTCTGTCCTTTAGAGTGATCAGACTTGAGGTGTTGTTTTGCCAACCGTGGCATTGCGCACCAGGGAAGTCGGTGAGTAGGTTGTCGCGATGTATCAAAATGATTTTTCCGCGACAAGTGCCGAGTGTGATGTCATTGGGGACTTTGCTTACGAAATACTGAGCATTCTGGGGTGAGGCGATACTTTGTGTGAGCAGGTCGGCAAACGCGGTGTTACTTCCCCCTTCCTTCTTTACGAATACGATGAGCGTTTCAGAGGGATGCTCTTCAAGAAAGGTGATGAAGGTCGGGAGAACCTCGGTTTTCCAATACATATCCTGAAAAACGATGCTATGGTACACGCCGAGGAGGTTGTTGTCGCATGCCTTCAAGCGGATGTCAAATCCTCGGACACCCAGTTTAAGTTGTTCCTCTAAAGTAAGGTCTTGCGTTTGGAAGGCTTCTCCTCCCTCAAGCGCCCCGCTATCGTGAGTGGCGGGGATGGATAGGTGACAGAGCGGGATGGAGTCGGGGAGTTGCTTCATCCATGCTATAGGAGTGATGTTTTGTGAATGATGAGGAAGGATGATGAAGAAGGCAAAAAGTAGGGAGAATAGAAGGCGTAGCATAGGGTGGAAATCGATTTGTAATTGCTGCTTGTAGAAGAAGAAAAATCCGAATGGCGCTCTCACTATGAATCGTAAGAAAGTACACCATTCGGAAAGGTTAAGCATTGTATATTTATCGTTTCATTACACGGTCCATTTCTCGGCGGTCTTCTTTTTCCTTGATGGAAACACGCTTGTCATATTCCTTCTTACCACGGCAGAGACCGATGACGAGTTTGGCACGTCCGTTCTCGTCGATGTAGAGGCGTAGGGGGACGAGGGTGAAACCAGGCGCTTTTGTCTCGTTCATGAGGTTGTAAATCTCCTTTTTGTTGAGCAGGAGCTTGCGGTCGCGACGGGTGAGGTGGTTGTTGTAACTTCCGAATTCGTATTCGGCGATGTACATATTCTTCACCCATACTTCGGCATTGTGGATGTAGCAGAAGGTATCTACAAGTCCCGCCTTACCGATACGGATGCTCTTGATTTCCGTACCCGTAAGCACAATGCCCGCCGTGTAGCGGTCAATGATGTGATAGTCATATTCCGCACGGCGATTTTTGATATTTATATTGGTTTTGGGTTTGAGTTTTTTGGACATAAATGTATGGGAGTAGACCAGTTTACAAGGTACGAGTAGACGAGATTGTTAGAGAGATAAACGATTGCAAGCACATTCCTCTTTGTTCCTGATAATCTTGTACCTAAATATTTCCTTACTTAATTTCCACAAAATCACAGAGGTGGTCATCCACATAGCAAGCAATGCGTGCCGTGATGTTTTCTTCATCTTCAATGAAGGCATCGTCAAGGTTGTCGAAGGCAGGGTATTGCTCAAAGAGCGCCATGAATTCTTCGTCGGTGCAATCGCGTGTGAGTTCCTCTTTGTGCTCATCGTAAAGTTCTTTAGCCTTGTAGATGAGCTTTGAGAAGTCCTTAAGTCCCCAAAGACGCATGGCTTTGGCAAAGGGATTGTCGAAAAAGAAGGGACCATAACCATTGTGGATGAGTTGGATAAACCCGCCGTCCATGAGTTCTTCGTGGAGAATGGTATATCCCCAAAGGGTAATTTGGTTGCCGTTGAGTTTCTGGAAGGCTTCCATATTGAGTTCGCCGCCCACACTATCTTTAATAGCGTCGGCAATGCACTTCACGAAGGCATCCATGCCCTCTTGTGCGGCGATGCGGAGTTGTTCGTCTTTGATTGTAACCATAGGGGAAATGAGAAATGAGAAATGAGAAATGAGAAAGAGGCTTGCGCACCTTATAATCCGCATGGTCTTTCTTCTTTTTCCTTTTTCCTTTCTCCTTTAATAATATATTTTTCATTGCGCCACTCCGTAAACGCGAGTTCCTCGGTGAGCGGGTAGTGGCGGAGGTATTGTCCTTCGGAGAATTCTACGACTTGGCGCTTGAGTAGTGTGCCGTCGGGTAATTCCACTTTGGTGTAGGCTATGCGTTTCATAAGAGGAAGGTTATGAGGTTTAAGGTTATGAGGTTTTAAGGAACCATCTGGTTTACATAGTCCTTACAACCTTAAAGCGAAGCGACCTAATAACCTAAACTTTATCATTGTCGATTTCCGAGGTGAAATTGCTTTTGTTGTACGGGTTGAGGCTCTACTTCGCGGAAGGGTTTGCGCGGGCGCTTATCGCTATTGCGTACGCTATCCGTGATGTGATTGCGGCGCTGCATTTTTAGCGAATCCGATTGGAGCGGAAGTGTTGCTTCGCGTCGTGGTGTGGTGCTGTGATAGCGGATGAGGGAGATGTCGGAGATGACGAGGAGTTTGGGTTCCGAAGTCCAAGGCGTATGTTGGTAAATCATCCCACGGATGCCCTCAATCTTCTTTTTGCCGATGCGTATGACTACCTGTTGGGGACCACTTGCCGAGAAGTGTTGCGTAGAGGTCACTACGCTATCGCCTTCATAATGAATGGCAAGCACAGC
Source organism: Alloprevotella sp. (assembly GCA_045636885.1). Lineage (GTDB taxonomy): Bacteria > Bacteroidota > Bacteroidia > Bacteroidales > Bacteroidaceae > Alloprevotella. Next base: position 20,442 of record JAZTYI010000060.1, read on the forward strand.
GGTGCCTTGGCGTTGACCTTCTTTGTAAAGCCACCCTGTCGAGAAATTGAGTTCCAACTTATCCCCTTCGGCAAGGAGCGTGTCGGTGGGTTGCACAAAGGTGGCGTAATTGCCCAGTGCGGCACTCAACAGGTAGCGCTCGGGTCCCTGCCAAATGTTGGCGGTGTCGCCTTCAGCGGTGTATTTCGTTTCCGCAAAATCACCTACTAAAAAATTCATGCGCTTCTCGATATTCTTGTAAATATCATGGAGTTCCATGGTGTGGCGATGGTAGTAGCGGAGGGAGTTGTTGAATTGCTCCTCCGTGATTTCGTGCTTCTTAAACACCGCTTCGGCATACACACGAATACGGAAGTCGGCACTATCTCCGCTCTGATTGACTAAAGATTGCGCCAAATGATAGTCAAAAAGCACATCTTCCATATCGTCAGCACTCAATACGGCATTGGCATCGCCCTTGTTGGAGCATGCCGTAAAGGTGAGGAGTAGGAGAGCGGTGAGGAGGGGGAGGAGCGTACGCATAAAAGTGAGGAGTTAGGAGTTAGAAGTTAGGAGTGAGGTACTCACTTTCACTCATTGTTTTCATTTGACTTCTTAAAACTAAAATTCAGATACTTGCTATAAAAGCAGAGTGCCAGAACAAAGGCTATGGAGATGGCGGCATCGGCTACGTTGAAGATGGCACCGAAGAAGACGTCGCCACCAATGAGAGGTACCCAGTCGGGCCATTCAAAGAGGGGGAAGTAGAACATATCTACCACCTTCCCAGATAGAAACTCGCCGTAACCTTCGCCAAAGGGCACCAAGTGGGCGGGACCCTGTGCAAAGTAGGTGGGCAGACTCTCGGTGAAAATCAGTCCATAGAAGAAATTATCGACCAGGTTCCCTAAAGCACCCGCAATGAGCATTGACACCACTACGATGAGTCCCTTGGGGTATTTCTTATCCTTTACAATCTTGTAAAGCAAGTAGATAAACAAGGCGGTGGCGGCAATTCTAAAGAGTGCTAAAAACATGGTGCCCACAAAACTCATGCCGAAGGCCATGCCTTTGTTTTCGGTAAAGAGAATGTGAAACCACGAGGTGACCTCCACCTTTTCGTAGAGACACATCGAGGTTTTTACGGCAAACTTTGTAGCTTGGTCAATAATAATAATGAGGGGGATGGTAATTGCCGGAATAAGGGCGCGCATAGGCGATAAGGGTTAATGGATAACGGTCAACGGTCAATAGTCAACAGACAACGGACAACGGACAACGGACAACAGACAACAGATACCACCCGCATGGTGTGTGACCGTTGTCTGTTGACTATTGACCGTTGTCTGTTATAACTGTTGATCGTTGCTTGTTTACTTACCCTGCTGTTGCTTTGCTTCAATAGAAAGCGTAGCGTGGGGTACGGCGCGAAGGCGTTCCTTGGGAATGAGTTTTCCCGTTACGCGGCATACGCCATACGTCTTGTTTTCAATGCGCACGAGTGCCGCTTGAAGTCCCTGAATGAACTTCAACTGGCGTTGAGCCATCAGTTGGAGTTCTTCAGTAGATTGCGTCTGACTGCCTTCTTCAAGTGCCTTATACGTGGGCATTGTATCTACGACGTCATTGCCATGAGGATTCTTGATACTTTCCATCATGTCGTCGTAATCACGTTGAGCAAGGGCAATTTTCTTTTCAATAATTTCGCGAAACTCCTGGAGATCTTCGTCAGAGTATCTGGGGCGGTTGTTATCCATGGTGAGAAATGAGATTTGAGAAAGTTAGGTCTTAAGGTTTTGAGGTCTTAAGGTTTTAAGGTGGGGGCGGCACTTCGTGATTATAACGATACAAGCCGAATGGCCTTATAACCTTACAACCTCATAACCTTACTTCCTAACATATAATTTATTTCTTTGTAATCGTTACGTTTACCTTGAAGTCTTCGAAATCGAATTCTACACCGCTATTGTCGGCAATTTCGAGTGCATCGGCAAGTACCTGTGCGCAGATGTATTCGCGGTAAGCTTCAATAGCGGGCGTGAGTTGTTCGTTGGGTTGAACGGTGATGCAGATGCGGTCGGTTATTTCAAAACCACTTTCCTTACGGAAATTCTGAATGCGCTTCACCACTTCACGTGCCCAACCTTCCTTACGAAGTTCGTCGGTGATGGTGAGGTCGAGCGCTACGGTGAGTGCACCTTCGTTGGTTACGGTCCAACCGGGCATATCTTCAGAAATGATTTCTACATCTTCACGCTCAATTACGATGGGTGTTGCTTCCACCTCGAGTGAGAGTTGACCCTGTTCGAGTTGTGCAATCTGTTCCTTCGTAAGCGCTTCACAAGCAGCAGCTACGGCCTTCATCATCTTGCCGAACTTCTTACCCATGATGCGGAAGTTACACTTCACCTTCTTTTCGAGCATGTCGCCTTCTACGAATTCAAGCTGCTTCACGTTCACCTCGTCAAGGATGAGTTGCTTCACCGCTTCGAGGTTCGCCTTCATCGTAGCATCGTTCACGGGAATAGAAATACGCTGGAGGGGTTGACGCACGATGATGCGTTCCTTCTTACGCAATGAAAGTACCATTGAAGTCACCTTTTGTGCGAGTTGCATTTGCTGTTCAAGGTTCTTGTCAATGAGTGCTTCGTCCGCCTTGGGGAAGAGGGCGAGGTGCACGCTTTCTGCCTTTTCGCTTACCACCGCCGTAAGGTCGCGATAGAGACGGTCAGCATAGTAGGGAGCAATGGGCGCCATGAGGTGACTCACGGTGAGGAGGCATTCGTAGAGCGTTTGATATGCCGAAATCTTATCCTCGGTCATTTCTCCCGCCCAGAAGCGTTTGCGGTTCAAGCGCACGTACCAGTTAGAGAGGTTGTCCGCCACGAAGGTCTCAATCAAGCGACCCGCACGCGTGGGTTCGTATTCTTCATATGCCGCCGTAACACCCTGGATGAGCGTTTGGAGTTCAGAAAGAATCCAACGGTCAATTTCGGGACGTTGCGCATAAGGCACTTGTGCCGCACTATTGTCAAAGCCATCCACATTTGCGTACATCGCAAAGAAGCTATAACTCTGAAAGAGCTTTGCGAAGAAACTACGTGCCACTTCCTTCACACCGTCCTTGTCAAACTTGAGGTTGTCCCAAGGTGCAGAGTTGGTAATCATGTACCAACGAACGGGGTCAGAACCAAATTCCTTAATGCATTCGAAGGGGTCGATACCGTTGCCGAGGCGCTTTGACATCTTCTGACCGAACTTGTCGAGCACAAGACCGTTAGAGATAACCGCCTTGAAGGCCACGTTATCAAACACCATAGTGGCGATAGCGTGGAGCGTGTAGAACCAACCACGTGTCTGGTCAACACCTTCGGCAATGAAGTCGGCAGGATAGCAGGTGCGGTTATCAAGTGCTTCCTTGTTTTCGAAGGGATAGTGAATCTGTGCATAAGGCATGGCACCAGAGTCAAACCATACGTCGATGAGGTCGAGTTCGCGAGTGAGCACCTTACCCGTTTCGCTAACGAGTTTGATGTTATCTACATAGGGGCGGTGCAAGTCGATGAGGTCATAGTTTGCCTTGTCGTAATTGCCAGGAACGAAGCCCTTTGCCTTCAAGGGATTTTCGGTCATCACACCTGCCGCAACTGCTTTTTCAATTTCGTTATAGAGTTCTTCTACCGAACCGATGCAAATTTCTTCGCGGCTTTCGGCATTGCGCCAAATGGGAAGGGGAGTACCCCAATAGCGTGAGCGGCTCAAGTTCCAGTCGTTGAGGTTTTCCAACCACTTACCGAAGCGACCAGTACCCGTAGATTCGGGCTTCCAAAGGATGGTCTTATTGAGTTCCATCATGCGCTCCTTAACGGCGCTTGAACGGATGAACCATGAGTCGAGGGGATAGTAAAGCACGGGCTTATCCGTACGCCAGCAGTGGGGGTAATTGTGGACGTGCTTTTCAATCTTGAACGCCGAACCCTCTTGCTTCATTTCCATGCAGATGACGATGTTGAGGTCTTCCGCCTTTTCAGCCGCCGCCGCGTCATACTTACCACCTACGTTAAATTCGGGCGCATACGCATTCTTCACATAGTCACCAGCGTGGTGTGCGTAAGAAGCATCGAGGCATGCCGCCTTAAATTCAGGAGCGAGTTCTGCTTCTACATAATACTTACCCGTGAGGTCCACCATGGGGCGGGTTTCACCCTTCGTGTTAATCATGAAGAGTGAGGGGATTTGCGCATCGCGTGCCACCTTGGCGTCGTCTGCGCCGAAGGTAGGAGCAATGTGTACGATACCCGTACCGTCGTCCGTCGTAACGTAGTCGCCCGCAATCACGCGGAATGCCAATTCAGAGAGTTCAACGAACTGGTCAGCACCTACGGCAAATACCTTCTCGGGATGTGCCTGTGCGTATTCGTTTACGAAGTCCGCCGCCAAGTGACCCATCTTTTCCAAGGGCTTCACCCAAGGCATGAGTTGCTTGTAGTGCATGCCCACGAGGTCAGCGCCCTTCAGTTCAGCAATGATTTCATAGGGGATTACCTTGTCGCCTGCCTTATAGTCGGCAAGGGCGAGTTCAGCACCTTCAGCCTTCAAGTAAGCGTTCAAGCGACTCTTTGCCATAACCGCCGTCACAGGACTTGCCGTGTAGGGGTTGTACGTCTTCACCACCACATAGTCGATAGCGGGACCTACGCAGAGTGCTGTGTTTGAAGGAAGCGTCCAGGGCGTTGTTGTCCAAGCCAAGAATACGGGAGTACCCCATGCGCTCCATGCTTCGGGAGCGTCGGTGATTTCGAATTGTGCTGTAACGGTTGTATCCTTCACGTCGCGGTAACAACCGGGTTGGTTCAATTCGTGACTTGAAAGACCTGTACCCGCACCGGGAGAGTAGGGCTGAATGGTGTAACCCTTATAGAGGAGGTCCTTGTTGTAGAGTTGCTTCAAGAGCCACCAAAGCGTTTCGATGTAGGAGTTTTCATACGTGATGTAGGGATGCTCCATATCCACCCAATAACCCATCAAGTGGCTGAGGTCTGCCCACTCCTCGGTAAACATCATCACGTTGCGGCGGCATTGCGCGTTATAGTCCTCAATGCTGATGGTCTTACCGATGTCTTCCTTTGTGATGCCGAGTTCCTTTTCCACACCGAGTTCAACGGGGAGTCCGTGTGTATCCCAACCTGCCTTACGCTTCACGAGGAAACCCTGCATGGTCTTGTAGCGGCAGAACACGTCCTTAATTGTACGTGCCATAACGTGGTGGATACCGGGGTGTCCGTTAGCCGAGGGAGGACCTTCGAAGAAAACGTATTCCTTCTGCCCTTCGCGCTCCGACATAGACTTATGGAAGAGGTCCTGCTTGTCCCATTCGGCAAGCACCTCACGATTCACCTCAAAGAGGTTGAGTCCTTGGCGTTCTTGAAATTTCATAGTCAGTATAACCTTCTTTACATTTTGCTTGGCAAAACAAGAGAGAATTGCGCTCTGTTGCTCCGCAAAAATAGGAAGTGGATAATTTAGTTTTTAGTTTCTATTTTCTTTTAAGGCGCAAATATACAAATTATTATTGAAGCGACAAGCGAGTGAGGGAGTTTTTATATAATATGTGGTAAACGGTTGGTGGAACGGTTGTAAATAAAACAACGGACAACAGTTCAAACCCAGATGATAAGACTGTTGTCCGTTGTCTCTTGACGATTGTCTGTTGTTAGTTGTCAAATATTCACTCCAACTCTAACATTTCAATGCTTCCTCCAGGCATAAACTGGTTGAGGTCCACGGCGGTGGGGATGCCTGGGAGTTTTGCGCGTTGGGTGAATTGCCAGATGATGTAGGGCGAACTGACCGTTGGAGGGGTGTTGCTATAGCAGGCTATCCAGAGTGGGTGATGGGGGAGTCGATTGTATAGACGCTTGTTGTAGAAATGTTGCCCCGTGTAAATGATAGGCTTCTGTCCGTAAACTTTCTCGAAAAGTCGGGAAAGGAGGTTGACACTATCCGCTAGTTGTTGTGACGACCAATTTTTGCATTCTTCCACATCGATCATGGGAACGAGGTCTTGCTTCTTGGGGTCTACATGACTCATGAAGTTGAGAAATTGGAGCCACACACTACTCGTGGTGCGCATAAAGTGGTAACTCCCCACCTTCATGCCACGACGGCGCGCCTGTTTGAGGTTATGAGCATAGCGGGGATCTTGATACGTGCCACCCTCGGTGGCTTTGATGTAAACGAACTGGAGGTTCTTTTGGCGTGCCACCTTTTTCCAATTTATCCGCCCCTGGTGGTGGGAAATATCAATGCCGTCGCCGTAGGTCATGGTGGGGGAAGAGGTGCGGCAGGAGGAGAGGAGAATGAGAAAGCAGAACGCAGAAAGGAGTACGGAGAAATAACCCTTCGGGACGAAGCGAACGTGTGGGAAGAGAGGATGAGACGACATGTGGATAAAATATAGAGTAAACTTTTGTAAGTGCTTGTATATAATTGTTATAATGAAGTTATGAGATACTCAAAAGTTCCACTTCAAAAATAAGCGTAGAACCACCAGGAATAGGTCCTGACGAGCGCTTGCCGTAACCCATTTCGGCGGGGATGCAGATCTCCCACTTATCGCCCGCGTGCATCTTGCTCAAGGCGATTTGCCACCCCTCGATAACCTCATTCAAGCGGAAGGCTTCGGGGTAACCACGATCGTAACTATTATCAAATTCACGCCCGTTCGTAAGCGTGCCACGATAGTGCACACAAACGATGCTACGTAGGGTGGGGCAGGTGGTGCCAGTGCCTTCTGTGATAACCTTATAGAGTATGCCTTTAGGGAGCGACTTTACGCCCTCTTCTTGTGCTTTCGCGGTGAGAAAATCTTGGTTGGCGCGGAGGTAATCTTGTTTTTTTGACATAGTTTTTTAGAGTACAGTTAACAGAGTACAGCGTACAACTGCCATGCGGATGAATTTTAGAGTAAAGATGAAAGAATACTGGTACAACTACCATGAGCAACTGGATTCAGATGGCGATGCGCCAAACTGACTGCTGGATAAATTCAAGTGACTACAGTCCGTACGGAGTTGTACGCTGTACTCTGTTAGTTGTACGTTCGTCTTCACGTTGTTAAAATTAGCGCAAACTTACAGATTTTTCCACAGATTCTTTCCCTACGCGCGGATATATTTGTACATTTGCACTCAATATTATAAAAATAACAATGTATAACGACGCGTTCACACCTCGTGTGTGAACCGATAAAACCTTTATTGCGATGACTAAGCAACAACTTATTGACAACATCCGTGCGAAGAAGTCTTTCCTTTGCGTAGGTTTGGACACTGACTTGAAGAAGATGCCCAAGCACCTCTTGGATGCTGAAGATCCTATCTTTGAGTTTAATAAGGCAATTATCGACGCTACAGCGCCCTACACCGTGGCGTATAAGCCCAACTTGGCGTTCTACGAATGCTTCGGCCTTCAGGGTTGGATTGCGTTTGAAAAGACTGTAAACTACATCAAGCAGAACTACCCCGACCAATTCATTATTGCCGATGCAAAGCGCGGTGATATTGGCAACACTTCGGCGATGTATGCACGTTGCTTCTTTGAAGAAATGGACATTGATTCGCTCACCGTGGCGCCTTACATGGGTGAAGACTCTGTAACTCCCTTCCTTCAGTACGAAGGCAAGTGGGTGATTCTCTTGGCTTTGACAAGCAATAAGGGTTCTCACGACTTCCAACTCATGCAGGACACAGAAGGCGAACGCCTCTTCGAAAAGGTGTTGCGCACGTCTCAACAATGGGCGAATGACGAGCAGATGATGTACGTCGTAGGGGCTACGCAAGGCAAACTCTTCGAAGACATCCGTAAGATTGTGCCTAACCACTTCCTCCTCGTTCCCGGTGTAGGTGCACAGGGCGGTTCGCTCGAAGAAGTGTGCAAGTATGGCATGACAAAGGATTGCGGTTTGCTCGTCAACTCAAGTCGTGGCATCATCTATGCCGACACTACCGAACGCTTTGCGGAAGTAGCAGGCGAAAAGGCACGCGAACTCCAGCAGGAAATGGCGGCTATTCTTGAGAAAAGTAATTTTTAAGGTTATAAGGTGATGAGGTTATAAGACCCGCACGGCTCGTTAAACGTTAATCTTTCAACGTTAAACGTTCAAGACCTTGCGGAGTATGTTTCCAATCTTATCCTAAAAAATCTCGTTGCCTTGAATTGTCATATTTGTGGGGTTATAAGGTCGTAAGTTCTGTCTGGTTAGTTTGCCGGATGGTTCCTTAAAATCTTATAACCTCACAACCTTGAACCTCACTATAATCTATGCAAGAAAAAGAGATGTACAAAGGACTCTCTGAAGCCGAAGTGGCGGAGAGTCGCGCTAAGCATGGCGCAAATATTTTGACGCCTCCCGCAAAGGAATCGCTCTGGGTGAAGTTCCTCGGCAAGTTTGCCGACCCCCTCATTCGCATTCTGATTGTGGCGGCGGTAGTGTCGGTAGGTATTTCCTTCTACGAATTCTTCGGTCATGAAGGAACGGGTATGGAAGTGTTCCTCGAACCCATTGGTATCATCGTGGCAATTCTCCTTGCTACAGGACTTTCTTTCTACTTTGAAATGAAGGCCGACAAGGAATTTGAATTGCTCAATCAGGTGAACGATGACGAGCCCGTGCAAGTCATTCGTGGTGGCAACACTACGGAGGTGGCGAAGAAGGACATCGTGGTGGGAGACATCATCGTGCTCTCAACGGGTAACGAAGTGCCCGCTGATGCCGAATTGCTTGAAGCGTCGGCAATGGCGCTCAATGAATCAACGCTCACGGGCGAACCCCTTTGCCGAAAGACTATCCTCAAGGAGGAATTTGATGAAGAAGCAACCTTCCCCTCAAACCACGTAATGCGTGGCACAACGGTGATGGAAGGTCACGGCGTGGCACGTGTGTTTGCCGTGGGCGACCATACGGAGAACGGTAAGGTGTTTGTGGCTGCACAAATTGACAATAGCGTGAAGACGCCCCTCAATGAGCAGCTCGACGGACTCGCAAATAAGATTTCAAAAATCAGTTACACCTTTGCGGGCATCATCCTCATCGCACGCCTTATTGCTTTCCCTTGGGGCGCTGAATTTGACACGATGCTCTTCCTCAGCCACATGCTCGAAACGCTCATGGTGGCGGTGACGCTCGTCGTAGCAGCGGTGCCCGAAGGTCTTCCTATGGCGGTGACGTTGAGTCTTGCTTATAGCATGCGCCGTATGTTGAAGACCAACAACTTGGTGCGTAAGATGCATGCGTGTGAAACGATGGGGGCTACAACCGTGATTTGTACCGATAAGACGGGTACGCTCACGCAAAACCTCATGCAGATTCACGAAACACGCTTCTTCGGTCTTCCCGAAGCTCAGCAATTAGGCACCGATGAAATGTCGGAAATCATTGCCGAAGGTATTGCCGTTAACTCTACCGCAACGCTTGACCTTACGGGTGAAAAGCCCCGTGCACTCGGTAATCCTACGGAAGGCGCACTCATCCTTTGGCTCCGTGCACAGGGTGTTGACTTTATGAAGATGCGTTCCGATGCTGAGTACATTGCCGAATTGCCCTTCTCTACGGAGCGCAAGTATATGGCTACCGTGGTGCATTCTTCAAAGTTGAACAAGAAGGTGCTCTATGTCAAGGGTGCACCTGAATATGTCTTCGCTTTGTGTAAGCAGAGTCTTGGCAATGTGACGAAGGAAACGCTCGACGCCATGCTTCTCAACTATCAGAACCTCGCCATGCGTACGCTTGGTTTCGCTTACCAAGTGTTGGAAGAGGGCGATGCCACCTTTAATGATAAGGTGGTGGAAGCTAAGAACCTCACCTTCCTCGGTGTTGTAGCGATTGCCGACCCCGTTCGTAGCGATGTTCCCGCCGCCGTAGGCGATTGCTTGAGCGCAGGTATCAACGTGACTATCGTGACGGGTGACACTCCCGGTACGGCACGCGAAATTGGTCGCCAAATCGGTATTTGGACAGAAAAGTCTACTGAACGCAACCTCATCACAGGTCCTGAATTTGCCGAACTCACCGATGCCGAACTCGAAGAGCGCATCCTCGACCTCCGCATTATTGCACGTGCACGTCCCATGGATAAAAAGCGCCTCGTTGAAACGCTTCAGCGCCTCGGTCAAGTGGTTGCCGTGACGGGTGATGGTACGAACGATGCTCCTGCGCTTAAGGCGGCTCACGTAGGTCTCTCTATGGGTGATGGAACAAGCGTAGCTAAGGAAGCCAGTGATATTACGATTGTCGATAATTCATTCGCCAGCATTACGCGTGCCGTGATGTGGGGACGCTCGCTTTATCGCAACATCCAGCGCTTCATTCTTTTCCAGATGACGGTCACTATGGCGGCATGTTTCATTGTGCTCATCAGTGCCCTTCTCGGTATGGAAACACCCCTCACCGTGACGCAGATGCTTTGGGTGAACCTCATTATGGACACCTTTGCGGCTATGGCACTCGCTTCGCTTCCGCCCTCAATGACGGTGATGAAGGATGCGCCCCGTAAGCGCGAAGACTTTATCATCGACAAGGCCATGTGGGCAAATATCCTCTCCGTAGGACTCATCTTTACGGTGCTCATTTTGGGATTGGCTTATGTGACAAACACATACGATATTAAGTCGCTCGCCGATGTGCTGAACCTTTCGGCACTTGCGCCCCAATCAGGCGTTTCGCCCTACGAACGCAGCTTGATGTTCACCCTCTTCGTGATGTTCCAATTCTGGAATATGTTCAACGCTCGCGCCTACCTTACGGGTGCTTCAGCGCTCCACTTCAAGGGTTGCAACTCTTTCGTAAGCATCGCCGTAGTTATCGTGCTCGGACAAATTGCCATAGTAACACTTGGTGGCACCATGTTCAACGTAGCGCCCCTCTCTTTGAACGACTGGCTCATCTGCATCCTCGGCACCTCTATCGTGCTTTGGATTGGCGAAATCTTCCGTTTGTTCAAGAAGTAAGAATGTAATACATATAATTTAAGCGAGTAGACAAATCGAATGTCTGCTCGCTTTTTTTCGTTGTTTACACTTCAACTCATAATCTTGAGTGTTATATCAATGCCTATATAAAAGCCCCTTTATTCGGTCCTAATCATATCAGCCAACTGAATAAAATAATCGTTTGACCAAATGTCCAGTTCTTTGGGATTGCGGATAAACGGCAGAACGTCTGCTTTTACTTGTTTGATGTCAGCCGTAGCAAGGCGTTCCAAAAGTTTTTGTTTGAAAGATTCAGGGGTAATATCTTCATTATTAAATTGACGGCAACGCTCTGCCAGGTGCGTAAAGTCAAGCGGAATGTTGTGGCGCACATACCATTCAAAATCATACCAATCGCGCCCTTTCACTCTATTCTTCCATGCTCGATAGACTAAAGCATGCATTTTCCCAGCAAACAAGTCGGGTAGGGTGAAGCAACGCGTCATGAATGAATGGGGTTGGAGAAGCAACTTCTGTTCTGTTTTGAAGTGTAACGGCGGACACGTATCTACCTCAATCTTTATCTTAATGGATTTTTCCGTTTGAAACGTCACGTCATACACATCTGTATTATCTTTGAGGAATGCTGATTCTACCTTCCCGAAATTCTTCTTGTCTTTCTTCTTGATCTCAACCTCACGACCTACCAATGTGAATGCGTCAATAATGGCTGGGAAATATTGTGTAAAATCAAAGTTTTCATTGGGTGTAAGCAATGAGAAATCCATATCCTCGCTAAAGCGTTGCAACCCATGAAATATTCTTAAGCATGTGCCTCCATAAAATGCTGCCGACTCAAAGAAACCACCCGCATACAAGCCCGCAAGGATTACTTGCTGGTTTACCTCAAATATGGCATTCCTCTTGTGTTGCTCCGTGGTTAGGTCATAACGGGAAAGCATGTTATTAAAAATCTCGTTCTTCATTGCTTAAGGTATTTTAATAATGTAGAAATAGAATCAGCCTTCTTACCCACCTTTGTATACTCCTCAAATATCCGTGGATCTAACTTGTAAAATTCGTCCATATCCATGCGGATGTCCTGTTCTAAATAAGTTTCAACATCTTTTTGGTATCGCAGATTTACCTTTGGGGAATTGGCTATTAAGTCGCACAAAGCCTTCTCTGGTGATGCAATGAGAAAGGCATACGCTCCCTTGTTCACGCTTCTCACCCCAATAGAAAAAGCCTTTCGCTCAATATGCTTATAATCATAAATGCCGAGGGGAGTTTCAAAACTCTGCGAATGCTTGATCGTCATAGATTGGTGCGCATATACTGCTTCAGGTATAAGACCGTAATATCTCAAGGCGGTGGACATTGATAAATACGAAGGTGTATAGAGGTGGTTCGCTATCAGTTCACTCGAAAGTCGCTTGCCCGTGTGTTCGGGATTGACCACATATACTCCTCGCTTAAGTCTAATAATATACCCGTTCTTTTCAAGCCACGCCACTTTCTTGCTAGCTGACTTGAGTTCAGGATATAACGATTCAATGACGGATGTCGTTATGGGTATAGCACCTATTTCTAACAATGGTTCATTCATGGATTTGCCAGTTTATAGTGCAAAAGTAGTAAAATTCTGAAGACTAAAGGAATTGAAAATTCTTTTTCTCTTCATTTATTTACTATTTAGCAATAAAAATAAGGCGCACCCACCAGGATGCGCCTTTAATTATAAGTTGTGATGTATTAGTCCCATTCAAGGATAACCTTACCACACTGACCTGATTCCATGATGTCGAAGCCCTTTTGGAAGTCGGCAATGGGGAACTTGTGTGTGATAACGGGAGTGAGGTCGAGGCCTGAGATGAGCATCTGCTCCATCTTGTACCAAGTTTCCCACATTTCGCGACCGTAGATACCCTTAATTGTGAGTGCCTTGAAGATTATTTCGCTCCAGTCAACCGTAGTTGTGGGAGGAAGAATACCGAGCTGTGCAATCTTTGAACCGTTGTACATGTTGCTCACCATGTCGCGGAAAGCGATGGGAGAACCTGACATTTCAAGACCTACGTCGAAACCACGGATGCCGAGCTGTTCCATTGCTCCAGCAACGGTTTCACCCTTTGAAGCGTTCACGGTGTGTGTAGCACCCATCTTCTTCGCAATTTCAAGGCGGTAATCGCTGAGGTCAGTCACCACGATGTTCTTCGCACCCGCAAACTTAGCAATAGCCGTTGCCATTGTACCGATAAGACCAGCACCTGTAATCAATACGTCTTCGCCGAGGAGGGGGAAAGAAAGGGCTGTGTGAGTAGCATTACCGAAGGGGTCCATGATAGCCGCCATATCGTCAGAGATACGATCGTCGAGCTTTACCACGTTGCATTCGGGGATGCAGAGATATTCAGCAAATGCTCCATCGCGGTTTACGCCTACACCGATGCTGTTTTCACAGATGTGTTGCAAACCACGGCGGCAGTTACGGCAATGACCACAAGCGATGTGACCTTCACCTGTTACGCGGTCGCCCACCTTAATATTACGCACTCCGGGACCAACTTCGGCTACAACGCCTACGTATTCGTGACCAATGGTCATGGGAGTCTTAATAGTCTTCTGGCTCCATTCGTCCCACTTGTAGATGTGCAAGTCAGTACCGCAAATAGCAGTCTTCTTAATCTTGATGAGAACGTCGTTCACGCCAACTTCGGGCATGGGAACTTCTTCCAACCAAATACCCTTCTGGGCTTCTTTTTTGACTAAAGCTTTCATTGTCTTATTTTAGTTAAAAGGTAAATCCTATTTTCAAAAGCAAAATTACAGATTTTCTTTTTTTGAAGGTATAAATCCGCCATTTTTTTTACAGACTTTTTATTTCATGCAAAGAAAAAGGAGACGGCACGGGGTGTGTCGCCTCCTCATGATGCTACCGCAATGAAGATTTGTTTTTACTCTTGATATGAACGCATGAGAAGCGGTAGCGGAAAATAGTGAGTAGTGAGGAGAGAGGAGATAGTAGTTTCTCCATGTGGGGTGTATTCTTGCACCCCATCACCACTTCGTGGTCCCCTTCCCCTATAAACAGGGGAAGAGCGCCATCCGGATGGTAGTTGTACTCTGTACTCTGTACTCTGTACTCTAAAAAAGTTGTACTCTGTTCTCTGTACTCTAACTCTAAATATTACTTTCCTCCCAAATTCAAACGATAAATCGCATGGAGCATGACGTAGCTGAGGAAGCATTCGGTGCGGCTGAAGGTGCGCGAGGTGGCGCTGAGGTGGCTGAATTCCGAGGTGCGTTCTTTCAGCAGGTCGGTGACTTCGAGTTGGAGGGTGAGCGACTTATCCTTCAGGAAGGTTTGCGAGACGGAGGCGTTGATAATCCATTGGTCGTGGTTGAGCATGGGGTCGGAGAAACCCGTGCGGGTGTAGAAGATGCCTTGAGCGTTAATCTTCATGCCGAAGGGGAGGTCCACTTGTGGCGAAAGGATGACTTCGTAGGTATGTCCGTCTTGGTTGTACTGGGGCGTTTCCTTATAGCGGGTGTAGCGCCCTTCGTACATCCCGTTGAGCGACACGCTCCAAATGTCCTTGCGATAGCGAAGACCGAGGCGCGCGGTGGTGTTAACATTGTTGATGCTAGAAAGTCCGAGGTCGTTGCCCATGGCGCCTACAAACCCCGTAGAGTGGTCGTAACTCATGTAAAGGCTTGAGGTGAGCGTCCAGTGGCGCGCCGTGTCGAGCGGTTGCTCTGTGCCTACGGAACCATACGTGTGGTAACCGCCATTCACGTTCTTCTTGTTGTAACGTGTGAAACCCGTTGCGGGGTCAACCTGCATGGTGGTCACTACGTCGTTAGACGATTGGCTGAAGCCACCATACACATTGTAGGAGTCACCACGCTTCGTGTTGAAGAAGCGACTGGTGAAGTAAATGTTGTTATACCATCCCGTCTTCAAGTCAGGATTGTTCACCGTTTCTGACATGGGGTCGCTTGTGTCGCGAATGGGGAGCAGTTCCTGGAGGGTGGGGCGGAAGGTAGAACCCTGATAATTGAGTTGAATGTAGTTTTGAGCGTCAAACTTATACTTCAATGTCCCGAAGAGGTTCCAATGTGCCGATGTGCGGGTGGGGGCAAAGAAGTCCTTACCCTTCTGATAATACAGATTCTCATTATTGAGCGTTACCAACGGAGAAATCGCCATGTCCACCTTATCCCATTGCCCCTGAAGGCGCAAAACGACGCGGTGGGCATTGTTGTAAAGGTTGGAGAACGTAGAGTTTTCCACATTGCGCACGAACTCTAACGAATCGCCAGGAGTGGGGCGGAAACCTACGGGCACGTTGGGGTTGGCGTAGTAATCATAGCGGTCAAGCTGGTAAAGGTCGTGGCGGTTGTCTTTCTTCTCGTGCGTGTAATTATAAGTTGCCTTGAGTTTCAGGTGTTTGCTCAAGGGTTCGATGTAACTCACTTCGCCCGACAAGTAATAATTATCGCTGGGACCATACGTGAATTGGCGGCTGGTCAATTCGGGGCGCGGAGCGTCGGGGCGGAAGTAGCGGTAATATTGCAAGGCGTGGTTCTCGTAGTCCGTCGTGTTATAATTCCCCGTAACGTAAAAGTCGATGGTGCGACCCGCCTTTTGGAACACGTGCGTATAGTTGCCGTAGAAGCCCATACGGTGGTTGTTATACGTGCCCAATCTCGCACTACGTTTCGCATTCACCGCTTGCTGGCGGAGCGCTTCGGGAACGTCGTCCGCCATAAGGCTACCCGCCAAGTTGCCATTGTCGGTGGGTGCTTCGTGATAGGTGGATGAGAAGGATTGGCTCTTACTATCGTTGGTGTTATACGAATACTGGGCACGCAAGTAGATGCGGTTGAGCGAGTCGATGTTGTAAGTGAGCGAGGCATTCGCATCTCCACCTACACGATGCGCCTTTTGCTCAGCGTGAGCAAAGCCGTATTGCGACTTTCCGCCTCCGAGGAAGGTTTCATTGTTGTTGTCGGTGATGGTCGTCTGGTCGTTGTGCGAGAGATTGATGTTAGCGTTCACGCGCAAGTTGCCCGATTCCTTGTTGCCCTTGCCGTTGTCCCACTGGAGCATGGCGCCCGCCTTGCGATAGGTGTAGATGCCGTTGAGTCCGCCCCAGTACGACCAGTTGCCGTTTTCGTCCACACTCTGATTCTGGCTAACGTTGTTCACCTGCCCAAAGATGGCGGTGCGACGGCGGTCGGTGAAGTTCGTGGTAAACACCTTGCCGATGTAGCGGTCGTGAGTGCCGGCGCCGAGGTCGATGTTTGCCATCCACGACGACTTATATTCCTCCTTAATCGTGAGGTCAACCACGGTAGCCTTGTCCGTGTCGAGTTCGCCACGAAACTCCTTTTCCTCGTCCGTCTTCTCATACATCTTCACGTCCTTCACGGCGTCGGTAGGCATGTTGGCAAGTGCCGTACTCACATCGCCGAAGAAGGGTTTGCCGTCCACGAGAATCTGACTCACCGTCTTGCCCTGAAAGGTGAGGTTGCCGTCTTTGTCAATGGAAATGCCGGGCAACTCCTTCATCATTGCGGCGAGCGAAGCGTTGGGCGGAAGGCGCAGAGCTTTGGTGTTAAACAGGAGGGTGTCGGCCTTCACGGTCATCATACGCGAGAGGGCAGTGACTTGCGCTTCGTCCAGTTGGTAAGATTCAGCCGTGAGCGTGAGTTTGCCCAGGTCGATGGCGGATTTCTTGGTGGTCAACTCCACATTGTGATAGAGGGGTTCGAAGCCCACCATTTCGGCGCAGACAATGTATTTGCCCGCCTTCTTGGCTTTGAGCAGAAAGGCGCCTTCTTCGTTGGTCGTGGCGTGCGATTCGCGCACGGAGTCGGTGGTGAGGAGTTGCACTTTCACCGTGGGAAGTGCGTCCTTCGTACCTTCTTCAACAATGATGCCCTTCACGCTGAACTTGAAGGTTTGCGCCTGTGCCGAGAGGGCGAAGAGCGCAATGAGGAGGGGGAGTAGGTGTTTCATGAAAAATATGGGTTAAGTGTTTCTAATTATATAACGATCGAGAGGCTTTTTTGTGACAGATTTTTTAGGGAAATTTTATATTATTTTACGAGTAAGGGCGTAAGTTGTTGATTTAGAGGGGCTGTAGAAGCAATGGTTGAGATATGAAAAACTATTAGGCACTTCATTCAAATTATGTCCGACTTAATTTTAACTAAGTCCGACTTAGTTTTTACTAAGTGGGATATCGTTTTGTGTCATACTATTTTTATAGTATATCGGTGGGTGAAAAAGGGGAACGGAGGGGTGAGGGACTTCCGCTCCCCAGATTTGTTGATGCGTATGCGTTTATTCTACGACCACGGTTTCCTTAAACGTGGCGATGTGTTGTTGTGCTTGAAGTGTGCTGACGGGAATTTTGTAAAGAGATTTGCGAATGCCCCAACCTGTAGTGCCCTTTACATGCTTGGGTTTAGGACCGTCGAAGATGATGTCAATTGTTGTGCATTGCTTGGGGAGAGGTGGGAAGACGAGGACGCGACAACGCCATTCGCCCGGCACACCTTCTATCCAAAAGACCTGATCCAAGGGGTAACCCAAGAGTTTGATGATGGGGTAGGTTTTGCCTGTTTGACTATCGCGTAGGTGAACATCTTTGGATGTTTGATGGTATCTGCTTGTCCACATTTGTTCGTCCACGATAGCGAGGTAGGTGGCATCCTTGGTGCACCATATCGTTAAATTGTCCGTGCCTTGTGGACTCTGCAAGGGTGCCACGGTGTGTGGATGGGTATAGACGGCAAAGGTGTTGTAATCCTCGGGGTCGTAGTTTTCGGCAGGCTTTTTGAGTGTGGCAAGGCGGAAGTTGGGGACGGTGTCGTAAGTCAGTGCGTTCTTTTTCAGACGCATTGTCTCCGCTTTTTCTGCCTCCGTCATTTCTCTTACGGAGAGGATTTTGCCTTGTTCATCGCGCTCGGCCACAATGTAATACTTAGGACCGCATGACGTGATGAGAAGAAGGGTTATGAGGGGGAATAGAAATCTCTTCATGGTTTTTTATTTTTTATTTCTGCAAATATTGCTTTACGTTGATTCGCTCGCCACTCTGCAAATGTGAGGTAACTTGGTAGAGTGAAATCCATTGGGCAGTGTCGTGGATGCGAGGAAAGACCACGGTGATGTCCACGGTTTTTCCCTTCATGCCTTTGACGTGGAAGTAATGCCAGGCGTAGGCGGGAATGCTACGGCGGGCTTTGTAATGGTAACCTGTGGCAGTGTCAACAATGTAACTATCGGGGCCTCCGAAGCGCACGATTTCGTCGTCGCTACTGATGTACTTCGCAAAGGTGATGTGGGTTTCGTTTCCCTCGTGGCGAATCCACATGCGACGTTGGTCATTGGGGGCGTGCAAGGGAAGGTCCATGACATAGCGCCAACCGTTGTGGTCGTGGGTGGGAAATTCGTATTCGGTGGAGGTGCTTTGTGGGGTAGGTTCCTCGCTCGCCTTTTGTTGAGGCGCGGGAGAGGGAGTGGTAGGTGCTTGCGCAACATCTTGGAGCAACTTATCCACGTCTGCCAATCTGAGCGCGGTTTGCACCTGATTTTGTATGCGACCCGAAATCGCGGTTGCTTCTTCTTTTGAGCGCGCAGGGTATTTGATGAAAAGGCGTTGTGAATACATGCTATCGGGAGTCTCGCTAACGATGCTCGTAAACTCCGTGGTATCCCCATGCGCATGCACGACAAATAAGGGTTGCGTTATGGTTACTTGCGGTGGAATAGCGCTTTCTTCCACATAGCAGGTGTCCACGCCCATAGCGTGAGTCTCTCTCATGACTTGCACAATCGTAGCAGGCTTTTGGGGTAGGGCAAAGGCAACCGTAGCGCCCGTAAGTATAATTACCCACAAGGCGGTAAGGAGTTTGCCAAAGCGACTAATGCCTACGCGCTCGGTGCGCTTCATTTCCTTAATGCGACGGCGGATGAAGGAATTGTTGAATCCATTAGCAATGATGGTACAATCCTCCGAGGCTTCGCTCACGAGGAGGCACTGGTAGGTATATGCGTCCGTGCCTTGTTCAAGCACAAGGCGGTCGGCTTCAAATTCGTGAAGGTCGCGTAGCATTTTGCGCACCATCCAAAGCATGGGGTTGAACCACATGAGGCGCGTGAGCAACTCTATCGCCCAAACGTCAATGTAATGTCGGCAAGCGATGTGGGCTTGTTCGTGAAGGATAAAGAGGCGCTCTTCATCGGGAGTGCGACCCATGGGCAAGAATATCGTGCGCCCGAAGGAGAAGGGCGTTTGTATCCACGCGGCATGCAGGATGTTGCCGTCGGAATGAGCACCCTCATTCGTTTCTTTGCGCATCATGAGGCGCAAGCGTACGAGGGGGATAATGATGATAAGGAGCAAGATGACCGACACCGTGGGAATGGCGATGCTGAGGGCGGTGCGCACATTGTCTGCCGTGAGTGTGAGGATGATGGATGCTTCCTTCGTAGGTGCTTCCTTCGTAGGTGCTTCTTCGTGATGTGTTTCCGTGGAGGGGATTACGGCATTTTGAGGTTGTTCGGGTAGGGACGAAACCGCTTCTTCCATCATCGCTTCGGGATGCAAGGCAAGGTAGGCTTCTGCTTCCTCCTGCGTCATCGTCATGACTTCAGGCACGTGTTTGCCTTCAACATAAGACTTCGCGAAGTAAGCGCCCACCTGCAACAAGCACACCATGGGAATGGCGAGCAAATAACTGCGCTGGAAGCGAAACGAGTGCTTCCTGGAGAGGAATATGAGGTAGAAAGCCACCAGCAAAACGGACATGAGCAACATGCTGGCGTAACCGTAGAGCAGGGGATAAAATGAACTTATCATGGAGCGGGAGAAATTCGTTGAATGGGTTTAATATCTCTTGTGTAATTCCGTTTACTTCTCGCCATTGATTTCCTCCAAAATCTCTTGCAACTCCTCCTTGCTCAGCTTCTCACTCTTCACGAAGAAGGAGAGGAAGTTGCGGAGTGAACCGTGGAAGAGGGTGTCGCGCGTTTCTTGCATAAAACCGTTGATGTATTCCTCGCGTGAGAGTAGGGGGCGAAACACGTGTGCCTTGCCTCGGCGCTCGGGAAAAACTACTTCCTTGCGCGTCAATACCTGCATCACGGTGAGTACCGTGGTGTAAGCAGGTTTCGGTTCGCCCATTTCCTCAATAATTTTGCTCACCGTGGCTTCGCCTTTCGCCCAAAGTATGTTCATTAATTGCAATTCTGCCTTCGTCAAATTCTTCTGTTTCATACGTCTTATAATTGTGTCGTTTTATTTTCTACGGCAAATATAGTAGTAAAAAATCAATCCCAAAACCTTTCTACGATAAAAATAGTATTTCTCTACTATAATTATAGTTTTTTAATAAATTTCAGGTCAATTTCTTAGTAAGATAACTATTGCTGTCTGGTAAACACAGATAACTTTTTGTTTGACGGATCGTTGTACTCATACAAGCTCCATTATAGAAATTCAACCGAAAAAACGCGAATTTCTATGTTTAAAAGAACACGAATTTCACGAATAACACGAACCTATACGGGATGAATATTTCTTAATCAGAGGCGAATAACACGAATTTTTACCATCCGGATGGTATTCGTGCAATTCGTATGCGATAAGCAAAGAACACTCCGAAAGGTTTCGTGTTATTCGTGAAATTCGTGTTCTCTAAAATAAAGAGATTAATTTTACCGGACAGCAATATAAGATAACTAATTATAATGACCATTCGGAGTGCTTCTTAAATTATACATCTGCGCAATGCTGAAATGTGAAACCACAAAAAAATCCACACCACCATTTTCTCTGGGTGATGTGGAAGTGTCATAATATGCTTACGGTGTCTGTGTGCCGACATCCTCATAGCGTGCGTGCCTCACCTGCTCCAACAAGGTGGACATCTGCTCAACGATGGTGGGGTAGTGGGGCGCGAGGTTTTGAGTTTCGTCAAACTCGCCGTTGGTGTGCTTGAAGAGTTGCGGATGCGTAGCATACCCCGTCTCAATCTTCGGTCCCCAAGGAATCATTGCCGCTCCGCCCTTGGGTTCGATAAATTTCCAACTCTCTGTGCGAAGTGTGAGGGTGTGATTCTGCGCCATGCCCATGGCAAACGCACGTCCCTTTTCGTCATTGCCAAACCAAGTAGCGACTTCGCCAGGCATACCGTCCGCGGAGCGTGCTTCACCATTGCCCACGCCCGCAATGCGTGCCATCACGTCGAGGAAGTCAATTTGCGAAACGAGCGCACTCTTCACCGCCTGCTCCTTAATAACGGCGGGCCAATGCACGATGAACGGCACACGCGTGCCACCCTCATAGGCGCTATACTTACCGCCACGCAAACCGCCCGTAGGACTATGTTCGCCCACGAGTTCCTCCGCCTGATCAACGTATCCATCGTCAAGCACGGGACCATTATCGCTCGTGAGGATAATTACCGTATTTTCAAGCAAACCCTGCTCTTCGAGCGCACGTACAATCTCGCCTACGCTCCAGTCAAACTGCACAATGGCATCACCGCGCAAACCCATTTCGCTCTTTCCGCGGAAACGCTCGTGGGGGAAGCGAGGCACGTGAACGTCGTTCGTGGCGAAGTACATGAAGAAGGGCTTCTCGCGATTCTCACGGATAAAGTCCACGGCGTGCACCGTAATGCTATCGGCAATGTTCTCATCCTTCCAAAGCGCCTTGCCGCCGCCCTTCATGTAACCAATGCGCCCAATGCCGTTGACGATAGAGTTGTTGTGTCCGTGACTCGACTTTAAGTTGTAACACAATTCGGGATTGGCAGCACCCGTGGGTTCGCCGTCAAAATTCTTATTGTAATTCACATAGATGGGCGCCGAGGGGTCGTAGTTAGCCACCGCCCCATTCTCGATAAACACACAGGGCACACGGTCAGCCGTAGCCGCCATGATGTAAGAATAGTCAAAACCAATGTCCGCCAACGCAGGCGTGATGGGCGCATTCCAATTCTGCTTACCTGTTTCCGCCCCAAGTCCGAGGTGCCACTTACCGAAGGCCGCCGTCCTGTAGCCCGCCTCCTTGAACACGTCGGCAACGGTCGTCTGCTCGGGCGTAATAATCATCCCCGCATCGCCCGCCGCAACGTCCGTACCCGCCTTGCGCCAGGGATACTGACCCGTGAGCAAGGAGTAGCGCGAAGGCGTACTCGTAGCCGCCACGGCATGCGCATTCGTGAAGCGCACCCCATTTTCCGACAAGCGGTTCACATTCGGCGTCCTCACGCCCTTGGCACCATAACATTCCAAGTCGCCAAAGCCCAAGTCATCCGCATAAATCATCACCACATTCGGGCGCATCTTCAAGTACGGCTCCACGTCCGCACGCTCCTGCGCCACCATCGGTTCCGCAAGCGCCGCCAGTGTTAATATTCCAAGTGTCGTGTTTTTCATATTAAAAGGGATTTTGTTATTGTAACTTACGCATTGTGCTGATTAATCAAATTGACCACCACCTTCACCATCACATCCTTCTCCTCCGTTCGGCTCTCAGCAATCATCAGTGTGAGCGCCACAAGGGTATTATCAGCAATGCGTTTGGTGCCGTCAGGGCGATAGAGGACTCCGTTGTTATTCAAGAACCATAGAAACAAGGTGGCGGCAATGCGCTTATTGCCATCGCTGAAAGAGTGGTTCTTGGTTACGAGGTAGAGTAGCATAGCTGCCTTTTCTTCTACCGAGGGATAGAGTTCTTCACCTCCGAAGGTTTGATATATCTGCCCGATGCTACTCTTGAAGGAATCGTCCTTTTCGTTGCCAAACCACTGACTGCCCCCAAATTTGGCGTGCAGGCGGCGTATTTCAGTCATGGCATTTTCATAAGTAGCGTGAAAGGGAGTTTCGGGCGTTGTGGTGCGCTCAATAGCGAGGCGTTCATAGTCGTAATTGTCGAGTGTGTCGAGGGCGTAGGTGTAGTCCACCACCACATCAAAGAGCGCCTGTCCGTCGGTCGTTTGAGTGATGTCTTGACTCTGAAGTGTGCGACCTACGACCTGCACCAATTGGCGAAGTTCTCCCAACTGATCACGACGCAGACGGTCATTTACGGCATACCCCTTTAAGAGGTAGTCCTTCAAAATCTTGTTCGCCCATTTGCGGAACTGCACGCCACGCTTTGCATTCACACGATAGCCGACCGAAATAATCATGTCCAAATTGAAAATGGGGACTTGTCGGGTAACCGCTCTGCTTCCCTCCATTTGAACTTGTGCAATTTTTGCACAGGTTGATTCGCGCTCTAATTCTTCTACTTTATAAATGTTATTGATGTGGCGCACAATAGAGGTTCTGTCTGTTTGAAACAGCTCTGCCATCTGCGCCTGTGTGAGCCACACCGTTTCGTTCTCCATACGGACATCAACTTGTGTCTGCCCGTCCTCAGATTGATAGATTATTATCTCGTTGTTCTTGTTCGTCATACGTTTAACACCCAATATTCAAATCTTCACATCAAAAAGATGTGGTTGTATTGTTTGATTGGGACAAAGGTACGAAATAAATTAAGGTTGAACGATTAAAGTTGAACGATTAACGATTAAGGTTTAAGGTTTAACGATCTTTCAACTCTCAACGTTCATCTTTCAACGTTCTCATCCCGCCTCCCCAATAAACTTCTCAATAATCCTCACCTGTGTGCGTGTAAGTAAGCGGCTGGTGGGCGTATATCCCGCCTTCTTGAGGTCACGGAGGAGACCTTTGGTGACTTCCAATTCACGGCGGAAGAGGCGCGTGGCAGTGCGGTATGTCTTGTCGGGGTAGTAGCGTTGGGCGAGGAGACCGAAGGAGATGAGGGGCATTGTAATTAGTGAGTAGTTAGGAGTGAGGAGAGAGGAGTAAGTAGTAGTGAGTAGTGAGTAGTGAGTAATGCCATGCGGATAAACAAACATCGTGAGGAGTTTTCACTTGACCTGTAGGGACGCACGGCTCGTGCGTCCGCCATTCATGCGGATTTTGCGAGTGGAACGATGGTTTGCGGGTGGGTGAAGGACGCACGAGCCGTGCGTCCCTACAGGTCAAGTGGATTCGCATACCCGCAAGGACTACTCACTACTCACTCCTAACTACTCACTAAATTCCCCTCCTCACTAAATCTAGTCCTTTCTCAATCGCCCCGCGGTCCACCTCCTTCATCGTGATACCATTCTCCACGCAGGTCATGGCGGCAAGGAGGTCAATGAGTTTCGTTTTGGCTTGAGGGTCGGGAGCGGTGTAGGCGTCGTTGAGGAGAGGTGGTGAGGATTCTAAGGACTTTTGGGAGTTTGGGGTGTTTGACGTCTTCGGGGGCGGCATACCCACCCCGCAAGGCAGTTGTACTCTGTAATCTGTACTCTGTACTCTACAACTTGACGGTCGCACGAGCGCCTCATTGCCCGCAAGGTTCGTGAGTTGGCACACCCTTCGGAGATACGCCTCCGAGTCATTCTCATTCGGCGGAGCCCATCGGAAAATAATGTTGCGTGGAGTAAAAGGCTTATGTTGCGCCTCAAAATGTTTATAATACGTTTCAAGAATGCGCCAAGCTGCGCGATAGCCCATCGTCATTGAGGTGAATTGTACGAAGGCTTTGTCCGTCTGCTCCACTCGCGCACCCTGCCAACGCGAGGCAGAGTGGCGAATATTGAGCGGATTGTTGTTGCGGAGACCGCGGGGAAGTTTAGTTTTTGTCATGGTAATTGGTTGTTAAATTTTTTAGAGGGTTCGGAGTTTTCAGAATTTTTAGAGTTTTTAGAATTTTCAGAGAAAACTAACCCGCAAGGACTCCTCTCTCCTCACTCCTCTCTCCTCACTACAAATTCCTCCTCACTACTCTCTTGTTATATAACTGTAATCTGTAATCTGTAACGCCTTATTTTTCTTTTCCGATGTAATTGTCCGTCTTGCGATAACGCCTAATTTCGAGTGGCATTGTTTGCGGATCATTGCTGTTTTCGATATATCCACGGTGTTTCCAAGCAGCAAGCATCCCAGTTAATGAACCCGATTGTATCCCCATCTGTAAGCGTAGTTGGTGGGCTTCCTGGCGGGTGAACTCATCGGGCAGAAGGTCGAGCAAGTTCTGAGGACCTCGGCGCTCACGCCCTTGTTCAGCCGTTTCTTGATTGAGAATGCTTTCACCGAAGAAGTGCATTTTACACCACAGGTCGTACTTCAAGGACCAACGTACAAAGTGCTCAATCGTCTTGTCCCATTTCTCGCCCTGCGCCACGTAGAGCACCATCGCTTTGAGGTAAGCAATCACGTTGGCACGATACGAAAGGTTTTCATACACACGGCTTTGCGAGAGTCGTGAGAAGTCGGCACACTCCTCCATCAACTTCTTTGCCAAAGTGCGTGCTTGCGGACAATCTATGAACCCTCGGGCATTGTTCAGGCGCTCAATGTAGGGGCGAAGCGCCTCGTCAAAACCCTCATCATAAGTGCCATAAACGGGCATTTCTGCTCCGATTTCACGCTCGGGGATGGTGCAGAAGTTGATGCGCGAGATGGGACCGTCGGTAAGCACACTGGAGAAGTAGCGTTGCCCCTTTTGCACGGTGGTCGAAGCGTTCCAATTGAAGCGGATGCACACACGCTCGCTCACACTTCCCGTGCCCACACGCGTTTGTCCGTAGGAGTTGCCAGGGTCGAACGCCAAGCACATGATTTGGAATTGCGCCTTGCTTCGGGCGGACGTTTTGAGGGCGTCAAATTGGTCAATCTCGTTCATGCGGGTGTAAAGAAAGCGCTCTTCGGCGTCGGCAAGGCGTTGCACGAAGGCTGCATTCGTCATGTCGGGGTCAATCTCCTGAATGACGAGCCCTTCGGGGCGACTACGCTTGTCCTTGTTCGCCCCCTTCGTTTGCATCTCGCGCTTCCATTCACGCTCACGGCGCAAGTTGTCGAGGTCGCGTCGCCGAATGTCCGCCATGATGCGGTTGATGGGTTCGGTGATGCAATTCTTCCCCGCTCCTGTCCCCGCCATAAGTACGTTCATGAGCGTTGCCTCGTGCTCCACATTGTCGATATACCTAAAGCGCGTTTGCCACAGGTGCGCCCCAAGTGCGGGGAATACGGCATGCGCCACGGCGGGTTTGTAAAGCGAGGGCGTTTTGCTAATGAGCAGGCGGATAAGTGGAGGCAATGTGCGGGGCATCTTCGGCGGTTGATTGTCTGCCATACCATCGCCCTCGGCGTCAGAAGTTTGGCGCCTACAAATCTCCAACACACGCTTCATAATCCTCGGCATATAAGGCGTTTGCGAGCGATTACATGCACTTTTAATGGTAGTCATCCACTTCTCCCGATTTTCCCCATAAGTGGGCAACACTTGGGCTATCCAATGAGGGTCATCATTACACACATAGCGCAGGTGGCACGCCATAGAAAAGATAAAGTTGTTTCGAGAACCGTGCGCAGGCGCCCCGCCCATCTGTTCCTCAAGGACGCTGACGAGGTTGGGGTATTCGAGCGGGGGAAAGGTGGGGGCGGGAGTCGGAATGTATGCTCCAGTCGTTGGCAATTCTCTGACATTTTCGCATGATGCTGATGCCAAATCTTGTGTTGCCTCCAACACATCGTTTTCACCAATCGTGCCCAGTTGTTCACTCACCCAAAGCGTGTGAGACGCTGGCACCATATAAATACATCGTGACACGTCCTTTAATGCAGGGTCGGCTTGAAATCCCACCTCCTCGGAAAACTGCGCTTGTGCCTCTTGTTGTGTCATCCCCGTAGGGAGCGTAATAAGCACATGCGTACCGCGACGCACACTTTCCTCTACCAGCAGAATGTTCCATTTCCCTGCTTCTCTTAACTGCATACAACGCTCTAAAATCTCCTGAGAGTGCCCCTTTTGGTCAAAGTCGAGCATCAAGCGACGTAAGGGTTTTGTAGCATCCTTAACTGCACGATGGTTGTTCTTAAACTCCGCACAAGATGGTGTCCAAATCGGCAAGCGATTTTTTAGCGTTTCATCGCCCTGCTCAATGCGTTCGCACATGTCTTTCAACCACTGTTCGTTTCTCAATTGTTGCCACGCCTCCATGGTGGCACGTATGGCGGGGGCACCATGCCCTTTGCCTATACAGGTAAAATAATTAGATTCCATAAATATACTTTTTAGTAGTGAGGAGTGAGGAGTGAGTAACACCATTCGGAGTATTGTCCCGCACGGACTCCTCACTTCTCACTATTTCAACTTTTTTACCAAACGATGTTCTCCTTTCTGCTCTTGTAATAAGCCAAAATGCGAAGATTTTCTTTCTCCCGTGCTTCCATGATGTCAAGGGGTGTCATGTTTTTAGAGAACCTCCATTTCTCAATTATTGCACCTCCCTGTGTGCGCATCACCATACAATGCTCGGTTTGAAAAAGCGTTTGATAGCGACTACCTGTGTTAATTCTATAAGGTTTGAACCACGACCTGCCTCCAGGCTCAATCGTTGTGCGTCCCTTTAGGCTTACCCTGCCGTCTGGCGCAATGTCTTCTGCGTTTCCCCACGGACAAACGTCCATTCTGATTTGCTCGTTACTATACACCGTTGTGGTGTCTAATCTCACTTCACCGTCAATAGTGATTCTCTTCTGTTTTTTCATTTCCGAATAAGATTGTGAGCTTCGGAGTGTGAAGATTACGCGCGTTTTTCACTCATGAGACTCCTCTCAAACCTTTACTCGGTTAAAACAATTTGTGTTTGTTGTGTGTGTTAATTTTTTAATGTTATAATTTCTTTTGCCACCACATCCTGGTACCACTGACCGTTGTACTCGTGCGTGGTAAATCGTAACACTGCCGCCACCATATCCCCAGTGGCGAATCTGCATTGCGCTCCGTTGCCCAAGAGCGTCACCGCATACGCGTTTTCATACTTTCCCCCAAGTTCCTGAAGCACCAACGTGCACTTTGAGGTTTGACCGCCCTCCATCTGTGAAGGCACCTGAATTGTAGGGCTTTGTGCCACTACTTTGAAGATGTTGTTCATAGTTTTTCTTATCTCCCTCCGCTCATCTGAAGGATAACCCGCTTCGGTGCTGTTATCTCGGAGGATTCTGATGCAAAGGTATGCTCAAAACAGAGGAAAATGAAGCTGAAACAAAATATAAACGGCTCACTATCAAATGATAATGAGCCGAATGAGTGATTATGAGACACTATGAGTTTTTACGATGAGTTAAATGAGATTCTCAACGATTGTATTTTATTGTTTCATCAAGTTTCTTGGCTATTTCTACACACAAGTTGCGTTCATTCAAGTATGTATTATCCCAATCTTTATATCCTGTCGTGGGGAATGGTTTTCTTAATTTAGATGCCATACCACTTGATGTTTTAGAAACATCTACACCTTCACACAAAATTCCCCAATCTAATAATGCGCGAACAAATTGAGCGTGACCATTTCTTTTGTAAAGTTGTCCGTGGTCAAACAACACCACTTCAATCAACGCCAAATTTACAGCTTTATCCAAATAGAATGCTTTCACCACCTTTTCAACTTCTCCCTTGATAAAATCGTTGGCAAACTTAAAACATGAAGTTGCGGATTCAGGTATGTCTGTGGGGTGAGTTGACTGTTTCTCAACATCTTCAACCTCAACAATATCAGCAACAGGCGTACGTTTGGGTTCATTTACCACATATTTATTGGCAACGAATTCCACATTTTCAAAATTACCGCCTGTTATAACCGTACCTCCTCCTGTATTTATGATTATTCCTTCGTTCATGGGGTTAATAATTTATTGTTATTGAAAGTTGGGAGCTGAAAATTACCACCAAGAATGGCTGTTCCTCCCTCTGTGTTTACAACTTTAGGTTGATGTTCGAGTGAGATGTGCTGATTTATAGCTTCACGGATTTCGTTGACGTACGATTGCACGATGTGTTTATTTGCATCGTTATAGCGTGAAAACCATCTCTCCAAGTGTTGTAATTCCTGCGTATTCATGAGATGAATGTTTGCACAAAGATAATTAAGGAATTCATCAACTTGCTTTTCTGTATATTCATCACCTAATGTCCTCAACGCATAATTCATCAAGTCAATGCGCCCTCGTTCAACGCTTCGTTGATGCTCCACCTTTGCCAATACCTCCAACAGGTCTTGGAAATCGGCAAATCTCTGACAACGATGTATAAATGCTCTTGCTATGCTTTTTGCAATAGGGTTCGCCTTGCGTATGGCACACAACTTCACAAATACAACGGTAAGAATGGGGAAAACAGCTCCTTCGTCGTTCAACTCCGCTTCAAAGTCATCAACGACATAGTCAATATACTCCTCCTCCGTAATTTCATGGGTGAGCAAATGGTTGACAAGGTTGTCTGCCGTACAAAATATCGATTCCACGCTCATGCTACAGGGCATGCCTTTCAACGCCTTGTGCGCAATGGCGAAGACATCGTCTTTCATCAACTTTAATAAAACCTCCCTCTGCTCTTGTTTGTTCAATCTGCATATCATGCCACTGCCTCCTGCTTTTCTTCTTCGTCGTTGACGATGTATTTCATCCCGTTCACAAACTCCAACACCTTCTGCTCGACGTTTTCTTTGTCTTTACCCTCTATGTCTGTATCAAATAGAATTTCAAAATAATCCGTGTCAAATTCATTGGTTACTATTTTATCACTCTCATCATCAGTGTCGATAAAGCAAGTGAACTTAGCGCCGTCGTGTGTAATGATTTCTATAGAATTGCCCGTATTTGCGCAAAAATGCACCAGATTTTTTATGTATGTGCTCTCCTCGTCAACATACAAACAGGCATCTTTATGGGGCGCAGACAATTCCAGTGTGGAATAATATGTATTGCGAAAATACTCCTCATTTAACTTTATGGCAAGTCCCATAATTGTGTCGTCGTCGCATTCATTTTCGGAGAAGTCTGTAGGAATTTGCTCTGCAGAAAGGTTGAAACGGAGGCGCGCCGTATGGTGTTGCTGCATGCGCCATGCCTTGTAAAAGTCTTTGGGGTAAAATTGTGGGAATAGCTCCAACCCGATGTAATACGAGTTCATCATCTGAGTGTCTATACATTTTCTAATGATTTCTCCAACGTTCTTACTCCCCGCAAAGGCCTTGTTCTGCTGAATGGCTATGCGTCGGCACCGCTCACGGTTGTCAATAACGACATAACACGAAGGTTCATGCTTCACCTCCACCTCCTTAAAGTCTTGTTCAACCGTCTTTTTCTTGTCGTTCGCAATGCGCATCACGATAATGTTCTTGTTTTGCGACAGGTGATAGACTTGGTGTTTGTACACCTTCTTCTCCTCTCCCTCTCCCGAAGCGAAAACGATGCTTTCATTCGTGTCGAAGAAAGCACCGAAAATCTGTTGCCTTTGATTCTTAAATTCGGCAGAAAACAAATTCTCCAAGTTGTATCTCAAGTAGTACTGTGCAAATTTTGCCATGCTGCTGATATTAGATTTAATGTGTGTTTATACTTTTACAAAGGTAAGAAAAAGAATTATGCACCCCAAAGAGGGATGCATAAAAAATCTATCTAAAAAGTTAGTTCTTAAAACGGCAAGTCACCGTATAAAGTTTCTTCCTCATTAACGGTGAAATTCAATTTATTAAGGTCTTTAATTTTCGAGCGATATTGTTCAGCTACATGTGGCAAGTTTAACTCCTCACGTCGCATACGACTCATTTCAATAAATGGCTCATCTTGCTCTATACCGAGGAAGCGACGACCAAGCAAAGTTGATGCAATCCCCGTTGTTCCACTACCGGCAAAGGGGTCAAGAATCCATTGCCCTGGCTGGGTAGATGCAAGTATAATGCGGGATAGAAGCGCTAAAGGTTTTTGGGTAGGATGCTTTCCGCACGACTTCTCCCAGCGCCCAATAGTAGGTAATTGCCACACGTCCGTCATCTGCTTATCATCGTTTAGCAGCTTCATCAATTCGTAGTTGTATTGATGTGCAACTTTTGACGATTTACGTGCCCAAATCACAAATTCTGTTGAGTGGGTAAAATATCGGCATGATATGTTGGGCGCTGGATTTGTTTTTGCCCAAGTAATCACGTTTAATATCTTAAATCCGAGTTTTATCAGTTGTTGTTGAACACTGAATATATTGTGATGTGTACCTGAAATCCAAATAGTACCATTCTCCTTTAGATGCTTATGACATTGTGTCAACCATTCCAGATTGAACGCATCCATTTCCTCTGTTGTGGTGGGTTTATCCCAATCTCCTTTATCCACACAGACGACCTTTCCGCTCTGACACGAAATGCCACCGCTTGAAAGGAAATAAGGAGGGTCGGCAAAAATCATGTCAAATTTGAATTCAAACTCTTTTAGCAATTGAATACAATTGCCTTGAAGAAGTGTGAAGTCACGATTAGGGGATTTGTAGTAAGATTTAACCATTTACTTGATTGGAGGCATACGCACCTATACCTTTATATTTCGTAAAAAATCGTGAATAGTTGTAAGATTATAAACACATGGAATGCTGTAAAACGCTTCCTGCAATTTATTCTTTGCTGACTTCCAACCAATTCCATCGGTTATCCATACAAATTCAAACCCATCTACCGAATTTATCTTTGGTGCTATATCTGAATATGCACGTGCCACTTCGTTAAGTTTGGAACCTCCACCACTATAGAAATTTACCTCAATAAGATACACTTTATTAGGAGTTTCCACCACAAAATCAAAACGTTTTTCATCCTCTCCCAAAACTTCTGAAAGTGCAGGATAATCGCTTGAATAAACCTCCTTGCGATATGTCATACCCGTTTCTTCAAGAATTGCTTGCACGGTATCTTCCATAATATGCCCGCTTCTGTTCTTGCGAGCGTTAGAATCTAACCCCGTCTCAATGCCGAAAACATAATCGACCAAATCCTTGATACGATTGCTTCTAAATAAATCTGCCAATCCCGTTTCGTTGAGATATTCCACAACTCTATCAGGAGAGGTGAATAGTTGTTTAAGCAACACACAATCTCCTAACGAATCTATTACTTTTTTCCTGCCATCGTCTCTTACAGCAATTAAAATATCCATTACATTAAAGGCGCTGCTATCCCTTTTCCAAATATCATTAACAGCTTCTTCAATGTTTTGCTTACCAATCAAGTAATTAAGAATATTAAGACTTATTTCTATGTTACTAACATTCTGAGAAATCTTCTCAAAATCGCAAAAGAAACCTAATGTTTGATTCGTCTCCTTTAATTGAGACATGAATATGTTAAATTCATTTTCCGTATGTGCATTCATCTTCAGCTACACTGTTAATTTGTTGGTAAGCAATAGAATTTACATTATATGCCCCCTTGGTTTGTTGGTAATTATGTACAAGGATTTCTGTCAACTTTCCTCTCTTAGAAGCTACCGAATTGATATTTCTTGACGCCCAAACTCTATCTATCTGATATGCTTTGTATAATTCATCAAAGAAACGATCTTGCTCATTTTTACCCAAACAATCTGAGTTAGACAACATAAAGGAACACCCCCTTTGATGCACCTTATCACAGAAGATTTTTAATCTGCGCTGAGCATCGTCATTGAATGCCTCCTTTGTATAATCGTTGAAACTTGACGTCTCGCTTAATGGACGATATGGAGGATCAAAGTAAAACAGCGTATTGTCGGTGATGTATTCAAATGTGTCTTCAAAATCACCATTTAGAATCTGCACATTTTGCAATAATTCGCTATCTTCATATATAGTTGACGCATCACAAATCGTAGGGTTCGTGTATTTACCAAAGGGAACATTGAATTTATTGCTTTTGTTTACTCTATACAAACCATTAAAGCAGGTGCGATTTAGAAAGAAAAACAATGTTGAATTTTCAATATCATCAAGCGCTTTAGTGTTGTATTTATCCCTTACTTGCAAAAACATATCTTTTCTTGCTTCTTCGCTATTTAAGGAATAATACTCCTTTTGAATGTCTGATAGCGAAACAACAAGTTCGTCAGGTTTATTCTTGACCGTACGATAACAAGTAATTAAATCGCTATTTATGTCGTTTATGATGGCTGACTTAATATTAGGGTGCGCTTGCAACATATAAAAGAGCATTGCTCCTCCACCAACAAAGGGCTCTATGTAGGTCACGTTCTCCCTCTCGTCAAAGTCAGCAGGAAGCAACGCTTCGAGTTGTTCAATGAGCTGAGTCTTACCTCCAACCCATTTGACAAAAGGTTTTGCCTTGGCCATGATTAACTATTATTTTACGATACAAATGCAAAGATACTCTTTTTTGTTTTTCAAACGTCTCATTGAAGGAGTCAAATTGAGTTCAGACATTACAGATTACAGATTACAGTTTTTTATTTTGATACGTCAGAGACTTGAAAAATAGTACAAGAAATAAGTTATTATATATTTAAATATATAATAAAATTTTTTTATGTCTTACGCTGAGGGTAGCATGTGAGTTCAAAATAACTGTAACCTGTAATCTGTAATGCGAGGGATTGGAAAAAGGAGAAAGGGGAAAGGTGAAAGGAGAAGGGGAACCGACGAATGAAGCAAGAGCAGAGGATAAACTTGTTTATACTATGCCTTGCAAGAAGGAGGTCAAGACTGCGAAGCAGGATTAAAGGAGAAAGCCATGCGGCGTGTATTATGGTGGGAATTCCGAGTGAGGAGGACGCACTCTAAGTTTGCAGAGTGAGCGACGCGGTCGCTTAAAAACAAAAAGAAAAAGATAAAATTTAGATAACTATAGATCGTTTTTTACCTTTGTTGTAGTAAGGAAGAATCGGTCTGCTGAAAAGGAAAACCATTGGACGCTGGAGATAAAATCTATGGCTCGTTTCGGTCCTTCTCAGCATAGTTGCAAAGACCATATAGAAAGTTATGACTTATAAGTCTTCTTAGAGTGCCAGTCCATACAACTATTGACCAATTCTTAATAGAAATTTTATAACACAACAAAGTTATGAAAAAGTTATTTATTGGTATCGATTTTTCAAAGGAAAAGATTGATGCGACAGTCATCATTGCCAATGGTCTTGAAGAGATGTTCTCAAGAGTAACCCACACATTTTCCTCCACTAAAAATGGTTATAACAAATTGGTTAAATGGGTAAAGAAGAACGCCCATGAAATAGATAAGGATTTATGGCTCTTTTGCGGAGAAAACACAGGTGATTATAGTAAACCTTTGTGCAATTACCTTTACGCTAAAGGGTATGACATGTGGCTTGAAAATGCGAAATGTATCAAAGATGCTTCAGGCTTACGACGTCTCAAATCAGACAGAGCCGATGCTTCAATGATTGCGGAGTATGCTATGAGAAATCATGATCGTGCAGAACTCTATGTACCTCTAGATGAGATACTCCTCCAATTGCGAGAACTATTTTTGTATCGCCAACAGTTGGTGAATCAAAAGAAGGCTATTCAAGTACGTCGAGGTGAGAAAAAACTAACTTTGGAGAAGTCACCCTCCAAGAACTTAATATCTCGTTCTGGTCATCATCTTCTCAATGAGTTTAACAAGGAAATCGCAAAGGTCGAGAAGGCAATCATGGAGTTGATTGTATCTGATGAAAAAATTAAGCATACTTATGAACTCGTGACTAGTGTGCCTGGAATTGGATTGCAAAATGCTTTATGCCTCCTTATCTATACCAATAACTTTACTCGTTTTAAATTCAACGCACGCAAAATTGCTTGTTATTATGGCATCGCACCATTTGGCAAAGATTCTGGGACGAGTGTCCATTCAGATCCGCATGTGCATTACATGGCTAACAAGAAACTAAAAGCTATGCTTACGCAAGCAGCTCTTGCTGCAATCAATTATTGCCCCCTTATTAGGGACTACTACTATCGTCTTATTACTCGTGGTAAGAATAAAGAAGTTGCCCGAAATAATGTGAAGAACAAACTCATACATATTGTCACCTCAATGGTGAAAAATAATCAACCGTTTAACCCTGAATATATCAATATCCATAAAACAGCTGCTTAATCAAAAAAAAACGGTAAATAGTTTGGTCGGAAACATAGAAAGCGAGCCGTGCGTCCCTACAGGTCAATGGAGGTCCCGCTTGAATTTCCGATGGGATTCCGGTTGGTAGGTAGGTCAAGTGAGGCCCCTTCGTGTTCAGTTGCTGGGAAATTTTTAAAAAATTTTCAGCGCTTGTCAGCGCTTGTAAGATGCTGAATATCTATTCGTTAAATGCGCATTTTTGCCGATTTTTGCGATGCTAAATGACAATAAATGACAAGCGGGGTGGGGCGTGTTGTAACTTTGCACTTGTAAACGGTGAACGGTTAACGGTTAACGGGGAACGGTTAACGACCTTGCGGGATGCGCGCACCGCATGGGTAAAAAGACCGGATGGCAAAACCTTTCACCTTTCACCTTTCACCTTTCCCCCTTCACCTTTCCCCCTTCACC
>JAZTYI010000061.1:0-12954 GCA_045636885.1 Alloprevotella sp.
ATTTTTCGCCAGGTAAGTAGTTAGTAGTAAGTAGTTGGTAGTCCATGCGGAGGTGATACTCCGGACGGCGCTCGAGCGCCGTCCGGAACTATTTTCCGCACCCCCTCACCGCCAAGGCGGTCCCCTCCCCCTATAAACAGGGGGAGAGCGCCGTCCGGAGTATCACCTCCGCATGGACTACTCACTACTCACTACTCTCTCCTCACTACTTACTACTTACCTGGCGAAAAATTGTGACACTTTTCCCCTTCATTTTTCGTCATTTTTCGCAGAAAACTTTAACAAACATTAACATTCAATGTACTCCCCCTCGCAACAATATCTATTTGCGGCGTCAGAATAAGTAACATTAAAAACCGGTTGTTTAACCTTGAAAAAACAAGGTAACTTATTTTTTGACCC
Organism: Alloprevotella sp.; assembly: GCA_045636885.1. GTDB lineage: Bacteria > Bacteroidota > Bacteroidia > Bacteroidales > Bacteroidaceae > Alloprevotella. Next base: position 403 of record JAZTYI010000061.1, read on the forward strand.
CAAAAATGGGTTTTTTGAGACAAAAAAAGTGGAGACATCCCCGATTCCTGGGGGTGTCTCCACTTCCGTAACACAAAGATACGAAATTTCAAAGCGAAATGCAAACCCGTTAACACTTGTTAACACCAACATTATTCCTCATTTTTCTGCATTTTTTGCAGATGAAAATGGGCCTTATTTGTTTTGCTTCCACACCCGAAAACTGCACATCAATGAGGTGAGGAGCAGGAACGTGCCCACTGTGTATTTTGCAACGCCGTCGCAGAGGAAACAGATGGTGAGTGTGAGCAACAGGATGAACAGTTGTGCCAGCGTGCGCAGCAGGGTGAGGCGCTTCATGCGGAATTGGTAGCGGCGGGTGTAGTAGAAATTGATTGTAAGGAAATCAAATAGGTTGGCGACGGTCAATCCGAGACCAGCCCCTAACAAACCGCCAAAGTAATAACCCAGCAGAACTGTTGTTACAAATACGCTGTTGTAAAGCAGTTCCATGAACAGGTAGACACGCGAATCGCCCTTGGCAAGAGGAAGGTAAGCAATGGGGGTGTAGACTGCCTTGAAGAGCATGTAACAAAGTGCTGCAAGCACCATAGGAACGACGCAAAGGAATTCCTGTGTGTAGAGCAAACGGATGATATAGGGTAACCCTATAGCAAAGGTTATTAGGAAGGGCGCCATGAGCATCACGAGCGCATCGATCTGGCGATTGATGAGTTGGTTCATTTCCCGATGATTCTCAGCGATAGCGGTGAGGCGCGGGAAATAATCGGCATCAACTGCCACAAAGATAATGCGCGCATAACTCACAACAAGGGTGAACCCTACGCTGTAAAAGCCTACAAACGCCTCATTCGACTGCCAGTTGATGAATGAGCGCACGCAGAGTTCGGCGGCTGTGGTTGACACGCCCGCCAAAACGAACGAGGCGCCCAGGCGCAACATCGGGAGTCCCTCTTGCTTGAAACTGGCGTGAGTGAAATTTAGTTTGTAGGGATAATGATGTGTGGCCGACAGGAAGTATACTCCAAACAGACTGACTGACGAAAGGATCAGGACAGGAATAATGGCCGCACGCTCGAAGAATACGTATAAAGGAACCGTGATAAAGAGCGTAAGCAAAGCACCTATGAGTGTGCTCAGCGCCAGTTTCTTCAGTTGTCGCGTGGCCTTGAGAATGGTGATTTCACCCGAGAATAGGGCGGAAAAGAATACCAAGGGAGCAAGAGCAGTACACTCCACCCATCGAGCGCTGTCCTTCAAGAAGATGTAGGCAAGTAGGGGAGCAAGCAACAGCATAAACACTGCACCCAATACGGCCGTGACGAGCACCCACGAGCGCAGGGTGGAAATGTTGTGAAGCAAGGCTTTTCCCTTGGGGTCGGATTCGTACAACTGGGCAATGCGGCGCACCCCGCTCACCCCTAACCCCAACTGGGTCAAATGACCGATGAATTCGGCAATTTTGCTGTAAATATCAGCCGCACCAATCCCCGCCGCACCGATAAATATGGCGGTAATTTTATTGCGCACTACAGAGAGGAGCAAGTGAAACACTTGCACCCCGCCCAGCAAACTTGTGTTGCGCAGAATATGTCGGAGAGAATGGTTGATAGGAGGTTAAGAGGTTATGAGGTTAAGAGGTTGGGAGGTACCATTCGGTCTGCATAGCTCTTATAACCTAAAAGCGTAGCGACCTAAAACCTTACGACCCTTATTTACACCATTGGCAGTGAGTGTCCCTTTGTCTTGCGATAGAGGTCGAGTGCATAAACGTCGGTCATGCCTGAGATGTAGTCAAGCACTGCCATGAGGCGGTCGTAGAGTCGGGGAGCACGCACTTGATACTGTGCTGAAATCTGGCGCAGGAGGAGTTGGCTGTATGCCTTCTCGGGAGAGATAACGGCGTCAGTAAGCAGGTCGAGTAGGGTGTAGATGATGTGATACCCCGAAAGGTCGATATCGGTGACGGCCTTTGAATTGTAAATCTTGCGGTAAGCAATCTGCTCGCATTCCTTATAAGCATGGTGCAGATGCTCGGGCAGATGGTCAATCAGCGAACCCTGGAAGCGTCCCTCAAGGATCTCTGCCTCATGCGCTACAAAGATGTTTACACACGCTTGTTCCAGCGCATTGATGACACAGGAACGGAGGTAGATGATCTGGTCGTCGACGTCCGTGTCAGAAGCATAAGCATCGAGAATGTGTGTGCGCTCCTCTTCTTCAAAGAACCCGAGGAAGAGGCCCAGCGTCTCTTGATCGCTGAGGAGTTTCAGTTTGTGCGCATCCTCAATGTCCATAATTTCGTAACAGATGTCGTCGGCAGCCTCAACGAGGTATACGAGGGGGTGGCGTGCGTAGCGCTTCTCGCCATCTACTTCTTCAAGAACGGGAATGCCCAATTCTTGCGCAATCGTTTCGTAGGTATGCTCCTCGGCGTTGAAGAATCCAAACTTAGACTTCTTCGTGCCCAACTGTGAGGAGTGAGGATACTTCACCACGCTGGCAAGTGTGGCGTAAGTCATGACAAAACCACCCTTTCGGCGCCCACCAAATTGATGGGTGAGCAAGCGCAGGGTGTTGGCATTGCCATCAAAATGGATGAGGTCAAGCCATTGCGCATACGTCAAGCGGTCGCCATCGGGGGCGACGTAATTGTTAAAGCGCTTCCCATTACCTTCAGCAAAAAAACTGCGGATGGCACGCTCGCCAGAGTGTCCGAACGGAGGATTCCCCATATCGTGTGCCAAACAAGCCGCCGAAACAATTCCCCCGATGGAGGAGATAGGCGTAGAGGCCAGTTCGGGACGGCGCGCAAGGAGTTCGGCAGCAACGTCAGAACCCAACGAGCGCCCCACACTAGCTACTTCAAGGCTGTGCGTGAGGCGGTTATGAACGAAAATGCTTCCCGGAAGGGGGAACACCTGCGTCTTATTCTGCATCCGACGGAAGGCGGGTGAGAAGATGAGGCGGTCATAGTCGCGCAAGAATTCAGAGCGACGTTCGGAAAGCGCCTTATGACTATCTTCCTTGCCAAAGCGCTTATGTGAAAGTAATGTTTGCCAATTCATACACGCAAAAGTAGTTAAAAACAGGGAGTTGCTCCGTACTTTCTGAGATAAAAACGGGATAAGGACCTATTTTTTTCTTATTTTTGCGCGTAAATACGGAACTGTGTTCCTTCAAACGTATCTATGACTATGAATGTAAGAATTATCAACCGCTCTCACCATCCCCTCCCTGCTTATGCTACGGCATTGAGTGCAGGTATGGACCTCCGTGCTAATCTTGATACCCCCATCACATTGCGCCCCTTGGAACGCTGCCTTGTTCCTACGGGACTTTTTATCGCTTTGCCACAGGGCTATGAGGCGCAGGTGCGTCCGCGTTCGGGCTTGGCGCTCAAGAAGGGTATTACGGTGCTGAACACGCCCGGCACTATTGATGCCGATTACCGCGGTGAAATTGGAGTAATCTTGGTGAACCTCTCTGCGGAAGACTTCGTCATCAACGATGGCGAGCGCATAGCTCAAATGGTCGTGGCGCGCCATGAAACTGTGGAGTTTGAGGCGGTCACATCGCTGGATGAAACCGAGCGTGGAGCAGGTGGATTCGGCCATACGGGGAAGGAGTGAGAAGTGAGGAGTGAGGAGTGAGAAGTGAGGAGTTGCCTTGCGGTGCAATTTTTTTTTGCATCCCCCTCATCGCTTTGCGGTCCTTAATCTCATATCTCGTCCATACAGTTAGAGTGATATCTTTCTGCGAAAGTCCCCGTAGGAGGACAAAGAATTCGGATACCATCTATTCTCTTTCAGCAAAGGAACGATTTATGTTAACATCTTTCACACGCATATTCCTTCCCTTGATTGTTTTACTGCTCATGGTAATGAGTTGTGGCACAAGCAAAAAGGCAACCCGCCGAAATGGCGAGTTGCCCGAACGTGTAGTGCTTACTCCAGCTCAACTACAACTGTTCAATCAGTTGTATCACGAGGCGGTAATACGCCTGGAGCGTGAGGAATATGATGCGCACGTCGTGTTGCTGGAACGTGCGTTGGAAATAGATTCTACTGCTGCTGAGGCGCTATGGTTGTTGGCACGCATGCAGTATTCAATGGCGAATCGCAGGGACACTGTGCAGCGTCAGAAGGCGGTGAGCAACATGCAACGGGCAACTTATTACTGCCCCTACGATGTTGACATTTTAGAAGACTTGGCCACGATGCTCGACTACGAGGAACGCCACGAAGAGGCACTGCAGTGTTACGAACGCATTGCTACGCAACACCCGTCTAAGGCGACACTCAACCAACTGGCTAAAAGTTATTGGCGCCTGAAGAAGCACGAGAAGGCACTGGGAGTGTTCAACCAAATGGAGCGACAGGGCGGACGTACGGAGGAGGTTGTGGTCGGTAAGATTGGACTGTACACCGATATGAAGGACTCCTTGCGCCTCTTTGCCTTCTTGGATACACTCATTCAGGAAAACCCTCATGAGTACGAATATCAGGTATACAAAGGCGAGTGTTATGCCAAGTTGTGCAACCGTAAGGACTCGGCTGAGGCTATTTTCAAGCAAGTGTTGCGCCAATCTCCCTCAAATAAGCGTGCGCAGTTTGCCCTCATGAACCATTATGCTACCACCGATGATCGGGATAACCTATTTGGAAGCATAAAGACGCTCATCTCCAACCAGCACTTGGAAGAAAACAGACGAACAGAAATCCTCACCAGCTATGTTCGTTTTTGCATACATGAAGACAGTTTGCGCCTCAACAGTCTGCGCGCTTTTTTAGATACCCTTCATTATGCTGACAACGCTACGGGAGAACTTGCTGCAGCACACACCGTATTCCTCCTCTATTTGAATGTTCCCGCTGATAGCGCTCTCATTGCCATCAATCGCACACTGAAGTTCCACCCCGAGAATTCAGAAATTCGCCGACAGGGATTGTACCTCTGTTATAAGAACAATTATATCGACGAACTCATTCGCCTTTGCGAAGAGGGGCAATATTACGACCCCTTGATGTTGGATTATTATCACCTCCCCGCAATCTACTACATTTCAGAGGATAATGATGCTGCAGCATTGGCTACGTTGGAGCGCGGAGAACCCTACTACATGGAAAGTCCCGACGATACACTTGCCTCAGACATGTATAACCTCATGGGCGACATGTATCACGAGCAAGGACAGATAGAGCGCTGTTTTGCGGCGTATGACAGTGCGTTGGTGCTTGTGCCCGACAATCCTGCCGTGTTGAATAACTACGCCTACTTCCTGTCGCTTGAGGAAAAGGACTTGCCCAGGGCGATCACAATGGCGCATCGTGCCAACGAATTGAGTCCGAATAACGCTACTTACCTCGACACCTATGCGTGGGTGCTCTACCAATCTGGTCAGTACACACAAGCAAAAATTTATATTGACCAAACGCTCGCTGCCATTAAGGAGGGCGAAGAGTCAAGCACCTACTACAGGCATGCTGGCGATATTTATTGGTCGATAGGTGACCGCAAGAGTGCCCGCAAATTCTGGAAGCGCGCAGAAGAGTTAGAAAAGGAAAATCTTTAAAGCCCCTTACACTTATTGAATCACTAAGATATGAGAAACATACTTCCCCTCGTCCTACTCATGACCCTGCTCTTAACAGGGTGTAAATCATCATCGGTTGTCAGTACGGAATCTCCCTTGAGTTCTACCGCTTACGTGCAACATTTAGCGGTGAAGGATATTCCCTCCCAAGTGATTTCTGCAAAGACCGATGTAGAACTCATGCTCGGCAGTAAGCAGGTGCAAGTAAATGGCACTTTAAAGATGAAGCGCGATGAGTTGGTACAACTGTCGTTTACGTTCTTTGGATTTGAAGTGGGGCGCATCGAATTCACACCCACCGATGTGTTGCTTGTTGACCGTGCCAACAAGCGCTATGTGCGTGCGAAGTATGCAGACGTTGGAGCGCTGAATGAGGCGAACTTAAACTTCAACACGCTTCAAGCGCTCTTCTGGAACGAACTTTTTGTGCCTGGAACGACAGATGTCGTAGCACACTACAAGGATTTTAAGGTCAAAAACGAAGGGGGAGAAACCATTTTTACTCTTACAGAGACACCCCTCGTGAATTATGAATTCCGCACGGAAACGACTCCACGTCACTTGACACGTACCTCTATCTCGCCCAAGAAGGGAAGTGGGTACGTTTACTGTGCGTACGACAATTTTACCACCCTTGTCAACACTACATTCCCCCAACTCATGACCTTTGGTTTCAGCGGTCGTGATAATTTGGGGATGACCCTCTCGCTTTCGCGTATTGACACGCAAGCGACAGCACCTTCGCCCACAACGCTTTCTTCTCGATATACTCCTATCGCAGCGAAGGACCTCTTATCAATGATTTCCAAACTTTTGGGTAACTAACCCATCAGCAAACTAATTACGGAATGAAGTATTTACTGACACTCCTCACGTTCCTCTTTACGCTCAGTGTTGCTGCCCAAGTAACCACTGCTGAGATTGAGAATTTGAAGAAGGAAGAGCAGTCCTTAAAATCGCAAATTGCTAACAATGAGAAACTGCTCAAGGTGGCAAAAAACGATGTTAAGTCGCAACTCAACAGCCTCATGCTGATTAGCGCACAACTCACGGACCAACAACGTTACGTGAGACAGATTGAGCGTGAACTTAAGCGCCTGAAGCGTGAAATCAGATTGTTGGAACAGGAGTTGGGACGCCTTGGCGCTGAACTCGCCCAATGTAAGTCACAGTACCAACGCGCTATTCTTTACATGCACCGCAACCGCATTACGCAGGAGAAGTGGCTCTTTGTGTTTTCGGCAGAGGATTATCGCACCATGTACCGCCGCTTGCGCTATGTAACGGAATTCTCAAAGTATCAGCGAGCACAGGGGGTTATCATTCAGGAAAAGGAAGAGAAGGTGCGTCAGCAACAGGCCGAACTCAATGCTAAGAAGCGCAAGCAAGAAGAACTCTTGGCTGAGGGAAAGGCGCAGCAGAAGAAGATTGAGGAAAACCAAAAGGAGCGTCAGAGCGTGGTTAACAAACTTAAGAAGCGCCAAAAGCAACTTACCTCAACCCTTGCACAGCAACGTAAGAAGGCTACAGACTTGAATAAGCGCATTGACCAACTCATCCAGAAGGAAATAGAGGCTGCCGAACGACGTCGTAAGGAGGCGGAACGATTGGCGAAAAAGAAGGGGCAGGCTTCTCAAAAGAAGGCGGAGCAACTGAAGAAAGATGCTGTGGAAGATCGCAAACTCTCGTCTAATTTTGAAGCGAACAAGGGTAAATTTGCTGCACCAATAACGGGTAGTTACGTTATTTCTAATCGCTACGGAACGTACCGCGTAGAGGGACTAAAGAATGTGAGTCTGAATAACAAGGGTATTAACCTCACAGGGCAACGTGGCGCCAGCGCACGAAGTATCTTTACGGGTGAGGTCACTGCGATATTCAACCTTGGTGGGTTGTACAACATCATTGTATCACACGGCAAATATCTCACGGTATACTGTAACCTCTCACAGGTAAAGGTAAAACAAGGTCAAAAAGTATCTACCAATCAAATTTTGGGAACTGTAGCACCTGATGACTCTGGTAATGCCACACTACAATTCCAAGTACGTCAAGGTAAGACAACGCTCAATCCCGAACATTGGATTTCTCGGTAATCTACATTATTATGCACCGCATATTTCACATCTTATTCATTGCGTATCTCGTGCTCACTTCTTGCTCGTCAAGCAGTGAGCAAAACGATTGGAACCTTACCCCTGACTCCCTGCGCCATTCTTCACTGCTAACTATTGCCCGTGCTGACAGTTTTGTGTTGGTCACCGTTAAGAATGCGTGGGTGGAGGGAAAGGACTTGCACCGCTATATTCTCGTTCCCGATTCTGCTCCGATGCCTCAGCATTATCCTGAAGGAACCTTGTTGCGCACTCCTTTGCGTCGCGTGGTGATGCACAATGCTGTTCATGCAGCGTTGGTGGAGGAACTCGGTTGTGCTGATGCCATCAAGGGACTTTGTGACGTAGAATATGTGCAAACTCCTGCTTTGCGTCGTCTGCTGGACTATGGTTATATTTCCGATGCGGGTTCCAGTGTGCAATCTGATGTGGAGCACTATATCTCTCTGCGCACCGATGCCGTTTTTACTGCTCCCATAGAACATGCTTCGTATGGTATTCTGGAAAAGGTGGGCATTCCCCTTGTGGAGTGTGCCGACTATATGGAGACATCGCCATTGGGGCGTGTGGAATGGTTGCGTTTCTTCGGTTTGCTCTTCGGTTGTGAAGACCGTGCGAATGCGCTTTTTGAATCGATTGAAAAACAATATGAGAACCTTTGTGAAATGGTTCGAGAAACAACCTCTCGCCCATGCTTAATGGTTGACGTGTTACACGGTCCTGCATGGAATATGCCTGGCGGAAAGAGTTATTTAGGAAAGTTATTCTCCGACGCTGGTGCCGACTATATTTTGGCTAATGATGAGCACAGCGGCAGTGTTCCTCTTTCTTTTGAGACGGTTTTCTCGCTTGCTGCTGACGCTGATATTTGGTTGATCAAGCAAGCACAGATAGGTTCGCTCTCCTATGCAGAACTGAAGCGTGAACATGCTTCTTACACCTCCTTTGCACCATGGAAGAAACGTACGATTTTCTGTTGCAACACACTTGCTACGGATTTCTATGAGCACGTTCCCTTCCATCCCGATGTATTATTGCGTGAACTCATGCAACTGTTCCATCCCTCACTTTTCACAACACCAGTTCCTGCTAAATATTATTTACCTCTAGAATAACCGCTCTAACCCCTACGATTGATTATGCTGCTGCTCCTTCTCATCCTTCTCGCTATTGCCAACCTCTTTTGGGGTAGCGTAACCATTCCTCCCGCTGAGGTATTGGAGGCTTTGATGGGAGGAGATGTTAGCAACTCCGTGCGCCTTATTGTTTGTGAATCGCGTTTGCCTGAAGTTGGGGTGGCCATCTTGGCGGGGGGCACCTTGGCGGTAGCGGGATTGGTGATGCAAACGGTGTTTTCTAATCCGCTTGCCGACCCGTCTCTCTTGGGCGTAAACTCAGGCGCAAGTCTTGGTGTGGCGATTGCCATTCTTCTTTTGGGTGGAACGTTTACTACGGGGGGAATGGTGTTGTCCGGTTATTTGTTAGTGCTTCTGTTTGCATTTTTTGGAGCCATGGGAGTCATTGTGTTGCTCACCCTGTGTTCGGCACTGATGCGCAGTCGCTTGCATCTGCTCGTTGCAGGGGTAATGTTTAGTTTTGTGCTCTCCTCGCTTATATCCATCCTTAATTTCTTTGCTGGAGCAGAGGGTATTCGTTCTTTTGTCGTATGGGGGATGGGCACGTTTTCGTCTGTATCCCTTGAGCGCCTACCGCTGTTTGCGCTTGCTATTTTGTGTGGAACCATTGGTTTGTTCCTACTGATAAAACCCCTCAATGCCTTTCTTCTTGGCGAGGTTTATGCTGAGAACTTGGGGGTGCGTGTTTCTTGCTCTCGCACGTTGCTGCTTACGCTCGTTGGTTTCCTCACTGCCGTTGTCACCGCCTTTTGCGGTCCCATCAGTTTTATTGGTCTTGCAGTACCCCACGTTGTGCGTTGGATGTATCACACATCCAATCACCGTCGTTTGTTGCCCTCGTGTTTCTTAGGGGGTGCCATTGTCGCATTGGCGTGCAACCTTCTCGCACATACCGTCACAACAATGGGCGTGCTACCAGTCAACACCCTCACCCCCCTTCTTGGAGTTCCCATCGTCTTTCTACTGTTGTGGAAAGGAAAAGGATAAATCGCCAGGATAAATACTCAATCGTTCCTCGTTCCCCGTTAAACGTTAAACATTAAACGTTAAACATTAACCATTCCCCGTTCCCCTCCATGTCCCAATATGCCGACATACTCCTGCCGTTAGCCTTGGAAGAAGTGCTGACGTATGGTGTTCCTGCTGACTTGCAACTCGTTGTAGGTCAGCGTGTCGTAGTGCAACTCGGGAAGCGCAAGCGTTACACGGGGTTTGTGGTTCGCCTGCATGATGAGGCGCCCGCTGAAGGAGTGGAACTCAAGTATGTAGAAGAGGTGGTGGATGCTGTGCCCCTGCTTCGTGAGGAGCAACTTCGTTTTTGGGAGTGGCTCTCGCAATATTATATGTGTACGAAAGGCGAAGTGTTGAAAGCCGCCCTACCTTCGGGACTAAAATTGGAGAGCGAGATGCGCCTCACGCGCAGTGAAGCGCCTGAAGAAGTGGAGGAGATGACGCCCCTTCTGCGTCAGGTCTTTCAACTCTTGGACGTGGAGAAACCCATAACGCTTGACGATATTGCCAGCAAACTGCAACGCACGTCAATCATCAACACCGTGCGCCAAATGATGGAGCGCGGATGGGTGGAGGTGCAGGAGGCGATGCGTGAATCCTTCCGAGCGCGCACGGAGACGTATGTCAAGTTGCCCGATGCCGTAGTGCTTGAGGATAAGATTGATGCGCTGTTCGACAGCTTGCGCAAGGGGGGCAAACCATATGCCCTGCTGCTTGCTTACACCGACCTCGCCCGTGCTACAGCGGCACTCCGTCTGCGCAATCCTAAGTTGTTGGCAGAGGTGAGTCGCGCGCAACTGCTTCAGCGTGTGGAGGGTGGCGATGCTGCCCTGCGTGCACTGATTGAGAAGGGGTATTTGGAAAGTTATGCCGTAGAGGTGGGAAGATTAAAGACGTGTACTGCTACGGAAACTCTCGGTATGCGCCCCCTCAACGAGCATCAACAGCGCGCCTTGGGGCAGATTTATGCGTCCTTTGAAAAGCACGATATCACTCTCCTTCACGGTGTGACCTCCTCGGGAAAGACGGAGGTGTATATGAAACTTATTGAGGAGACGTTGGCACAAGGAAAACAGGTGCTCTACATGCTTCCCGAAATTGCGTTGACTACGCAGATTACTACCCGATTGGGGCGTGTCTTTGGCGACAAAATGGGCGTGTATCACTCGAAGTTTCCCGACGCTGAGCGTGTAGAACTCTGGCAACGCCAACTCACCGACAAGGCGTTCTCCTTGATTCTCGGCGTGCGCTCTTCTTTGTTCTTGCCCTTCCAAAATTTGGGACTGATTATTGTGGATGAGGAGCACGAAACTTCTTATAAACAGCAGGATCCTGCTCCGCGTTACCACGCTCGTGATGCGGCGCTCGTGTTGGCGCAACAGTTGGGGGCAAAAGTGCTACTCGGCACCGCCACGCCCTCGCTGGAAAGTTACTACAAGGCGCGTCAGGGGCGTTACGGTTTGGTAGAGATGCGCGAACGTTTTGGTGGAGTGCAACTTCCCGAAATTATTGTGGAGGATGTCAAGGAGTTGAAGCGCAAGAAGATGATGAAGACGCCCTTCTCGCCCCGCCTGAAGGACGAAATTGAGGGTGCCTTGGAGCGTAAGGAACAGGCAATACTCTTCTTAAACCGCCGTGGTTACAGTCCCGTACTTGACTGCCACCATTGCGGATGGACACCGAAGTGTAATCAATGTGATGTATCGCTCACGTATCATCAGCGCGAGCAGCGCTTGGTGTGCCATTACTGCGGGAAGAGTTATGAGGTGCCACGCATGTGTCCAAACTGCCACGAGGCGGATTTCCGCGATATAGGTTACGGCACGGAGAAAATTCAAGCGGCCATCGAGGCGGTATTTCCCAATGCCCGCACCGCACGTATGGACCTCGACACGACACGTTCGCGGGTGGCTTACGAACAAATCATTCGCAAGTTTCAGCAGGGCGAAACCGACATTCTTATTGGTACGCAGATGCTCACCAAGGGGCTTGACTTCGACCGCGTGAGTGTGGTGGGGATAATCAATGCTGACCAACTCACGAATATGCCCGACTTCCGTGCTCATGAGCGTGCCTTTCAGATGCTTTCGCAAGTAGCAGGGCGTGCCGGTAGGCGTGGCAAGCAGGGGAAGGTGGTGATGCAAACGCGCCAGGTGGACCATCCGTTGACCAATCAGGTGGTGACCAACGACTTCTTCGGCATGTATGCCGAGCAGATGCAGGAGCGCCAGTATTTCCGCTATCCGCCTTTCTACCGCGTCATCAACATCTACCTCAAACACCGTGACGACCGCACCGTTGAGGCTGCCGCTGCCTACTTTGCAGGACTCCTACGCCCGCATTTCCCCACCGACCTCCTCGGACCGGAACGCCCCCTCGTGGCACGTGTACAACTGCAATACATCCGCAAATTCGTGCTCAAGGTAGCGCCCAATCTTCTCCCCGCCAGCGTGCGCACCACCCTCCGTGCCGCCTACAACGTAATGCGCAACCACCCCGACTTCAAGGGACTCACCATTTATTATGATGTGGATCCGCTATAGGGATATTTACTAATATTGCTGTCCGGTAAACGCATCTAACTCTATGAATATAAAGATGTTTGAATGGTATAAGCCCCACAGCTTGGACGATTCCCCTGAAAGGGGATAAAGCCATTAGCCCAGGGCAACGCCCTGGGTGTTGTTGCAGTCGA
>JAZTYI010000062.1:0-17202 GCA_045636885.1 Alloprevotella sp.
CCCTTTAGGGGAGGATTTAGGTGGGGATTTTCTCCTTTATGCCCCCTTCCAACCTCCCCCCTAAAGGGTGAGGCAACCATCCGGATGGATAAGTCCTACCCTTTAGGGGAGGATTTAGGTGGGGCGCTTTCTCCTTTCTCCTTTCTCCTTTCTCCTTATATATAATGCACATACAAACCAAACCCCACTTCGCCCTTCTCGATGGGCTCCGCGGAGTTGCCGCCCTTGCCGTACTGTGGTATCATGTGAACGAAGGGTTTGCCTTTGCTGAAGCCACAAACGGCGCGGGCGATGGCATCATCCGCTCGTTCAACCACGGGTATCTCGCGGTGGACTTCTTCTTCCTCCTCTCCGGCTTTGTCATTGCCTATGCCTACGACGACCGTTGGAGTCAGGGACTCACTATCGGCAACTTCTTCAAGCGCCGCCTCATCCGCTTGCACCCCATGCTCATTGCGGGTGCGATCATCGGTGCCATCACCTTCCTCATTCAGGGTGGCGTCACGTGGAGTGGCGAAGCGGTATCAACGTCTGCGGTATTGCTCTGCCTTGCCCTCACCTTCTTGTTCATCCCCTCCGTGCCGGGTGGCAGTTATGAGGTGCGTGGTAACGGAGAAATGTTCCCGCTCAACGGTCCCTTCTGGTCGCTCTTCTTTGAATACATCGGCAACATTCTCTACGCCCTACTGCTGCGCCGCCTCTCTACGAAAGTGCTCGCCATCCTTGTTGCCCTGCTCGGCATCACCTTCTTTTGGTTTGCCACATACAACATTTCGGGCTACGGAAGTATTGGCGTGGGGTGGACGCTTGACGCCGTAAACTTCCTGGGCGGTAGTCTGCGCATGCTCTTCCCCTTCTCGCTCGGCATGTTGCTTGCCCGCACCTTCCGTCCGCGACCCGTTCGTGGCGCCTTCTGGTTGTGCACAGCAATGTTGCTTGCCCTCTTCGCTGTGCCTTACATTGAGGCGATGCAACCGCTCTGCATGAACGGCGTGTTTGAGATGACGTGTATCATGCTCGTCTTCCCCGCCATCGTGTTACTGGCAGCCTCAAGCGCAACCGTTTCTTCTACAACAAAGCGCACCGCCACCTTCCTTGGCGACCTCTCTTACCCGCTTTACACCGTGCATTATCCGCTGATGTACCTCTTCTACGCCGGACTTATTGCTAACGAGCAGTACAACTTTACCGCAGTTCCTTGGCAATCACTCGGCGTCATGGCTGGAAGCATCCTTGTGGCGTATGTATTGATGAAGTGGTACGACGCGCCTATTAGAAAGTGGTTGAGTGCAAAGTTTAAAGAAAGTGAGGAGTGAGTAATACCATGCGGGACTATACTCGTTTAACTCGGTGACTTTCTTGTTAACTTGTACCTGTTTTACTTGTCAACTTAAAAGAGTAAAGATAAAAGAGTAAAGATAAAAGATATCATGCGGGACGTTATCAGTGAGGAGTTAGTAGTGAGTAGACCATGAGGAACATCACTCGTTTATCTCGCTGACCATCTTGTCTACTCGTACCTCGTTAACTTGTTTACTAAAAGGTTATGAGGTTTTAAGGTTATGAGGTTATAAGAACTGTACAGTGCGGATGCCCCTTAAAACCTCCAAGCGAAGCGACCTTCCTCCTTACAACCTCATTTAAAACCTCTAAGCGAAGCGACCTCCCACCTTACAACCTCACTTTAAAACCTCACGACCTAAAAAACTATTTTTTCATAGTAGTCGTATCCATTAAAATCAGTAACTTTGTGCCTCTCTAAACTAAAATACTCTTGCAATGAAAGCACTTAAAGAACGAATACTGAAAGACGGTCGCTGCTTCCCCGGCGGCATTTTGAAAGTGGACAACTTTATCAACCATCAGATGGACCCCATTTTGATGAAGTCTATGGCTGTAGAATTTGTACGTCGCTTTGCCAGCACCAAGATAAATAAGGTTATGACCGTGGAGGCAAGCGGTATTGCTCCTGCTATTATGGTGGGCTATTTGTTAGAATTGCCCGTTGTGTTTGCAAAGAAGAAGGTGCCCAGCACCATGGAAAACATGCTCGTGACAGAGGTGTTCTCGTTTACGAAAAACACGACCTACAAGGTATGCGTGAGCAAGGATTTCCTTTGCCCCGGCGACAAGGTGCTTTTCATTGACGACTTCCTCGCCAATGGGAATGCCGCCAAGGGCGTTATTGATTTGGTGGCTCAAGCTGGAGCTGAATTGGTGGGCATGGGCTTCCTCATTGAAAAAGCATTCCAAGACGGTGGCGACTATTTGCGCAATGCGGGCATTCATGTAGAGTCGCTCGCTATCATTGAGAGCTTGGACAACTGCGAAATAAAATTAAAGTAGGTTTTCCTCATAGTATAGTTTGACGGTATGGAAACAAAAGTTTCAGAAGCAACCCTTAACCAAAAGCCACAGGGGTTGATTTACGGATTAGAAGACCGTCCGCCGTTGCGTGACACCCTCTTCGCTGCCTTACAACACCTCTTGGCCATCTTTGTGGCCATCATCACGCCGCCACTGATTATTGCGGGCGCTCTCAAGTTAGACCTTGAGACAACTGGTTTCTTGGTGTCTATGGCACTGTTTGTTTCGGGAATTGCTACCTTTATCCAATGCCGCAGAGTAGGTCCCATCGGTTGCGGACTGCTTTGCATTCAAGGCACGAGTTTCTCATTCATCGGTCCGATTATTTCGGCAGGATTTGCTGGTGGGCTCCCCGCCGTGTTTGGGGCAACAATAGCGGGTTCGGTAGTAGAAATTCTCGTGAGTCGCATATTGAAATACATGCGCCGCATCGTCACTCCCTTGGTATCGGGTATTGTTGTAACGCTGATTGGTTTGAGTCTGATTAAGGTAGGCATTACTGCCTGTGGCGGTGGAGAAACAGCAAAGGCTGCAGGAACGTTTGGTTCTTTAGAATATGTGGGACTCGCAGCATTAGTATTGGGACTCATCATCTTCTTCAACCGCAGCAGTAACCGCTACCTACGCATGAGTTCTATTGTTATTGGACTTGCCATTGGTTACGTCGTGTCGTGGACAATGGGCATGGTAAACTTCTCCGACATTCAGAATTACGGCAGTTTGAACATCCCCGTTCCCTTCCGCTATGGGGTATCGTTCGACCTCTCAGCCATCATCTCCTTAGGCCTTGTATATCTCATCACAGCCATTGAGGCGTACGGCGACATTACTGCCAACTCCATGATTTCGGGACAACCCGTAGAGGGCGAGAAATTCATGAAGCGTGCGCAGGGAGGTATTTTGGCAGACGGTTTTAACTCAGCGGTAGCAGGTGTATTCAACTCCTTCCCCAACTCCATCTTTGCACAAAACAATGGTATGATTCAGCTCACAGGAGTTGCCAGCCGCTACGTAGGTTACTTCATTGCGGGCATGCTTATTTTATTAGGTTTGTTTCCCGCGGTAGGTTTGATATTCTCTCTGATGCCCGACCCCGTTCTTG
This sequence comes from Alloprevotella sp., assembly GCA_045636885.1. GTDB lineage: Bacteria > Bacteroidota > Bacteroidia > Bacteroidales > Bacteroidaceae > Alloprevotella. The sequence continues at coordinate 3,470 of JAZTYI010000062.1, forward strand.
GCGGCGCAACGTTGCTGATGTTTGGTACCGTGGCAGCTGCTGGAGTGCGCATCATTGCTTCTCAAAACATCAACCGCAAGGCTACACTGGTCATTGCCATCAGCTTTAGTATGGGCTTGAGTGTAGAACTCGTTCCTGAAATTCTCACGCAACTTCCCGAAACGGTGCGCAACATCTTCTCGTCGGGCATTACTACAGGCGGTGTAGCAGCCATTCTCGCCAATGCCTTGATTCACATTAAGGAAGAGTAAACCGCTTAATAGTTTGAGCGCCTCGCAACGCATTTTTTGACAGACTGAATAAAATAAGGACTGAAACTCTGGGACACCTATTCCCAAGTTTCAGTCCTTATTTTTTTTACACTCTCATAAGGTCAACCACAAGGGGATTGACTTTGCGTATATTCCCCCTTATTTCACCAATACCTTTTTGCCGTTCACTACATAAATGCCCTTGGGCAATACCTTGAGGTTCGAAACAGTTCCAACGGGTTTTCCATCAAAGGTATAGATGAGACCCGCTTGTGTGGAAGCAGAAAGATTTTCCTGTATCGCCGTAGGAGGCGCCTGCTTGTAGAGTTGCACGGCGGTTTGCTTGCTCTTATAGGTGGCGAAACGCGGTGCGGAAGGGTTGTACTGGATGGTGCGGTTGTCGTAACTCACGCTACGAATTTCTGCATTTCCCGAACTATCAAAGGTGATGGTCCAGTTGCAATTCTTCGTTGTGGCGTCGGTTCCTGCGTGTAGTTTGTTGTCGTTAGAATTGAGTGCGAGGTATGTAGCATTCACAGCGTCGTAGAAGGTGTAACCCATAGAGGTCTTGCCGAGTTGAAGCACGTAGGGCGCCCCGTCAACACTGGTTTCTCCGGTGTAACTATGGTTCGTGAAGGTTACTTCGCAATAAGTGCGGATGTCGCCAGATTGTTTAGAAAGCGCTCTGTCCTTTGTTTCGCAAACGATGAGGTAATTGGCACCAGCCGTAAGGTCGGACGTTGAAGTAATCAAGGTATAGACATTGCTACCCACGATTTCAGAACCTCCTTCGCCCCCTTCGCCACTCGAGGGCAGAAGAGTGTAGGTTGCGGTGGTTTCATCACTAGTCACGCCGTTTTCACTTACAGAATATGCCTTAATCGTTGTAGGCGCATTGATAATGACTTCTGCAGAAGTGGCGGTAGAAACATACTCGCCATTGTTGACGCTGTACATTAAAGAAGCGTTGTCGCTGGCTGTGATGGTAACAACTGTTCCCTGCGCTACGGCACCTGGTTCGGGATAGAAGGTAGGAACGTCGGGGAGTTGCGTGACTTCCTCAAAGGGATTTTGATAATTGTCGGGGTTGAACGTTACGGAAACTGTGCCCCAGACGTATTGTTCCAAACCAGGGAAGTCGATGTAGGGATTGCGGTTGCGCTGAATTTTATAAACAGCATTATTGCGGTCGATTTCCTTCTGACTCACGGGGTCTTCCTTTGCCCAGCGGAGGAGCATGTTGAGCGCCCAAGTGGCATAGGCAGGGTATGATTTACCATCGAGCATGGGACTGCTCCACCCCGCAATCTTATCTTCGTAAGCCGTAGCCATGTAGAAATAAGTGCGCGCAAAGTCGCCCTTGTATTCATCGTTGGGTTCGAACACCGTGCCGGAATATCCCGCAACGGAAGAGGGACCTAGTTTGCTCCACCCGTTATAACTTGACCACGTAGGCGAATTGGTTTCACCAAAGGGATAATTGGAGCGACGTCCATTGACATAACCGTCTGTAGGGTAGAGGTGGAAAAGGTCGGTGTACATGGGTTCACCTTCATCAAACCAACTTTTGGGGAAAGAGTGCTCGCGGTTATAGACATCGCCCTCCACCTTATATGTTCCCGCTTGGTCAGTGCCAAAGGTAAAACTGCGCTTCACGGAGTACATGTCCCAAACCTTTCCGTCAGGACGCTTGTCGGTGGACTCAAAGTCTGTCCAAAGAGCCTTGTAACTTCGTTCTACATGGTCAGCAACAATGCCAAAGAGGGACGTTTTTAACGCCTTTCCCGTTTTGCCCTTGGCATCGGAATAATATCCAGAAGGCGCTTGTGCTAACGCTGCAAGGGGGAAGAACAGAGCAAGAAATAAGAAGCGGAAAGTAAGTTTCATTGCGTTTGTAAAGAATGTAGTTAGGTGTTTAGGGTAGGGGAGGAGACGTTGAACAAAGGGTGTCACGCCTCAAAGTATCCTCCTCATTTGTATGTTTCAGTTTGTAAAATTACAGAAAATCCTAAAGATGACTCATAGTCAACGCGAAAAAAGCAACTTTTGGGGCGGAAAAGGGCTATGGATTGTTGGTCAACTATCCGATTTCGTGTAACTTTGCAGTCAATGAGAAAAATGTACATTTGGTTCATTGGTTTAATGTCGCTCATCGTGGTCGAATGCTTTGCACAAACAAAGTGGACGCCCGAGACATTACCGATGGTACACTTGCAAGATTCCACCCGCTACGTCTGTAATCCCGATGGCGTATTGTCGGTTGGAACACAGCATGAGGTCGATGCCTTATTACTTGCCTTGGAACAGGCGAAGGGGGTAGAGACTGTTGTCGTAGTGGTCAAGAGTATAGAAGGCGATGACCCCTATGAATTTGGCATGCAACTTTCGCGGAAGTACGGTGTTGGGAGTAAAGAACAAAATTCTGGACTCATCGTCATCCTTTGTACCGAAGACCGCAGTTATCAAATCTTAACGGGGCGCGGATTGGAAGGCATCCTTCCCGACGCCATTTGTAGGCGCGTGCAAAACCAAGTGATGATTCCTCTGTTGAAGCACGGACTCTGGGATTCTGCCATATTAGAAACGATGAAGACACTGGACGGCATTATTCGTCAAGATCCCACCTTGATGCGCATGTATGACGAGGAAGACGTAAACCCCATGGTGTTTGTGTTCATTATTGCCTTTCTGGTGCTCTTCGTCTACAGCATCTATAAGACCGCTCAACATGTTAATACGCGTGTCTGCCCCAAGTGTCAGCAAAAGAAACTGGTAAAAACAAGTTCCTCTATATTGCGCGTCAAGAACCGTTATTTCAATCGTTCCAAGTGGCGCTGTAAACACTGTGGTCATGAAGAACAGCATGACGAACCCACTAATAATCCAAACGTAGGCGGCATGAGTGGTGCACCTCCCGTGTTGTTCCCCTCTGGAGGTAGTCGCGGTGGCAGTTCTGGCGGTGGCGGATTTGGAGGCGGATTCTTCGGAGGCGGCAGTTTCGGCGGCGGTGGATCTGGAGGAAGATTTTAAGTTAAGGTTTTAAGGGCGCTTCGCTTCAAGGTTATTAGGCTTTAAGGACTGTGCAGACCAAATGGCGCCTCATAACCTAAAAACCTTAATCCTCACAACCTCACAACCTTATAACCTTATAACCTCAAACCTCAAAACCTCAAAACCTCATAAAATGAACTTCTCAAAATCAACAATTATCATCCTTGCCATCGTGGCAATTATCTTGGTGTGGGGCGTAACGTCTTACAACAGTTTGGTATCTCAAGACGAAAAGGTGAATACCGAGTGGGCTAACGTTCAGACGCAATACCAGCGCCGTGCCGACCTTATCCCTAACCTTGTAAACACCGTAAAGGGCTATGCTGCGCACGAAAGCAAGACATTTCAAGATGTGGTAGATGCCCGTGCAAAAGCTACTCAGATTACGCTCAATGCTGAGGATTTGACGGAGGAAAACCTTCGTAAGTTCCAGGAAGCACAGAGCGAACTTTCGAAAGGTTTGGGTAAACTCATGGCTATCGCTGAAAGTTATCCCGACCTCAAAGCAAGTCAAAACTTCTCGGAACTCCAGGCACAGTTGGAGGGAACCGAAAATCGCATTGCCGAAAGTCGTCGCCGCTATAACGAAGCCGTAAAGAAATACAACGTAAGTGTGCGTCGCGTTCCCAAGAGCATCATTGCTGGAATGTTTGGCTTCGAAAAGAAAGCACCTTTCGAAGCGTCGGAAGCCGCACAAAGTGCCCCTACAGTGGAATTTTAAGTTAGGTTTTAAGGTCGCTTCGCTTTAAAGGGTTAAGGTTTTAAGGGCTGTGCAGGGGGAGAGTACAACTGACAGAGTACAGAGTACAACTACCATCCGGATGGACTTCAGAACCTCATAACCTCAAACCTCATAACCTCAAAACCTCAAAACCTCAAACCTCAAAACCTTATAACCTCATAACCTAAACTCAAAACCTCATAACCTCAAATATGGACAAGAATCAGCGTTACATGATGCGCGGTGTAAGCGCAATGAAGGAAGATGTGCACAACGCCATCAAGAATATTGACAAGGGTATCTTCCCCCAGGCTTTCTGTAAAATCATCCCCGACATTCTCGGTGGTGATCCCGAATACTGCAACATCATGCACGCCGACGGTGCGGGCACAAAGTCTTCGTTGGCTTACATGTACTGGAAGGAAACAGGTGACCTTTCCGTGTGGAAGGGCATTGCGCAGGATGCGTTGATCATGAACACTGACGACCTCCTTTGCGTGGGCGCTGTGGATAACATCCTCGTAAGTTCTACGATCGGTCGCAACAAGATGTTGATTCCTGGCGAAGTCATCTCTGCCATCATCAACGGCACGGACGAATTGCTCCAGCAGATGCGCGACATGGGCGTAGGTATTTATGCTACTGGCGGTGAAACGGCAGACGTTGGCGACCTCGTGCGCACGATTATCGTGGACTCTACCGTTACGTGTCGCATGAAGCGTAGCGACGTGATTGACAATGCCAACATTCGCCCCGGAGACGTTATCGTTGGCCTTTCTTCTTGCGGTCAGGCTACTTACGAAACAGAGTACAACGGCGGTATGGGTTCTAACGGTCTTACCTCTGCACGCCACGACGTTTTCGCAAAGTATCTTGCAGAGAAGTATCCCGAAAGCTTCGACAAGGCTGTGCCCGAAGAACTCGTTTATAGCGGTGGTTACAAATTGACGGATGCCGTAGAAGGTGCTCCCTTAAACGCTGGTAAGTTGGTGCTTTCTCCCACACGCACTTATGCTCCCGTGGTGAAGAAGTTGCTCGACGAACTCCGTCCCCGCATTCATGGTATGGTACACTGCACAGGCGGTGCGCAGACTAAGGTGCTTCACTTCGTAAGTGACAACTGCCGTGTTATTAAGGACAACATGTTCCCCGTACCTCCCCTCTTCAAGGCTATTCACGAACAGAGTGGCACAGATTGGTCAGAAATGTACAAGGTGTTCAATATGGGCCACCGCCTTGAGGTGTACGTTTCTCCCGAAGATGCGGAACGCGTAATCGAAATCTCGAAGAGCTTCAACATTGATGCGCAGATTGTTGGTCGCATTGAAGAAGGCAAGAAGAGTCTTACCATCAAGAGCGAGTTTGGCGAATTCAATTACTAATATTTAAGGTAGACAAGTTTGCAGTTGCCCCGTAAACAAGAATTCATGTTTATGTGCGCCTGTAAACTTGTTTACTATTCACATAAACATGGCAGATAACAATTCACTTTTAGAAAAACTCGAGGGTTTGCAAGCGCGCTTTGAGGAAGTTAGCACGCTTATCACCGACCCCAACGTCATCGCTGACCAGCAGCGCTATGTGCGCCTCACCAAGGAATATAAGGAACTTGAGGACCTTATGAATGCCCGTAAGGAATATGCCAACCTGCTTGGCAACCTTGCGGAAAGTAAGGACATCCTCATGAACGAACAAGACCCCGAGATGAAGGAAATGGCGCGCGAAGAAATCCAACTTTGCGAAGCGCGTATTCCCGAATTGGAGGAGCAAATCAAGTTGATGCTCGTGCCCAAGGATCCCGAGGACGCGAAGAACGTGGTACTTGAAATCCGTGGCGGTACGGGTGGTGACGAAGCGGCGCTCTTTGCGGGCGACCTCTTCCGCATGTACACAAAGTATTGCGAATCCAAGGGTTGGAAACTTGAAGTCAGCTCTTGTAGCGAAGGTGCTGCGGGCGGTTTCAAGGAAATCGTTTGTAGCGTAACGGGGGTTGACGTTTATGGCACAATGAAGTATGAGAGTGGTGTGCACCGCGTACAGCGTGTTCCTGCCACCGAAACGCAGGGTCGTGTACACACCTCTGCGGCCACCGTTGCCGTGCTCCCCGAAGCCGAAGCCTTTGACGTAGTCATCAACGAAGGCGAAATCAAGTGGGATACCTTCCGCTCCAGCGGTGCTGGCGGTCAGAACGTAAACAAGGTGGAATCAGGTGTACGCCTCCGCTACAACTGGAAGAACCCCATCACGGGCACCGTGGAAGAAATCCTCATCGAGTGTACCGAAACGCGTGACCAGCCCAAGAACAAGGAACGCGCACTTGCCCGCCTCCGCACCTTTATCTATGACAAGGAGCACCAGAAGTACGTGGACGACATTGCCAGTCGCCGTAAGACCCTCGTTTCTACGGGTGACCGCTCGGCAAAGATTCGCACCTACAACTATCCCCAGGGGCGCATTACTGACCACCGCATTAACTACACAATTTACAATCTTTCAGCCTTTATGGATGGCGACATCCAGGATTGTCTTGACCACCTCATCGTGGCTGAAAATGCAGAGCGCTTGAAGGAAGCAGAACTCTAATGTGAACGGGATAAACAATCCCTCTGCACTTTGTATATATATTCATACCCAACAAGAGAGGGCGTGCCATTGGCACGCCCTCTCTAATTATTTTTGAATGGTAGGAAACCTAAAGTAGAAACTATTTTATAAACTCTACAAGGTGTATTCTATCAAATTGAATGTATTATCAGCGGGAATTTATAGCCCCCACCTTTAAGTTTAGGCAACTGTGCCATCTTCCTTTACATTCACTCGAACATCGGGTGTTCCCGGTTTCTCAAGTTCTACTTCGTAGTAATTGCCGTTGGGCGTTTCTACCCAATCAACTTCGTCAACAGTGTAGTCGGGGTAGGTTGTTGAGAGGTAGGTTGAGACTGCCTCGGGGAGTGTACCTCTAAAGTCCGTTTCAGTGCGCACCCAAGTGCCTTCGGGAGTGAAGTAAGCCTCGGCGTGGACATTGTCTTTATAGAACTCTGCCTTGACATAGGCGCCTTCAATTTCCCACTCATAGGGTTGCACATCTGGGTAGAGGTTTTGGAAGGCGTTGTGTACCGCCTCGGTCACGAAGTTGAATCTGTTGTCGTCATCATCATCGTCGCTACAAGAAGCGAAGGCGATGGGAACGGCAAGGAGAAGTAAGGTAAAAAGATAGTTTTTCATGGTAATAGTCAGGTTAGTAATTGGTTGTAGATGAGGGGATAGGTTAGAGGTCAACGTCGGTTACCTGGAACTTCTTGTTGAAGGTCACTTCAGTGCCACTCTTGAGTTCTACCTCGTAGCGACCATTGTCGCGCTCGATTTTCTTCACGTCATTCTTGGGGAAGGTCGTTTTGAGGTATGCGCAGATTTCCTTGGGGATAACGTTGCAGGGCACAGTCGCTGTAGTGCAGGCAACTTCCGTCCACTGACCGTTGCGGTCAAATTCAATCTTGGTGCCGTTTTCGAGGGCAACGTCGTAACTCTTTTCGAGCAGACCAGACTCTACGGTAGAGAGCGTAACCTTTACGTCAGCAAAATGCGCCTTAACAAACTGCTGCGCCTGCTGGGGGAGTTGTTCGAAAGCAATGGGCTTGTTGTTGTCTGCCGATGCGGTGAATACTGATGCTACGAAGCAAAATGCTGTTACTGTCAAATTTCTAAAAAAAGTCTTCATAGTAAATAAAATTAAAGATGAATAATTTCTGATTGATTGGTATTAAATTCGTAATTCGTGTTCCTTATTTCGTTTTTCTGTGGCAAAGGTAAGCGTAAGAAATGATGTGTGCCGTATGTTTTTTGTTAATAAATATTTAATTTATAACTCTTTAACATTGGGGGGAGAAGATACTGAAATGAGAAAGGAGAAATGAGAAAGGAGAAAGACCTTGCGGAGTAAAGTTCCGGATGGCAGTTGTACTCTGTACTCTGTTCTCTGTACTCTGTACTCTGTTGTCCTCTATCTGTTAGGATTACGGTGCAAAGTTAAGACTGTTTCTTGGATAAATCAAACAGATGTGATTTATAGGGTTATAGGCGGAGTCTATAGTGGCGTAAAAAAGAGTGCAACATCCCCTGTTATGGTGGGGTGTTGCACTCTTTTTTATCCTTACGTTCCGATTTTATTTTCCTAATGAGAAGGTAAATTCCAATCCTGCTTCAGGGCGGTTGCGCACGGAGATATAGCCACGGTGGAAGAGCACGGCGTTGCGCACGATGGAAAGTCCAAGACCAGTACCTCCGAGGTTAGAACTGTCTCGGGTGCGTCCTTCCTGGGCACGATAAAAGCGCTCGAACAAGCGTGAAAGGTGGCGCGCTTCAACTCCCGTGCCGTTGTCATAATACGTAAAATAATAATGTGTAGCATCCTCCCTATCTAATGATAAATAGATGTGTACCCCTTCAGAGGTGTAGCGTAGGGAGTTTTCGATAAGGTTGCGGAACACGGCATGGATCAACGAGTAATTACCGTTCATCATCGCCTCTTCAGGCAAGTTGCAGTGAAGCGTAGCTTTGCGTTGCAGGATGGGGTTTGCCAGTTCTTCGCACACCTCAGCCACAATAAGCGAGAGGGAGATGGTTTCGCGTGGCATCATTTCGGGTGCTTCATCTACTTTTGTGATGAGTGAGATGTCGCGAATGATGGCCGCCAGTCGTTGTGTTTGTAAGTGTGCGCGCTCTAAGAATCCCCTTCGACGCTCTTCGGACAGGTTTGTGTTGCAGAGTAGCGTCTCAAGATAACCACTGATGCTGCTGACGGGTGTGCGCAGTTCATGGGTAATGTTGTTCGACATGTCGCGCTTATAGATGCGGCGCTTCTCGCGTTCTTTGAGGACTGCCTTATGACTATCTTCCAGTTGCTTATACTTCTCAAGGATGGTGCGGCTGATTTGTCCAAGTTCGCCATCGGGGAAGTGCAGGTGGTTGTAATCCACTAATCCGCGCTCGGCAGAATCAATGAAGCGGCGGAGCATGGTAATGGACTTGCCAAAGTGGTCGGACACATAAATCAGCAACACGAGCACTATGGGGAACACCAGCAGAACAAACCACAGAAAGACATTGTCTGCCTTTAAGAGGTTCTCCACGGCACTATCATAAGGCAGGGCTACGCGAACGATGCAGTCGGGATATGCCTTTGCAAAGTAAAAGAAGGGGCGCTGCGTTGTCGTAGAGGTGCGAATAAAGTGACCCTCACTCGACTGAAGTGCGGCCATCACTTCCGGGCGTGAGAGGTGGTTGTCCATTTCGCCAAGACTCATGCCCCCCGAATCGTACTGTACATCCCCATCGGGTGTAAGCACCGTAATGCGCAGTTCATGGGGCAATGCCGTAAGGAGCGGCACAGCAATATCATTGTCTATGTCTTTATTCTTGATGCAATCAAAACCCGAAATCAGGTCGGCATAACTGCGCAACCTGCTTTCCAGCAAATCCATCTTGTATTGCTCCTCGCGCTGATTCTGAAACACCACGAGGATTACGGCAAACAGGGCAAAGAGGGCCGAGAAGTTTGCCAGCAGTTTGGTTTTATAGGAGAGACGCACTTTGTTTAAGTGAGGAGTTGGTAGTTAGTAGTTAGTAGTCCATGCGGGACATATAACGAATGTAGAGACGTCATATTAGGGCGTCCCAGTAGCATGCGGGGATTCACTTGATCTGTAGGGACGCACGGCTCGTGCGTCCTTGATATATACGAGGTTGCGAGTGGATGTTTGCGGAAAATTTCCATTGAGGAGGACGCACGGACCGTGCGTCCCTACCTTGCAAGTAGGACTTCGTTCGTTTATCTCGGTGCCCTTCTCGTCTACTCGTACCTCGTTTACTTGTCAACTTAAAAGAGTAAAGATAAAAGAGTAAAGATAAAAGATACCATGCGGGACTACACTCGTTTATCTCGGTGCCCTTCTCGTCTACTTGTACCTTGTTAACTTGTCAACTAAAGAGTTGCACTTGCGAAACTTGAGTTACTAATTTGTCACAAAGCAATACCCGTGTCCTTGACGATTGACAATGCGGTTGCCCATTTCGCCCAACTTTTTGCGCACATGGGCAATGTGTACGTCCACGGTGCGGTCAAGCACGTAGCTTTCCCCCTGCCACACCTCGGTCAGGATTTCTTCTCTTGAGAAGATGCGCCCAGGGTTTTGCGTAAGCATTTGAAGAATGCCAAACTCTTTCTTCGACAAAGGGATTTCAGCACCACCGATACACACCACCTTGCGTGCACTAATGAGTTGGAGTTCTTCCGCTTCTGATTTTGCAGGGTTCTCTTCCTTTGCCGAACGGCGCAACACCGCCTTTACACGTGCCAACACCTCTTGCAGGGAGAAGGGTTTGCTGATGTAATCATCTGCACCTACCGAAAAACCCTGCAACAAGTCGTCCTCCGTGTCTTTTGCCGTGAGGAAGATGATGGGCACTTTTACACCTTGCTCCTCACGAAGCAGCTGGGCAAATGCAAAGCCCGACATACCGCCCATCATCACATCAAGCAACAACAGGTCGGGATTTCCGTTCATCAGGGGCAGCGCTTCCTCCGCCGAAGCGGCAGTATCAACTTCATACCCCGCAGCTTCAAGGTTACACTGCAGGATGTCCCGCAAATCGGGTTCGTCGTCAACAACTAATATTCGTTTAAGCATATAAGTTTCAAAATTCAGTATGCAATAATACTCATTTCTTTACACATACGCCCTACTGGAGCGTTAAGAAATGGTTAATTTTTTACGGTTTGAAAAACTTAACCAATTCTTAACCGCAGTTGTTATCCTATAAAAATAAGGTGGCGTAACTTTGCACTTGGAAAAAACTGCGGTCTACGGACAACCGACGCCAAACCGAGCGCAATCAAGTTTACTTGAATTGCCGAGGTGCGAAGGAGGAAAAGACCACGAAGTGGGATTAACAGACAACGGACTACAGACATCAGGGACCCAATCGTTTATCTCGGAAACCGCTCGTCTACTCGTACCTATATAACTCGTCTACTAACCAAAACTACCTCATTTATGGATTGGATTTTCTTAGGAATGATCATCTTCCTATTTGGACTCGCCATTTTCGACCTTTGGGTGGGTGTGTCCAACGACGCCGTAAACTTCCTCAACGGAGCTGTTGGGGCAAAGGCGGCAAAGTTTAAGACCGTTATTGCCATTGCGGCAGCGGGTGTGTTCTTCGGTTGCGTCTTGAGCGACGGCATGATGGACATTGCGCGCCACGGTATTTTTACGCCAGCACATTTTACGTTCCGCGAAGTGATGCTGATTTACATGGCGGTGATGGTGACTGACATCGTGTTGCTCGACACGTTCAACTCCTTCGGGATGCCCACGTCAACCACAGTTTCACTCGTCTTCGAAATGCTCGGTGCGGCATTTGCCTTTACGCTGATTAAACTTGTGGGCGACAGCGGACTCACCTTTGCCGAATGCATCAACTCTGCCAAGGCGCTCGAAGTGATTATGGCCATCTTCTTCTCCGTGCCCATTGCGTTTATCTTTGGTGCGCTGGTGCAGTACATCTCGCGCATCATCTTCTCGTTCAATCTCAAGAAGGGGCTCGGCCTAAAGATTGGGCTCTTCGGAGGTATCGCCATCACGTCTATCGTTTACTTCATGCTCTTCAAGGGGTTGAAGCACCTCTCGTTTATGACGGCAGAAGTGAAGGATTACATCAACGAAAACGTGCTCCTCATCTTGGGCGGCTGCCTCATCATCTTCACCGTGCTCTCACAGTTGCTTCACCTGTTGAAAGTCAACGTGTTCCGCGTCGTAGTATTGGTGGGTACCTTTGCGCTTGCCACTGCCTTTGCGGGTAATGACTTGGTGAACTTCCTCGGTGTGCCCCTCGCTGGACTTTCAGCCTTCCAAGACTTCTCAGCCACGGCTGGTGCTAACCCTGATACGCACATGATGACTTCCTTGATGGAGTCTGCATCAACGCCCTTCATCTTCCTCTTCTCTGCAGGGGTGATCATGGTGGTAGCGTTGGCTACTTCTAAGAAGGCGCATACGGTGTTGAAGACTTCTTTGGACCTCTCACGCAAGAATGAGGGCGACGAAATGTTTGGTTCTTCAAAAGCCGCTCGCAGTCTTGTAAGATGGGGTAACTCTGCGGGACAAACGGTGGTGAAGATTATCCCCGACAGCGTGCTTCGCGCTATTGACCGCCGCTTTGTGATGCCTGCAGAATGTCAGGACAACACGGTGGCTTACGACTTGCTCCGCGCCTCTGTCAACCTCGTGATGGCATCGTTGCTCATTGCCTTGGGTACATCGCTGAAACTCCCCCTCTCTACGACCTTCGTAACCTTCATGGTTGCCATGGGTACAAGCCTTGCCGACCGCGCTTGGACGCGTGAAAGCGCCGTGTTCCGTATCACGGGTGTGCTCACCGTAATTGGTGGTTGGTTCATCACCGCTGGTGCTGCCTTTGCAGCCTGCTTCGTGGTGGCTGCGCTCATGTATTTCGGCGGCACAATCGTTATGGTGCTCCTCATTGCGGGTTGCCTCTATTGCCTCATTAGCAGCAGTAAGAAGCTTTCCAACAAGTCTCAAGAAATGCAGGAAGGCGACATCCTCTTCCAGGAAATCTTGCAGACCAACGACCAGCAGGCAGTCCTCCCCATGCTCCAGCGCCACATCGGTATTTGTTCGGCAGAACTCTTGGAGCGCTATAAGGGTTGCTTGAGCGACACGACTGAAGGTCTCTTTACAGAAAACCTCCGCACGCTCCGCAAGACGTCGCACACGCTCGGTCTCACTAAGCGTGAAATCAAGAACCTCCGCCGTCGCGAAACCATTTGCCTCCGCCGTACGGAACCCACTATCGCGGTGCGCCTTTCTACGGACTTCCACCTCGTGCACAACTCCCTCCGCCAGATTCTCTACGGACTTATCCGCCTTACCGAACCTGCACTTGACCACGTAGATAACAACTTCACGCCCATCAGTCAGAAGGAACGTGAACGCTACCTCGGTCTCCGCCTCCGCGCTGAAGAAGCAATGCAACAGGTGGCAGATAACCTCCGCACGCTCAACTTTGAAGGCAATGACAAGATGCGCACTGTCTTTGAAACGATTCGTGAAGACCTCCGCACCTTCCGCCACGAAGTGCTTGTAAACATGCACGCCGAGGAAGCAAACCTCTCTACACTCACCCTCCTGCTCCACGTCATTCAGGAAACAGAACAAATCTGTGCCGAAATGTCAGACTTCGCACACTTCACCGTGCGCCTTGAGCAGATGGCCAAGTAATAAACTACTCTTGTGGTAAATAATAGTAAAAGATGGTGTGTTAAAATGGGCACACCATCTTTTTTTAGGGGCGCTAATTATGGGTGATTACGCATAAAATATTGGGGTCCGGTAAACTTTTTGGGAACTTCTATATAACACACGCTTGTTTCAGGGGAAAAACTCTATTGATTGATAATTTGTCTCACGCAGACTGCGCAGACTTTCGCAGAAGCGCACACACTTTGTTTGTGCTTGCCATCCGGATGGTAACGCAAGCGTAGCGTGCGTCTCTGCGTAATTCTCTACATAAGACTATTCCTATCCGCATGGTCTCTGCGTTTTCTGCGGAGTCTGCGTGAGAAACATAAAACTATTTTCTATACGCCAAAAGCATCATCCTGCTGTTATATCCTATTTTTGTTTGCTTTA
>JAZTYI010000063.1:0-23834 GCA_045636885.1 Alloprevotella sp.
CTTAAGCATCATCTTGGGGTGATAGGGACAACGACCAGACTCCTTATATAACTTGTGAAAAGAATCTAGATTTAGATTGTCAACTATCGTACTGATGATGCGGACAGGATCACTATCCGAAATATTCTCATCAATTCTCTGGGGAAAAAGGACCAATTGGTTGGGTATGTAAGGACGAAATTGTAACTTTGTCATGTTTTTGGACTTATGCCTAAAGTTACAAATATTTTAGGTAATAGCAAAGTCCTGGCTTGTGAAAGTCGGGACTTTGTCATATAAATAAAAACAAAATTAGAGGGTGCGCCAATTTTGACACACCCTCTTCTTATGTAATGTGTTGTTTAAAGGTCAATAATCATTCAGCAACCTTACTTTTTACGCTTGTTGCTCATGGTCAGCTTGCCCATAACCTTTTCCTTTAAGTTTGCAGTGTCGCTCTTAACCTTTGAAGGTTTAAGGGTGGGCATTTTCATAGTTTTAGTATGCTGACGGGATACAAGTTTGAATGTTGACGTCGGACTATAAAGGTCATCTGCACCTAAATCACCTTCCGCTGTATAATATGCTGTATAGAAACTCGGAAGCGTCACTTCCGACATGTCGTCATTAAACTCTAATAAACCATAACCTAGTAGATTTTCTGCGTTTTCATCAAAAGATGTTGCGATGAACATGTAGTCATTAATATTGAAATAAGAGAGTGAATATATACCTATATAGTTTGACTCACTGCTGTATAGGGCAGCAATGAAATTCTCACCATTTTCAATGTTTCTACCAGCTGCAGCATAATAGGGTTCGAGGTCACACACATAAACGAGTGTGGGATCTTCCTCGTCCCAAACGAGGGTAATGGTTGTATCGTAGACATCACCATAAACCAGTGACGCTAATTGACCTTGATACTGTAACACTTGTCCAGCCATGCTGTTCTGTTGTTGAACCTTAAGAGTAGCCGATTTGCCACAACCATCGCCACTGGACACCACAATTTCGCCCGTACGGGCTGCCTCAGTGGTATTTTCTGTTGCTACAAAGTGAAGTGTTGCTATCGAGTGATAAGTATGAGTAGTTGCGGGATCTTCGACGAGTTGAATCCAATCCGGCATCGTGATCTTATAACCATCACATGCTATCAATTCTACACTTATGGTACCTCCAGAGGGGTTAAATGATAGAGCGCTTTCGTTGAACTCAATCTGATGTTTAAAGAAACTTATCTTATCCTGAATAGGATCTTGATTGCCTGCTTCGTCAATGGGGTTTTGTTCTAAACCAAATTCTTCTACTCTTAAACGAGGCAACTGGAAACGCCATGAGTAGTGCCACCAGGGTACGTATCCGTGATCATACTGAAGAGGATAAGCTGTGATGTTTTCATTACTTCCCTTGTATCCGCGATACATATCCATTTGCCAGCGTCTGTGGTCGAAATACGAATGACCTTCGCCCCAGAGTTCTATACGGCGTTGTTTCTGCACTTCTTCAAATGTAGCATTACCAGTCCATGTGCCAGAATACAAGCGGTGTGCCATAAATTCTGCAAGCACTTTTTTCGCTTCTTTGGTTCGACCTAAGCATACGAGCGCCTCTGCTTCTGTGAGGTACATTTCTGCTGCACGCATGTAGATGTAGTCGCCTAACCAATCCTCCGCCCCATTTTTCTTAAACTTCAGGTTACCGTAGGGGGGAATCTCCCAACCATCATAGTAGTATCCGTAACCAGGAGCTACGTAGAGTTGCTTACGTGCGTCGTTATTAGGGATTGAGTTGTAAAGTTTGGCATCGATGAGTTGGAAGGCACCAACTGAACCGCCGTAACCATAATCCTGTGCACACATCCATGACTGGAATGACGCGTAAATCATAGTTGTTTCAGAGGTTATATCTACACCCCACATGACTTCTTTATTGTTGACGTCTTGATAGTTGTAATCAACGGCTTCGGTTGCAGTCATCAAGGAATAACCCTGACGCGCCGCACGAGCTAATTCTGCCGCCTCTTCCCACTTGTGCATCACCAAATACACGCGCGAAAGGATGCCCTGTGCCACTTGCTTGTCAACCTGCATTTTTGAATTGCGTTCCCATCCGTCAAGGTAATCAATGGCGCTCAACAAGTCCTTCTCAATTTGGGCATATACCTGCTTTACTGTAGCGCGAGCATTATTATCATTGTAATCCATGCTGTATGTAAGCAAGAGCGGTACACAAGGTTCGTCTTGAGACGTAATATAGGGATGCTGATAAAACTGTGCGAGGTAGAAGTAGGAGAGGGCACGAAGGGCAAGGGCTTGCCCGAGGGTTGCTCTGGATTCTAACGTCTCTGTTTCTTGAATGCAATTTATGACAAGATTAGCATTTGGAATGACATTATTGTAGAATAAATTCCAAGGCCATGAGGCACGTATGTATTGTTCGCCCCAGTAGTCCAACTGCTTGTCATAATGCCAGGGGTCACCATCCATAAATAGACTGATATCATTGGACATATTGTTTGACAACATCTGGATGCCAGGAAGACCGCAACTCATTTGGGAGTTAATATCACCAGAAGCAATTGCAGTTTGGAAATTCAAATAATGATAAACTGTTCCTATTATCTTCTTTCCAGCCTGGGGGTCAACCTCAAATTCAATGCGGGTATCCTCTTGTAAAGGGATTTCGGTGTAATCGTCTTGTCCTGAGAATACAAATATAGCTTCCTGTTTGGTTTCTTGAGCCGAAACGGAAGTGATGCCCAAATTAGCAAGGAGGGCGCATGAGCATAAATAGGTAATTATCTTTTTCATTTCTTTAGGATTTTAGCATTTAACGTTCCATTATAATTTACAATATACACACCTGCGGGGAGGTCTGATAACGTCATTTCATTGCCCAAAGTCTCACGCACGCATCTGCCCTCAATATTAAAGAGTTTTAACGATGCGGTTGTGGTGGCATTAGCGACATACACCTTTTCCGTCTCAGCATTGTAAACAATCATTTCTTCTGTATCCTTGATGTTACCAATGGCTGTTTCCTCGTCTAAAGCAAATATGATTTTGTCTACATCTGGAATGCCGACTCTTATCAACTTATTATCTGGTGTTAGGAATTGTAACTCGTAATGTCCATAATCAAGTTGTATATCAAGGTTGAAATAAGGTGTTGAACTATTTAATGCTTCATAAGTTCTTCCATTTTTTAATACAACAATCTTTTTATACGGTTTATAGGTAGCATCGCCCGTTTCTTCTTCAGCATATAAAGCCACTTCATTGAGAGAACCGAAGTGGTTAGGACCTGCAAACATCATTTTATTCGTCTTAACATCCTGCTCTAAAGCATAGGGCACTTTGTTCTGAGAGGTTGCTTTCAAATTGAAAGGAGTGTCATGCTTCTTTTGGCGCTTCATCTGTTGTGTAGCGGCTGTTTCTGTAGAATCTGTATTGAAATACCCTTCAGGAGCAAAGTAGATTATCCCAATGGAATCCAATTCAAAGGTCATGCGTGAGTCGCTACTGGTGACATGCATTAAAGTTTGTGCCTGTCCGGTAAATATACCCATGGCACACAGCGTTAGGAGTAAAAAAAGTTTTTTCATAAGCGTAATATTATGAGTGAATAAATAATTGTAAACTTTTGCCGATTGAAACATCATGCCTCCCCTGCTTTTTGCAGGGGTAAGGGCGCGTGTATTGTGTTAATAAGTTTGGATGAGCAAATGGATATAAAAAAGACGTGGAACCAACTGTTGTCCGTTCCACATTCTGAGGCTCTAGCAATTGCCTATTATCGTTGAACAGACAACGCTAGAGTCCACGCCGAATATGTGATATACTTACACCATCAAAACACCCTTGGATTGTATCGAAAGGATACAACCACGGCTATCGCATGATGGCAGATATAACCATACCCAATGGACATCTACCGTTGCAACGTTCAAGACGATAATACTGTAAATTTGCTAGATTCCAGAATGCCTTAAACAGTGCGTAGTAAACGCCTTTTATATGTATGTCTTCCCTGTTCCCACCCTTTCAACCTTTAATACAAACTACTCGTAGAGGCTATTGTATTGCAGATTTCGGCGTGGATTCCCAACGTTATTGCGTTGGATGATCTGGGAAGACGCAACAAATGTAAGTATAAATTTGTTAACGAATGGTAACAAACGGTAAAAAAACTATTGCTGTTCAGTAATTTTTTTTCATGTCCTCCTACGAGGATATTGCTGATATTGTCATAAAGATAGGTGGTAGTGTGCCCTTGGAATGTTCTCCCAATTCATATTTTTATTGTAAATTTGCAGAATATTATGGAATTAAGTAATAAGAAAATATTGGTGACGGGCGCCTCGGGCTTTATTGGCAGTTTCATTGTGGAACGTGCCTTGGAGTTGGGCGCAGAAGTGTGGGCGGCGGTGCGACCTTCTACGAGCAAGAAGTATTTGCAGGACGCGCGCATCCGTTTTATTGAACTGAACTTGGGAAATGCGGCCGCGTTGGAGCGTCAGTTGAGCGACTTCCATACGGCTGAGGGCGCTTGGGACTATGTCATTCATGCGGCAGGTGCTACGAAGTGCGCCAATCCCAATGATTTTTACCGTGTAAATACAGAGGGAACTGCTAATCTCGCTCGTTTGCTCTTGCAGACCTCAACTCTTCGCGGGCGCTTCGTATTTATGAGTTCGTTGAGCGTATGGGGTGCCGTGCATGAAGCGGATTATGCCGACATTTCGGAACAGGATATTCCGCAACCCAATACGGCGTACGGCAAAAGCAAACTTGAGGCGGAACTTGTTTTGACGCAGTTGCCCGAACTGGATTATGTAATTCTCCGTCCTACTGGCGTTTACGGCCCCAGGGAGAAGGATTATTTCTTAATGGCGAAGAGTATCGCGGGATATATTGATTTTGCCGTGGGTTACCGACGTCAGGACATCACCTTTATTTATGTGCGCGACCTTGTGGAAGCGACCCTTGCGGCACTCACGCGTGGCACGCGCGGTAGGGGATATTTCCTCACCGATGGGCAAGTTTACAACAGTCGTGACTTTTCCGACCTGCTCCAAAAGGAACTCGGCGTGCGCGGAGTGCTTCACATTACCGCCCCCATCTGGTTCTTGCGCTGCGTCTGCACCGTTGGCGGTTGGTGGGGCAAACTCACGGGCAAGGTGACGGCGCTCAACATGGATAAATTCAATATCATGCGCCAGCGCAACTGGCGTTGCGATATTCGTCCGGCACAAGAAGACCTCGGATTCTCCCCCAAGGTGCAACTTGCAGAAGGGGTGAAGGAGTCGGTGGCTTGGTATAAGCAGGAAGGTTGGATTTAAGAATTTGAATATCTAACCCGGATGGCTCTCTGCAAGTCCTTCTAACCTCAAAACCTCACACCTTAAAACCTATTTCAATGAATCAACGCCTCTTATCCCTCGACACTCTCCGTGGGTTTGACATGCTCTTCATTATGGGTGGAGATGCCTTTTTTCTCTGCCTTGGCGCACTCCTCCCGGGAACCATCTTTGCTGATTTTGCTCAACAAATGGGGCATAAGGCTTGGGATGGCTTTGCGCTCTACGACTTGATTTTCCCGCTCTTCCTGTTTATCGCAGGCGTGTCGTTTCCCTTCTCTTTAGCAAAAAGCAGAAGCGTGGGGGATTCGGAGAAGAAGACGATGCTTCGCATTCTGCGCCGCGGTTTGACACTTGTGGTGCTCGGCATTGTGTATAACGGTTTGCTGAGTTTCGATTTTGAAAATCTGCGTGTGGCGAGTGTGCTCGGCAGAATCGGACTTGCCTGGATGTTGGCGGCATTTATATACATGCGTTGCTCACGCAGGGTAAGTGCAATTATAGCCTTGGCGATTTTGTTGGGATATTACGCCCTGCTCACCTTGGTCAGTGCGCCCGATGCCCCAGGTGCTTCGTCGCTTTCTATGGAGGGGAGCATCGTAGGGTATGTTGATCGACTCTTACTCCCAGGAAAACTCCACGAAGGCATACATGATCCCGAGGGAATCCTTTCAACGCTTCCCGCCGTGGTGACGGCGCTGCTCGGCATCTTTACGGGTGACTTCATTCGCACGTTTACAAAATGGAATGGTCACAAAAAGGCAGCACTCCTGCTCGGTTCTGGACTCGCACTTATCGCTTTGGGTTACGCATGGGACTTGCTCTTTCCCATCAATAAGAACTTGTGGAGCAGTTCTTTCGTCTGCGTGGCGGGAGGTTATTCCTTGGCGCTCTTCGCCGTGTTCTATTGGGCGGTAGATGTGATGGAGTGGCGCAAGTGGACCTTCTTCTTCCGTGTGATTGGGCTAAATTCCATTACGATATACCTTGCGCAACATTTTATAGACTTCTCAAAACCCATTAAGACGATCTTTGGTGGCGCGCTCTCCCTCCTTCCAGAAAACATGTATGCCTTAGGTTATTGGGCATGCTACATCGCCCTCTGTTGGTTGCTCCTTTACTTCCTTTACCGACAAAAAATCTTCTTGAAAGTTTGATTTCAAAGAACTATTTCAGATGCTTCAACAATTAAAATACATCTACAAAAACCTCCTTCCCATTGAGCGCGTGACATTGCTCTATGGATTGTTTACAACCCTGCTTTTGTTTGTGTGGTGGGGCGAATTAAATCACCCCCTTCAGCAGTTGCAGGAGCGCGGGGCTATTTTGCTCGTGATGACACTGCTCTTCGTTGCCCATCTGCGCAAGCCCATAGCGTCGGTGCGCTTCTTGCGCAACCTTTTTCCCCTGGCGTTGATCTCTTATTGGTACCCCGACATCTACGAGTTTTGCTCGTTGTTGCCCAACCTTGACCCCCTCTTTGCAGGTGCCGACCAAGCGCTCTTTGGGTGCCAACCCTCGTTAGAATTTAGCAGAACCTTTGCTTCGGGATTCTGGAGCGAACTCTTCCACATGGGATATTTTGCGTACTATCCCATGATATTCCTCACCGTA
Organism: Alloprevotella sp.; assembly: GCA_045636885.1. GTDB lineage: Bacteria > Bacteroidota > Bacteroidia > Bacteroidales > Bacteroidaceae > Alloprevotella. The sequence continues at coordinate 6,956 of JAZTYI010000063.1, forward strand.
CTCCTGACGTTGGTGCTTGACAAGTCGCGCTTCGAGGAATATGGTTTCATTGTGCTCACCGCCTTCCTGATTTACTATGCCATCTATCTCTTCGTGCCCGTGGCAGGTCCGCAATATTATTTCCAAGCCATCGGTCAGGAAGCGGCAGAAGCAGGAAACTTCTACGACGTAGGCAACTATTTCCGCACACATCTTGAAATGCGCCCCTCACCAGGTCCTGACGGCTTCTTCCGTTCCTGTGTTGAGGCTGCACAAGCAGGAGGCGAGCGCCCACAAGCCGCTTTCCCCTCATCACATGTCGGTGTGAGCACCGTGCTCATGATACTCTTGTTCCGCCTCCGCAAATGGTTATGCGCGGCGGTGTTCCCCTTCTACTTCTTCCTATGTTGCGCCACGGTATATATCGAAGCGCATTACCTGATAGACGTTATCGGCGGCCTTGTTTCGGCGGTGATTTTCTACTGGGTGGCGAAGAGGCTTTTTGATCGGGCAGGGTAGGTTCGCTCTGTTGCAACAGCGTTGCAACATACTGAACCCTCATAACCTCATGACCTCATAACCTCATAACCTTATAACCTCATAACCTTATAACCTCAAATCTTATAACCTCAAACCTCATAACCTCTCTTTAAACCTCAAAACCTCACTATATGAAAAAAACAATCCTTGCGCTCCTCTTTGCGGGCGCTCCCGTGCTTATGACGGCACAAACTGCTGCGGGTGGCATTTCTCCTGAAATGTTGGCGCAGATTCAGAGCAAGCAAGTGGCAACTGCTGAATTTGACAAGGCGCTTCGCAATGCGCTTTCGCAAAACAGCATTAACGAACTCGCTACGCCCCTTTACAATCCCGCGATTGGCGACACCTACTTCTCACACAAGGTGGAATCAAAGGGTATTACCGACCAGCAGTCGTCCGGTCGTTGCTGGTTGTTCACAGGTCTCAATGTGATGCGTGCCAAGGCGATTGCGAAGTTTAACCTCGGCAGTTTTCAGTTCTCACAGAGTTATCCCTTCTTCTGGGACCAGTTGGAAAAGTCAAATCTTTTCCTTCAGGCCGTGATTGACAACGCGAAGAAACCCATGGACGACAAACTCGTGGAATGGCTCTTCCAACACCCGCTCTCAGATGGTGGTCAGTTTACCGGCGTTCAGGACATCATCAGCAAGTATGGCGTCGTTCCCGCTGATGTAATGCCCGAAAGTTTCACGGCAAACAACACGTCGCGCATGGCAAGCATCATTTCTTTGAAACTTCGCGAATACGGTCTTGCCCTTCGTGCTGCTGTTGAAAAGGGAGCGAAGAAGGCTGAGATTGAAAAGATGAAGACTGAGCAGTTGGCTACGATTTACCACATCCTTTCGGTATGTTTGGGCGAACCTGTCAAGGAATTTACTTGGACACGTAAGGACGCTTCAGGCAAACCCGTTGAAACGAAGAAGTATACCCCGCTTTCATTCTACCAGGAGTTTGTGGGCGTAGATTTGAAGAAGTCTTACGTCATGATTATGAATGACCCCACGCGCGAATACTATAAGACGTACACCATTGACATGGACCGCCACCAGTATGACGGTGACAACTGGACCTTTGTTAATGTCCCCATGAAGGATCTTAAGGACATGGCTATCGCTTCTATTAAGGACAGCACGATGATGTATTATTCTTGTGACGTGGGTAAGTTCTTGAATCAGAAGACGGGTATCCTTAGTTTGAGCAATTTTGACTACGAATCGCTCTTCGGCACTGACTTCCCCATGACTAAGGCTGACCGCATCCGCACCTTTGCTTCGGCGTCAAGCCATGCGATGACCTTGATGGCTGTAGACCTTGACGAAAACGGCAATCCCAAGAAGTGGATGGTAGAAAACTCTTGGGGTGCTTCAAGTGGTCACCACGGTCACCTCATTATGACTGACGAATGGTTTGATGAATACACTTTCCGTCTCGTTGTCGATAAGAAGTACGTACCCGCCAAGATTCTTGACCTCCTCAAGATGAAGCCCATCCTTCTTCCCGCTTGGGACCCCCTCTTCAAGGGTGAAGAATAAGGTCGTCCTTCTGCATTTAGTCACTCAACGCAACACAGGCAAGTCGCGCAATTATATTGGCGAAAAATTGTGACAATTCCGATCTTCATTTTTCGTCATTTTTCGCCGAAAACTTTAACAAACATTAACATTCAACCTACACACCCTCGCGACAATGTCTATTTGCGGTGCAAGAATAAGTAACATAGAAAACCGGTTGTTTAACCTTGAAAAAACTAGGTAACTTATTTTTTGCCCCCCAAAATGGGATTTTTGAGACAAAAAAAGTGGAGATAACCCCGATGTTTAGGGTTATCTCCACTTTTGCAATACAAATATACAACATATTTAAGCGAAATGCAAATGCGTTAACACTTGTTAACACCATTATTATTTGCTCTTTTTTCGCATTTTTTGCGGTTGAAACCATCCGTTTTTGGGGTCCGTAAAAATGCGGTTGCTTATTCAGGCATCCTGACCATTTCCCACTTGTAATCCTGCTCCTGAAGCACAATCTTGTTGCGCGTCAGTTTAAGAATCCTCATGGTGTCGGCAAAGGTTTGCTCGTCATCGTTAGTGATACTTTTCCCCATAAGCACGAGTGTATCTCCGCGTAGTCGCCACCGTTCGTAGCACAATTTCACGAGATTTATCGATCGGGCGCTTCCGTCAGCTAAAAGTTCAAACCCGCAGAAATCCGAATTCTCGTTTTCTGTCGTTAGCGTCCAACTCCCGATGGGAGTAAAACTACGGTTGACCGCTCTGGGGGTGCTCCTGCAACCCTGCAGTAGGGAGGCGAGAGCGAGGAGTAAAAACACCTTTTTCATAAAAGATATTGTGAACGATGCGAATGTACACCTTTCGCAAATCTCGAAAATAGTTTTGCCCGAAAACTTTTGTGTTTTTACAAATCTTAACTTTATAACTCCCTAATACCCTTCAATTTGCAAAGGTCACTTCTCAGATTAGCGCCTTGCGTAAAGCGGCAATGAGTAAATTTACGTGCTCCACAGTAGTTCCCCAACTGGTGCAGATGCGTATGGCGGTGTGTGTGTCGCTCATGCGTTGCCAAGGGGTAAAAAGGAAATCGTTGTTGAGGCGCTCAACCACGTCGTTGGGGAGGATGGGGAACTGTTGGTTGGTGTGGCTTTCCATAAGGAAGGGCACGCCTAATTCTTGTAGTGCCACCTTGATACGTAACGCCTCGCTCACGGCATGGCGGGAAATGTCAAGATAAAGGTTGTCGGTGAAGAGCGCTTCAAACTGCAGGCCGAGCAAGCGCCCCTTGGCGAGCATTCCGCCATGCTGTTTGATGCTGTAGCGGAAGTCGCGCATCAGTGTTTTGGATTTACTTACGACTGCCTCTCCGAAAAGTGCACCCACCTTAGTTCCACCAATGTAAAATACGTCAGCAATGCGGGCAATGTCGGAAAGGGTGACGTCGCAAGCAGGACTGGCGAGTCCGTAACCTAAGCGAGCGCCGTCAATAAAAAGAGGAAGGGCATATTTGTTACACACCTGTTGAAGATCCTCTAATTCAGCCTTTGAATAGAGCGTTCCAAACTCCGTAGGGAAGGAGATATAGACCATTCCAGGTTGCACGGTGTGTTCAAAACTACTATCGGCTCGATGTTCGAGCACGAGGTTTTCCACCTGCGCTGCCGTAATCTTACCTTCGTGGGCAGGGAGGGCAAGCACCTTGTGTCCCGTGTGCTCAATCGCTCCTGTTTCATGCACGGAAATGTGACCCGATTCAGCGGCAACGACACCTTGATGGGGACGAAGGAGGTGGGCGATGACGGTAGTGTTCGTCTGTGTGCCACCCACGAGGAAGTGCACCTGCGCATCAGGATTTCCGCAGGCCTGTTGGATGAGTTGGCGTGCCGCTTCGCAATAATGATCCTCGCCGTAACCAACGGTTTGCTCCATGTTGGTCTCCAGCAGGCGCTGCATCACCTTGGGGTGCGCGCCTTCGTTATAGTCGCATTGAAATTGTAGCATAGGTTGTGAGGTTATGAGGTTATAAGGTTGTGAGGTTATAAGGTTGTGAGGTTATAAGGTTATAAGGTTGTGAGGTTATAAGGTTATGAGGTTGTGAGGTTATAAGGTTGTGAGGGTTTTAGGTTGTGTGGGTTTTAGGTTTTAGAATACACTGTTGGGAACAAACACAAAACTACCTGCCCAACTTGTGAGAGGAAGGCAGGTAATAAACAAGAGGATAAAGATGTGCCCCCCTTCCGTCGTCGGAGGTTAGGATTTCGCAGGAAGTTCTTCCGCAGGTTTGGCCGAAATACTCACACTGAGCATCATGCCGAAGTAGAAACAGAAAATCAACATGGCAGTCCCCCCACGACTAATCAGTGGGAGTGGTTGACCCGTTACGGGGAACAACCCTACGGCAACCATCATGTTGATAATGGCTTGTGAGGTGAGCATGAAGGCAAGACCAATGATGAGAAAGGCGGGGAAGAGCGTCCCACACCGCGTGGCTATGCGCCAGGCTCGGAAGATCAGTACGATGTAGAAGAACACCACGAGCGTAGCGCCCCAAATGCCGAGTTCCTCGATAATGATGGCGAAGATAAAGTCGGAGTAAGCCTGACTGAGATAGTCGCGCTGCACAGAGTTGCCGGGCATCAATCCCACGATGTTACAGGTAGCAATGGCGATGTTTGCCGTACCCACCTGCGCATTCTCTTTCAAGTTGTAATTCTTGGGGTCGTCATCGCCGCCCTCGGTGAAGTTGTCAATACGTGATACCCAGGTGTCGGCACGGTGAAGGAAAGAAATGTCATCCACAAAACTCTTGGGGAGCACTTTCGTAGATACAACAACCAGGAGTGCAACCCCCACGAAGAAACCGATGAGTTGCCCAAAGCGCTTATAGGGAACGCGCCCCACAAACATCATGAGCATGATGACGCCGAAGAGCAAGCAGGCCGTGGAGAAGTTTTCGGAGAAAATGAGTCCGCAAATCAGTGCCGTAGGAATCATGATGTACTTAAACGCCTTTGGTGCAGCGGCTTCTTCGCGTTGCATGGACGAAAGAATCAGTGCCGTGTACATAATGAGGGCGCACTTCGCAATTTCGGAAGGTTGGAACGATATGGGGCCAATAGACAACCAGCGCGAACCGTCGTTGGTCGCTTCAGCAAAGAACAACGTGACGAGCAACAGCACGAACGACACCGGCAATAGCGCCAAAGGGAAAATCTTGAAGTAGCGACACGGAATGCGCGACACCAGCAGTACTACAACAGTTCCGGCGCCAAGAAAAGAAACTTGCTTAATCAGTGGAGCAAAGAAGTCGCCTGACTTGTATGCTAAACTACTCCCTGCAGAAAACACCTCCACGATGGAGATGATACACAGGAAGAAATAAACAACCCAAATTGTGGGGTCGCCTTTAAATATTTTGGAGATGGAGACCATAGGGGGAAAGGAGAAAGGGGAAAGGAGAAAGGAGAACCGACGCCAAACCGAGTGCAATCAAGTTTGCTTGAATTGCCGAGGTGCGAAGGAGGTAAAGACCGCGAAGCGGGATTAAAGGAGAAATGAGAAATAACCATGCGGGGAATATCCGCAAGGTAGCTGTACTCTGTACTCTAATCTTAAAGTTTTTCAACACACTCCACAAACTGCTCGCCACGGTCCTCCATGTTCTTGAAGAGGTCAAAACTGGCACAGCAGGGACTGAGGAGCACGGTGTCGCCAGGTTGCGCCACACTGCAACATGCGCTGACGCAGTCCTTCATGGAATGCGTATCAAGAATGGTGATGCCAAAATCACCGAAGAAATCGTGGAGTTTGGAGTTGTCGGCACCGAGGAATACGAGCGCACGACACTTCTCCTTCACGATGTTCGTGAGTTGGTTGTAGTCGTTGCCCTTGTCCTTACCGCCAATGATGAGCACGACGGGAGTCTCCATACTGTCAAGGGCGCAGTAGCAAGCATCAACGTTTGTCGCCTTAGAGTCGTTGATATAGGTCACGCCGTTGTGAATGCCCACCTTCTGCAATCGGTGTTCTACACCAGGGAAAGTGGCGAGTGCTGCGCGAAGTGCTTCGTCCGACACCCCCGCTGCGAGGCACGCCTGTGCCGCCGCAATCATGTTGCGCATGTTGTGCTTGCCCTGAAGGGAGAGTTCGGCGGCGGGCATAGAGAAGGGGCGGGGAGCGTTGATTGTGAAAGTGCCGTCCTTTATATAGCCCGAAAGTCCAGTTGCGCAATTCTCATGGAAGGCACAAATCTGTACGTTAGGTTTGCGCTTCTGAAGTTCGGTGGCAATATACTCGTCGCCCGTCCAGTAGATAAAGGTGTCGTCGGCAGTTTGATTCTGCAAAATGCGCATCTTGGAGTCTACGTAATTCTGCATGCAGAAGTCGTAGCGGTCCAAGTGGTCGGGCGTGATGTTGAGGAGCACAGCAATGTTGGCGCGGAAGTCATACATGTTGTCCAACTGGAAGGACGAGAGTTCGATGACGTACCATTCCTTATCCTCCTGTGCCACTTGCAACGCCAGACTATGGCCAATGTTTCCAGCAAGCCCCACGTTCATTCCTGCCTCACACATAATATGATAGATGAGTGAGGTGGTTGTCGTTTTGCCGTTCGAACCCGTGATGCAAAGCATCTTGGCGTTGGTATAACGAGCGGCAAATTCAATTTCGGAGATGATAGGGATGCCCGCCTCTATGATTTTCTTCACCATAGGGGCTGTGTCGGGAATGCCAGGACTCTTAATCACCTCCGTAGCGTCAAGGATTTGGGCTTCGGTGTGCTTCCCTTCTTCCCACGCAAGATGGTGGGCATCGAGCATTTCTTTATAATGAGTCTTGATGCTTCCCATGTCGGAAACAAAGACGTCGTATCCCTTTTGTTGCGCAAGGATGGCTGCGCCCACGCCGCTTTCGGCAGCGCCAAGTATAGCGATTTTCATTGATGAGTCAGATGGTCTTAACGAATCTTGAGCGTGATGATGGTGAGTGCCGCAAGGAGGATGGTTGTAATCCAGAAGCGCACGGTGATTTTTGCTTCGTGCCAAGAACCCTTGGGCCAGTTGCCAAAGACGTATTTACAGCCCGGAACCAACTGTTCGGGAAGCGTGCGGAAAGCGTCGTGAATCGGTGTGCGCTTAAAGAGGCGCTGCATTCTGCCCTTGCGCTTGCCCCACTTGAAGTACTGCACTTGAAGGATGACACTTAAGTTTTCTGCCAAGAATACGCCGCAAAGGATGGGGAGCAGGAGTTCCTTGTGAATAATAACGGCAATCACGGCGATGATACCGCCAATGGTGAGCGAACCCGTGTCGCCCATGAAAATCTGGGCGGGGTAGGCGTTGTACCAAAGGAAACCGATGAGCGCACCGACCATAGCGCAGATAAAGATTACGAGTTCCTGCGTTCGGGGTAAGTACATGATGTTAAGGTAACTGGCAAACTCCACGTGACTCGAGACGTAAGCGAGTATCCCAAGGGCAATGCATATTATCGCCGAGTTGCCCGCCGCCATCCCGTCCATGCCGTCGTTGAGGTTTGCCCCGTTGGATACGGCGGTGATGACAAAGACGGTCATCAGTACGAAGAGTGCCCAACCGGCAAGTTCTTTATGCTCACCACACCACTCCATGAGGTCAGAGTAGTTCAGGTTGTTGTTCTTCACAAAGGGAATGGTGGTTTGGGGCGACTTCACCGCCTCGCTCTTGTGCACAATCTCCATCTTTTCAGGGGTAGTTTGCTTCGTAACATTTTCGTGCATCACCACACCAGGGTCAAGGTAAAGCGTGAGTCCCACGTAAAGTCCTAAAGTTACCTGTGCAAAAACTTTGTATTTCCCGGGGAGACCTTCCTTCGTCTTCTTCATTTTAATCCAGTCGTCCAGAAAACCCACAATGCCCAACCACACGGTGGTGACCAGCATGAGTTGCATATAGACATTCCCGAGGCGCCCCAAGAGTAAGCACGGCACGAGTATGGCAACGATGATGATGACGCCCCCCATGGTGGGTACGCCAATCTTCTTTACGCCAAAGGGGTCGATGGAAGCGTCGCGCTGCGCCTCGCTATAATGGTGGCGCTTCATCCAGCGAATGAAGTATTGACCAAACCAAGCGGAAATAATCAGCGCAAGCATCAGGGCCAGCAGTGAGCGGAAGGATATGTACGACCACATTCCAGAACCGGGAATGCCAAATTGGTCGAGTGAGCGGAAAAGATAGTAAAGCATTTGTGTGTTAGGTTGTGAGGGGTGAGGTTATGAGGGTGAGGTTATGAGGTTGTGAGGAGTGAGGTCGCTTTGCTTTAAGGTTTTTAGGGTCTTTAAGGTCTTTAAGGTCTTTAAAGTCTCTAGAGTCTTTAAAGTCTTTAGGGTTAAAGTTCCGGATGGCCTTAAAACCTCAAAACCTTATAACCTATAACCTTATAACCTAAATTAAAAACGCCGCACGCACTTCTTCGTGATCGTCAAAGTGGTGCTTCACGCCCTTGACGTCCTGATAAGGTTCGTGTCCTTTACCAGCAACGAGGATGACATCGCCAGGTTGCGCCATCATGACAGCAGCGCGAATGGCTTCGCGACGGTCGGTAATGGCGATGGTGCGGGTGCGCTGTTCAGCGTCAAGTCCTGCAAGCATATCGTTGATGATAGCCTCGGGTTCTTCAAAGCGGGGATTGTCGCTTGTGATAATCACGCGGTCGGAGAGGGTTGCCGCCTCCTTTGCCATCAGCGGACGCTTACCCTTGTCGCGGTTTCCACCCGCTCCGCAAACGGTAATGACCTGCACCTTGTTCTTCACAATGTCGCGAATCGAGGAGAGCACGTTTTGGAGAGCATCGGGAGTGTGGGCATAGTCGATGATCGCGTTTACCCCCTTGGGCGAACGGATGGTTTCAAAGCGACCATTGACAGGTGCCAATTCCGACATCACGCGGAGCACTTCCTGAGGTTCGTTGCCTAACATCACTGCTGCGCCATAGACTGCCAATAGGTTGCTCACATTGAAATGGCCCACGAAGCGCACACTAACTTCCTGTCCGTTGACGTCGAGCAACATACCCTCGATGCTTTCTTCGAGAATGCGTCCCTTGAAGTCGGCAGCGGTGCGCGTAGAATAACTGCGAAGGGTTGCCTTACAGTTTTGAAGCATTACGCTACCGTTCTTATCGTCGGCATTAGTGATGGCAAACGCCTGCTTGGGAAGGTTGTCGAAGAACGCCTTCTTGGCATCGCGGTAAGCATCAAACGTCTTATGGTAATCTAAGTGGTCGCGGGTGAGATTGGTAAACAAAGCTCCCGCAAAGGTGAGTCCGCCAATGCGTTTCTGCTGAATGGCATGCGAAGAGCATTCCATAAAGGCATAGGTGCATCCTTGTGCCACCATTTCTGCCAAAAGTTGGTTGAGGGTGATGGCGTCGGGTGTGGTGCATTCCGTGGGGTAGGGTGTACCGTCGATGTAGTTGCACACCGTAGAGCAAAGACCGCACTTGTGACCAAACTTGCGGAACATCTCGTAGAGCACCGTAGCGATGGTAGTCTTACCGTTCGTGCCCGTCACACCCACGAGTTTGAGTTTTGAGGTGGGGTTGCCGTAAAACATGGTGGCAACCTTACCTACAGCATCTTCCGTGTCAGCAACGCGCACGAAAGTGACTCCCTCTGGAGCATCTGTGGGAATGGGGTCACACACGAGGATTGCGGTTGCCCCTTGTGCAATGGCCTTATCAATAAAAGTGTGACCGTCGACTTGAGTGCCCTTGACGGCAATGAAAAGGTGCCCCTTTTCAATGCGACGACTGTCGATATTTACCCCTGCGATGGGAATGTTGAGGTCACCCTTGTGTGCTTCAACGGTGACGCTGGATAAAATGTCCTTGAGTAACATATCCTGTGTGTCTATTTTTCTTTACTTCTTGGATTTCGGAACCAGTGTAAGCATAATGGTGTCTCCATGGTGTATGGCCGAACCGGGTTTCTTGCTCTGCTGAACCACAACTCCTGCACCCTTGGTCTTTACGCTTAACCCCGCTTGCTCTAAACGGAAGATGGCGTCGCGCAAACCGTAACCACAAACGTCGGGAACGGAATCTTTGGGTTCATCGCTGGGAGAAAGCGAAAGAGCATTCAGGTCGGACTTGACGTCCCCCCAAATGGTTTCTGTGGCATATTCGTCGAAGTCAGCGTTGTGGGTAATACCAAACTGCTTCAAAACCTGTCTGCTTGCTTCAAGGTCGCCCTCCATGACGTAGGGTAGGGGAGAATTTGTCGTGTCGCGAGCTGTGGAGAAGTCCGACTGATGTGCCTTGGCCATGATGCTTTCAGCAACACGTCGGAACACGGGACCACACATGCCTCCACCCGAAGCCGTTCCGCTCTTGCGGATGCAAACAATACACGCGTATCGGGGTTGTTGAGAGGGGAAGTATCCCGCAAACGAAATGAGGTATTCCTGCGACTTACCGGCACGTGTCCAAATCTGCGCAGTACCCGTCTTGCCCGATACATCAAACATCTTTGAACCGGCATGTCTGCCCAGACCGGTGTGTACCACTTCGTAGAGGCAGTGCTGAATCATCTTGATAGCCTCGGGGCGCGCCATCTGTTCGCGCAACACTTCATTGGGAAATTCCTTCACAATCTTTCCGTCGCGCAAGAGTGCCTTTACCAAGCGCGGACGGAAAAGTTTACCGTTATTGGCAACGCCAGCGTAGAAGTTTACCGTAGAAATCGGGGGAACCTGCGTTTCGTAACCAATACTCATCCAGGGAAGCGCCGTCTTTGACCAATTCTCCTTGGTCGGGCGACGGATGTAGGGTTTGTGGTAATGGTCGAGCGGAATCTTTAAGTCTTCAGCGACGCCAAGGCGATACAGACCGTCCACAAACTGAGCGGGGTCACTATTGTAGGCATTGTCGATAATGACACTCACACCGATGTTAGAGGAATACTTAATAATCTCCGCGGTATGGATGAGTCCATATCCATGTCCGCGACGCCAGTTGTGGTCGCGCATGAATCGGCGATACATCTGGCGCACACCGTTCCCCACATCCACCTTACTGTTCAAATCCATCTTTCCATCATCCATAGCCACGAGGAACGACATGGGTTTGAACACCGACCCAGGTTCGTACATATTCCCTACGGCAAGGGGTTGGTTTTCAGAAAAACTATTGTCGGGATTGCGGGAGAGACTGGTCATCGCCTTGATGTCACCCGTGGCGGTTTCTAACACGATGACAACACCCTCCTGCGTCTGCCCGTTGCTGTTTTTTACCAAGTAGTCCAACTGTTCGCGCAATTCTCTTTCACAGATATCCTGTATGTCTACGTCGATAGTGGTCATCACGTCGTATCCATCTACAGCAGGGACATCCACCACGCGCACCAGGTGTTTCATCAACTTCTGGGTGTGATAACTGCCCGACTTACCCGCCAAGAGCGAGTCGCAGGAAAGTTCAAGACCGTAGCGTGCACAACTGTCGAAGCGACCCACCGTGCGACGTGCTAAAGCACCAAAAGGATTCTTGCGCACGGGGATGGTGTCAACGTAGAAACCACTTATACCCGTGGGGCGATTCAAGAAAGGAAGCGCCTTCATGTCCTGATACTGCACATAAGTTACACGCTGATTGCGCTTCTTATTCTTGCGCTTCTTGGCCGCCTCGGGTTTTAACACAGCTGCCGTGTAAAGGGGCCAACTGTGTGAGCGGCGCTTCTGTCCGTTGAGCAGGTGTTCGCGAGCGCGTTCGGCATCCACATCTGGGAATATGTAGGCCATCCCGTTGCAGATGGTGTCGAGATTTTTCAAGAAAAGCGAGTCACGTTTCTCCAAGTCCTTGGCAGCACGTGCGCTATCCTTCTCCCAAGTTCCGAAATCCATATACATCAAAAACTCGGGAATGGAGGCCGCGAGCACTTCGCCATTACACGCCAGGAGATTGCCACGCATGGGTTTGAGTTCGAGGTTTACACGCTCGCGCTGCTTGGCCACCTCTCTCCAGTATTCACTCTTGACGGTCATGGTGTAGAAGGCCTTAATCAAGATTGCAAGGCCAATTACTACAAACATCCATTTGATGAAGGTGTAGCGTCCTTTTATTTTATCTTTCGGGAATTCCATCTCTGATTAGTTTGAAATTTGGGGTGGTACCTGCTCTTAAAGTAGAGTCTTTTAAATGTTGCTCAATGATGCTGGCGCGTGAGTTCTTGCGCAGTTCGCTGGAGGTGGTGAGCAACTTGTAACGGATGTCCATCAACTGCTCATTGAGTTGCTTGGTTTCGATTTGCTCCTGCTGACAGAAGTAGCGGTTGCTGACGTATGCCACAGTAAGCATTGTAACAAAGAGTATATAAAGGAAATTCTGACGGAACCACCTTCCCGCCAGAATGTCGCCTGCAAGGATGGCTGCCAACGAAACGTCATCGCTGCCGGTGAGTTCGTTAAACAGTTTTTCCTTGTCTTGCTTCTTGACCTCCACCTCTTCTTGAAGCGTAGTCCGTTCTATTTCTTCGTTCACCTCTTGAGGAGGGATAATAATCTTGTCTTTCATTTTTTAGTAGACGAGTTTTTAGGTAGGAGTAGACGAGACGATGGGGTAGCGTAAAGATAAAAGAGTAAAGATAAAAGATTCGTGCGGTGTGTTAAACCATGAGTAGTGTGGAACTATGAGTGAGTGGTTTGTAGCATACAACTGACAGCGTACAACAACCTTGCGGATAGTTCGTCCGTTATATCTCTCCACTCTCCACTCTCAACGCTGTCCGTTGTCTGTTGTCTGTTGTCCGTTGTCAGCGCAGCTTTACCGTTGTCCGTTGACTTATATCTTCTCTGCCACCCTCAACTTTGCACTGCGACTTCGGGGATTCTGCTCCTGCTCTTCTGCCGAGGGAATGATGACCTTGTTGCTCAAGGGGCGGATGGGGGCGGTGCGGTTTCCGAAGAAGTCTTGCTCCACCTTGCCCTCGATGTTTCCGCTGCGCATGAAGTTCTTTACCATGCGGTCTTCAAGGGAATGGTAGGTCATGACCACCAATCTGCCTCCAGGTTTCAACACCTTCAATGCGCCTTCCAGCATTTCCTGAAGGGCATCCATTTCGTGATTGACTTCTATACGGAGGGCTTGAAACACTTTTGCCAAATCCTTCTTCTCGCGGTCGCGTCCCATGAGGGGTTTCACAATGTCCAGCAGGTCTTGAATCATGACGATCGTTTGCTGACTGCGTGCCTTCACAATGACATTGGCCAACTTGCGCGCATTTTTCAATTCGCCAAAGAGGAAGAAGATGTTTGCCAACTGCTCTTCGGAATACTTGTTGACCACATCGGCCGCCGTCATCCCGCCGCGCCCATTCATGCGCATGTCGAGTGGGGCGTCAAAGCGGAAGGAGAAACCGCGTTCTTCGGCATCAAAGTGATGGCTGCTCACGCCGAGGTCTGCCAAAAGGGCATCAACACCCTCTACGTCGTAGTAGCGCATCCAGTTTTTGAGGTAGCGGAAATTGCTTCTAACGAAGGTGAAACGCTCATTGTCGGCAGGGATGTTTTGCTCAGCATCGGCGTCTTGGTCAAAACCAAAAAGGTGACCCTCCTCGGACAAGTGCTTGAGGATTTCCTTGCTGTGTCCGCCACCGCCAAAGGTGACGTCTACGTATGTGCCATCGGGGCGCAAATTCATGGCGTCCAGGCATTCGGAAAGCATCACGGGAACGTGATAACAATCTATTTTTTTAGGCTCTTTCATTTGGAGTGTAAAATTAACTCTTTTTAGTTAATTGCTGAGGGGTGAGAAAGATATTTTTTTTGACTAAAATAAAAAATAAGTGAATGACGTGTGAGTCATGCAACAATAGTTTTTAACTTTGCAGTGGGTTGACCCGTTATGTTACTCATAATTCCAAATGTCAACCCCCTTTGAAATGCAAGACGAAAACAAATTTTTAGAACTCGGCGAGCGCCCCGTAGGGCGTCTGCTTATGCAGTATGCCATCCCCGCGATTATCGCCATGACGGCCTCGTCGCTCTACCACATCATCGACGCCATCTTTATCGGTCAAGGTGTCGGTGAAGAGGCCATTATGGGGCTTGCTCTGACGGGACCTATTATGTCGCTTACTGCCGCCTTTGGTGCAATGGTTGGGGTGGGTGGTTCTACACTGATGTCTGTGAAATTGGGACAGAAGGACTACGAAACGGCACGTGATATATTGGGCAACGTAGTGATTATGAACCTCATCATGGGGATTTCGCTGGGACTCCTGCTCTTGATGGTTATCGACCCCGTCCTGCGCTTTTTTGGAGCGAGTGATTATACAATTGGTCCGGCGCGCGACTTCATGACTGTCATACTTTCGGGGAATATCGTGACCCACCTTTACTTGGGACTCAACTCGTTGCTCCGTTCTACCAACCGCCCGAAGCAGGCGATGTACGCTACGTTTGGAACCGTCTTCTTGAACTGTCTCTTCGCACCGCTGTTTATCTTTGTGTTCAAGTGGGGCATTATGGGCGCAGGGGCTGCAACGATTTTGGCACAGGTGATTATGCTCGTGTGGGAAATGCACCTCTTCACCTCTCCCGACTCACCGATTCGCTTGGAGCCGAAGCGTATTCGCTTGAAGAAGAAAATCTTGAAGGAGTCGTTGACTATTGGTGCACCCAACTTCCTGATAAACCTCTGTGCTTGCACGGTGGCCATCTTCGTAACGCGCTCCATGACTACTTATGGTGGCGATATTGCGGTAGGCGCCTTTGGCGTAGTCAACCGCTTGGCGCTCTTTGTGGTCATGGTGGTGATTGGTTTGAACCAGGGAATGCAACCCATTGCTGGGTATAACTTCGGTGCACGCAAGTTTGACCGCATCATGAGGGTGTTGAAACTTTCCATCATCGTAGCGACGGGTATTACTACGACGGGTTTTGTGATTGGCACCTTCTTCTCCGAGTTTTGTGTCACTCCCTTTGCAGAAGACTCCCCCGAACTCATCGCGGCGGCGGCTCACGGTTTGCGCATCCAGGTAATGTGCTTCCCCCTCATTGGGTTCCAAATCGTTTCTACCGCCTTTTTCCAAAGTATCGGTTACGCCGGCAAGAGTATCTTCCTATCGCTCACGCGCCAAATGCTCTTCCTCCTCCCCGCCATCCTGATCCTTCCTATGTTTATGGACAATAAGGTCGATGGTGTGTGGTACGCTATGCCCCTTTCCGATGCCCTCGCCACCATCGTCTCTGTCATCATGCTTTGGGTGCAGATGAAGGCGTTTAAGTTGCTACAATCCGTAAATAATTGATGGTGAGTTTCCACTAACTGTTCTCGGAATTGTATCGTGTGGGGGCGAGATACCCCGAAGGGGTTAAATCCATTAGCCCAGGGCAACGCCCTGGGTAGCGTTGCGAGTGTATTCACGCCCCATCGGGGCAAAAGCAAAATAGATGGTTATGGCACAATCTTTATGCAAGATATATTTACACTTGGTCTTCCATGTAAAAACAACAAGTCCTCTGATTTTGGACTCGAACCTTGATGATGTACATTGCTATATTGGAAAACTAATAAATATTGCAGGATGTCAAGTTCATAGAGTTGGCGGTGTGGAAGATCATATTCATATCGTGTGTCAGTTGGGGAGAGAGCAAACAGTAGCAAGGCTTGTAGAGGAAATTAAACGCAATAGCAGTAGATGGATAAAAACGTTGTCTCCACATTATAAGCATTTTGCTTGGCAAAGTGGTTACGCTGTTTTTTCGGTTAGTCAATCTGGTTTGGATAAAACCATTGCGTATGTCAAGAATCAAAGGGAACATCATGCTATACGAACTTTTCAAGACGAGTATCTTGCTTTTCTTAAATTGTATAATGTTGAGTATGATGAAAAATACGTTATGAGTGATTGATGACTTTTGCTTTTGCCCCGATGGGGCGCACCTCGTTTGCACGCCTACCCAGGGCGTTGCCCTGGGCTGATAGATTAAAGCCCCTTTGGGGCTATTCCCCCTTCTTGCATAACAAGAAAAACTTTATAATCAGGTAATTTTATATCTAATACAAATCTGCAGTCCTTAAATATTCATATTCCATGCACAACTTCTTCAACTCCGACGGTACGCCCGTTGAAAATATATCATTCTCTGAATTAAAATCCACCCCCTTGATTATCAATATTGGTCGTCAACTGGGTAGTGGCGGTCGTGAAATAGGTAAAGAACTTGCCCGTCGCTTTGGCATGGACTATTACGACAAAGAATTGCTTGATATTGCTGCGCGCGAAAGCGGTTTCTGCACGGAGATCTTTGAGCGCAGTGATGAACACAAGGGATTCTTCCAGTCGCTCTTCGAATCGGTGGTTCCCGTGATTGGACACACTACGGGTTTCTACCAAAACCAACTTTCCGACGAATCCCTCTTCCGCATCCAAGCGGAGGCGATTCGCAAGGCTGCAGCAAAGTTGAACGGTGGCGTCTTCATCGGGCGCTGTGCTGATTATGTCTTGCGCGACTATCCCAACTGCCTCAACATTTTTATTTCTGCAGATGAGGCGGATAGAATTGCGCGCATCATGCATCAATGTAATGTGGATAAGAAGGCGGCAAAGCGCCTTATGGATAATGGTGACAGTTCACGTGAAACCTACTACAACTTCTATGCCTCTTCACGCTGGGGCGAAGCTAAAACTTACGATCTTTGCCTAAACTCCTCCATCCTCGGCGTTGCAAAAACTGTCGATTTCATCGAGGATTTTGCCCGTAGACTCATGGAAAAGTAGATGCCACAAGTGTTGCTTCCCTATCGGCAAAAATATCCCTATCCCCCCCCCTAAAAATCGAATAAAAAAGCGAGCGGGAATCTAGACTGAA
>JAZTYI010000064.1:0-14672 GCA_045636885.1 Alloprevotella sp.
GTCTTTTGTGCACGTTCTATCTTTCTTTTGAGGAGTTCTTCTTCACTTAGGCCGACCTTATTTTCATCATAAGCCACCTTATTCTTGACCATGATATAAAAGATTTCCGCCATCTTGTGAGCAGTTGCAACAATCGCAGACATATGTCCTCCTCTGGATTTCAATCTACGAAAGTAGAAACCCATAGAATTTTTCATATCGCGTGTGGCATTTGCACACATTCGAAAGACTTGACCAACAGGATTCTTCCGTTTAGGGACTCTGCTAGATATCAGTTTGCCTCCCGATATCCGATTGTTCGGTACTATGTTGCACCATTTGCAGAACTTAGCAGGAGTCTCAAACTTTTCAATAAAGTCGCTACCAAGTTCGCCTATTAATTGCAGAACGGAATTCGCACTCATTCCTGGTATCTGCATTACATTCACCCCCCAAATGCCATAAGCGTAAGACTCAACATCAAAACCTATTGTATTTTTCTTGCATATCTTTTTGTTGCATCTAACAAGTTTAGTCTTGCTTACTTCTATCTTAGCAGTAAATTGCTTGAGCAGTTTTTCTATCTCCCAATCACATTCTTCAACCTTCTTCTGATAGAATTCATACAGTTCATACGATTGTTTAAGTTCAAATAGATGATCAGCATCCCAAGTACCTTCCAACGACAGAGCAATTTCTGCTTTGCTACGTTTGCATCTTCTGTCTGCTAGTTGAGCCAAAGATTCTGAATCGTGATTGCCTGACAATATAGCTGATATAATTGCCTTACCCGACTTGCCGACTATATCTCTTAGGACGTTTGTTAGTTTTATGTTCATCTGCTCCATAGCCTTCTGCATATGTTGTACTTCCTTGGCAGCAGCACGAAGTAGGTTGTTGCGATGACGGCAAAGGTTGCGAACTTGTCGAGCTGAATTTTCAGGTTGAAAACTCGGCTTAAGAAGACCATAACTATGAAGCAGCATCAACCATTCTGCATCCGCCTCGTCAGTCTTCTTCTCAGAGATATTCTTTACATCACGAGCATTAACCAATAGTACATCAAATCCATCTTCCTCCAGTTTAAAGTACAAAGGAATCCAATATATTCCCGTTGCTTCCATAGCAACGGTCGTAATTCCACAAGCTTGCAGCCATTCGCTGATCAGTTTAAGGTCACAGGTAAAACTACCGAATCTACGATTGTTCTCTCCATCACGATCTGCTGGCACACAAACTTGCATTTCTGTGTCTGCAATATCAATACCAGCTGCATTCGGATTTACAATTTTCAACTCCACACCCGTTTTAGTGTGAATTTTTTTTGCTTTCTTTGCACTTGTCATTTGGAAGTACTTTTGAGGTTAAACAAAGCTAAGTCTGCGGTCTCTGGAAATAAGTAAGCTTCTATACGGCCTCCAACGGTCAATTTTCATTCTACAGACACGCAGGACCATACTATATAATGGATTATGAATCCATAGAAAAAACGGTCTGCTTACTTAGCTCCCTCAAAGGAACTTCTTTCCTGTTATTTTTATCTCATTTTGGATTGTGCCAATTCGGTACTATATAAACTATAAGATAAATATAGATAAAAAAATATATTATGGGGATATCCGGGAGATCGTTATCTCCTGGATTTTTATATGATTCTAACTATTTGATTTGCCTCAACAATACAATTGTTAAATATTAACGCTTTCTGAGTTCCCAAAATGCAACGGCGGAAGCGGCGGCAACATTGAGGGAGTCTACGTTGTGAGACATGGGAATGCGCACGACAAAATCGGCACGCTCAATCACCTCGTTGTCAAGCCCGTCGCCCTCCGTGCCCATGATGAACGCGAGTTTTTCTTGCGCTCGCAGGATGGGGTCGTCAATGGATACTGAGTTGTCGCGCAAGGCCATAGCTGCCGTTTTAAATCCCAACTGGTTGAGTGTGTCTTGGAAGGCTGAGGGCAACCACGTCCAGGGTACGAGGAATACGGAACCCATAGAGACACGCACGGCACGGCGGTTGAGAGGGTCGCAACTGGAGGGGGTGAGCAATACGGCATCTATGCCAAGGGCGGCAGCTGAGCGAAAGATGGCACCAATGTTTGTAGTATCTACCACGCCGTCAATGACCACAATGCGTTGCGCATCCTTGCAAATCTCTTCAACGGTGGGCGCAGTAGGGCGACGCATGGCACAAAGTACACCACGCGTGAGCGTATAACCCGTAAGCGATGCAAGCATGTCTCGACTGCCTGTATAGACAGGCACGTCGGGGCATCGCTCAATAATGTCGGCAGCGTCGCCCGTGATATGCCGCTCTTCGCAGAGCAGGGCAAGAGGGGTGCAACCCGCATCTAATGCTACGCGGATGACCTTCGGACTTTCCGCGATGAATACGCCCTTTTCGGGTTCTAAACGGTTGCGCAGTTGTGACTCTGTGAGCGAGGTGAAGAGTGCGAGGTCGGGGTGGGAGAGTGAGGTGATTTTCTGAACGTTCATAAGGACTAAAAGGGTCAAACGTTATTTTGGAATGAAAGAGAAAAGAACAGGTTTTTTATTTGTTGTTATACAACTGCTGTACTTATGCTCTTCTGTCGAGAAACTAAATTTCTGCAAAATTAGTTATTTACTTGCTTGAAGAGAGTTTTGTTCGGATATTTTCAGTAGTTCGTTAAAAAAACTTATCTTTGCAGAGATATACCTCAATCTTCAGTTCTTAATTATGGAAGTAATGCAAAAACCGTTTGCGCAAATAAATGCCTTTGCCATGCAAAATGGTTTGATACTTGGCGTTTGGGTGCTGTTGGCGCAGGGGGCATTTATCGGTAGTTTTACGTATTCCCTGCTCTCAATGGTACATCTCTTTATGATGCTTTTTACGCCGATATTGCTGTATTTGTTAACTAAGAAATTTCGCACGACTATAGCACCAACGGGAGTGTTTACCATCACCCAGGGATTTTTGCACACGATTTTGACCACAGTGTATGCCTCAACATGGGTAGCCATTGGGGTGTATATCTACCTCACGTATTTTGATGGAGGGTACTTGTTTGATTCGTATGTAGCATACTTTAGTCGCCCAGAGGTAAAGGAGTTGATTGAGCAAGAAGACGTACTGATGCAATTAACTACTGCATTGCAGGGTATGTCTTTAGAAGAAATGATCAATGGGTTGAGATGTGTATCTCCGGCAACCTACGCCATGATGATTTTCTATGGTAATTTAATGGTTTCACCCATTCTGTCACTCTTTATCGCAATCGCCCTAAAGCGATTAAAGAAATGATAAATGGAACATAATGTAATTCTTTTATAATTTGATATATATGAATATAAGTCTTGATATTTCAGTAGTTGTTCCTCTCTATAATGAGGACGAAAGTTTGCCCGAACTCTATGCCTGGATTACGCGTGTGATGAATGAAAATAAGTTCTCGTATGAGGTTATTTTCGTAAGTGATGGTTCTACCGACAAGAGTTGGGATGTTATTGAAGGACTTTCAGCTACAGACCCTGAGCATGTTCGTGGAATCAAATTCCGTCGTAATTACGGTAAATCGCCCGCCCTTTTCTGCGGATTTGAAAAGGCGCAGGGGGATGTGGTTATCACAATGGATGCAGATCTTCAAGATTCGCCCGATGAGATACCTGAACTCTATCGCATGATCAAGGAAGATGGTTATGACCTTGTAAGTGGATATAAGCAAAAGCGTTATGACCCCCTTTCGAAGACGATTCCTACGAAACTCTTTAATGCTACGGCGCGTAAGGTTAGCGGTATCAAAAACTTGCATGACTTTAATTGCGGACTCAAAGCGTATCGCAAGGAGGTGGTAAAGAATATCGAGGTGTATGGAGAAATGCACCGCTACATCCCTTATTTGGCAAAGAATGCAGGGTTTGACAAGATTGGCGAAAAGGTTGTTCAGCACCAAGCGCGTAAATTTGGTTCGACAAAGTTTGGTGGTCTTAATCGCTTTGTGAATGGTTATCTTGACCTGCTTTCACTTTGGTTCCTAAATAGTTTCGGATTGAAACCAATGCATGTATTTGGTTTCATAGGTACGCTGATGTTCTTCTTCGGTTTCTTGGCGTGTATAGTTGTAGGTGGCACTAAAATTATCGCCCTTTGTAATCATACTCCCGCTCCGCTCGTAACGGATTCTCCTTACTTCTACATTGCCTTGACAATGATGATTCTTGGTACTCAATTATTCCTAGCAGGTTTCCTAGGAGAACTTATTAGTCGTAATGCGATGAGTAGAAATAATTATCAGATTGAAAGAACATTATGATGCGAAAATTGTTGTGTTTATTTAGCGTATTATTATGCTTGAGTTTTCCTTCGTGCACAGAAGTAGAATGTCCGCTTGATAGCGTGGTTGTTATGACTTGTGGACTTTATGATGCTGATACGAAAGCAGAATTGGCACTTCAGCAGACGCTAACGATTAAACCTTCAGGTAAGGATACCGTGTTGCTCAACGCTGCCCAGAATATTCAGAACTTTGTGCTTCCCTTAAAGTTAGGTGGTGTGTGCGATACGATGTTGTTGCATTTTACTGATGATTGGGGCGCTGAAGTTGTTGACACACTTTTTGTTAGTCATACAAATAATCCACACTTTGAGTCGGTCGAATGTCCTGCTACGATATTTTTCAATCTTACAAATGTAGGTTACAATAATTCAAAAGAAAGTCTAACTCCGGTATGTATAGATAGTGTTGCCATAGTTCGTGGTTTAGTAGATTATTATGATGTTGAAAATGTACAGATTTATTTGCGTGTTGCTCCTTAACGTCTGCTTTCTCATTCCGACAGTAGCAACTCCTAGATGCATATTAGCTGATACGATAGCAGAAAAAACAGAAACCCAACTCTACTCCTCTCGTGAGGAGGCGCGTCGCGCACTAGAGGAGGGAACACAACCGCGATTTTTTAGTGGAGTTGCAGTTGGGGTTGATGTTGTAGGACCAATAACGCGCTTGGCATCATCAAGCGGATATATAGAAGCGATGTGTAGAGTAAACCTGCTTGAAACGTATTTTCCTATCCTTGAAATAGGATATTCAGACTGCAATCATACTGATGAGACCTCTGGTGTAAACTACTATACTAAAGCACCCTATTTCCGCATTGGGATGGATATGAACTTTTCTAAAAACAAATTAAGCGGTAATCGTATCTTTGGTGGTGCAAGGTTTGGTTTCACTTCGTTTGAGTATGATGTAGTTGCACCTGATATTTATGATCCCGTCTGGGGCACGTCAGTTCCTTATCAAGTAAAAGGCATTAGAGGCAATAAAAAGTGGGCAGAACTGCTTTTTGGTATAGAGTCACGCATATGCTCCTTCATCCAATTAGGATGGTCGTTGCGGTATAAGTTTGGGATTTCAGGAAGGTCGGGAACTATTGGCAAACCATGGTATGTCCCTGGTTATGGTAGAAATAAAAATGGAATATTTGGTGCAAACTTTAATATCATATTTGAGTTGTAACGTATGAAATATCTTAAAGTCTTGTTTTTCCTCTTTTTGTTGGTTGGTACGTTTATCATTCTTCGCAACCATCAACCAGCTGTTGCTAGCCAGTATCGTACGACTGAGGGACGCATTTTTGGTACACAGTATAAGGTTGTATATGCGTATTCTACTGAACTTGATGCGCACATTGATTCAGTGCTTCACAGAGTTGATCATTCATTGTCAATGTTTAATGAAAAGAGCACTTTGGCGCGCATTAATAGTGGAAAGAGCAATAGAGTAGATAGTCTTTTTTGCAAGGTATTTCGTTTAGCACAAACCGTGTCAGAGGTCACCAATGGTGCGTTTGACCCTACAGTTGCTCCAGCTGTAAATGCCTGGGGGTTTGGTCCTAAGCGTCGAATGTCTCTCAACCCACAAGAGTTGGATAGCATTGTTGCTCTGGTGGGTTACAAAAATGTAGCGCTTGAAGGCGACACTTTACTCACACGCACTGACTCGCGCATTAACTTAGACTTTGGCGCCATAGCAAAGGGATTTGCTGTAGATTGTGTTGCCGAGATGCTCAGTGCAAATGGAGTATCTAACTATATGGTTGAAATAGGCGGGGAAGTTGTCGTTAGAGGGCTAAATGAGAAGGGAACTGACTGGCGTATTGGTATTCAGAAACCTACATCTTTAGAAGCATCTGTGCAGGAGGTGGTCCATCTTCAAAATGCAGCTATGGCTACGAGTGGAAATTACCGCAATTATTATGTAAATGAGGTTGGGCAACGTGTATCTCATACTATTGATCCACGCACGGCGTCACCTGTAATACATTCACTTCTTTCTGCTACTGTTATTGCACCCACATGTGCTATGGCTGATGCTTATGCGACAGCGTTTATGGTTCTCGGACTAGATGAAGCAAAGCAAGTGCTTGACGCGCATCCCGAATTAAGGGTATTTTTTATATATCAGGAGGGTGACACTCTTAAGCATTATTCTACCATTGATTAACTCCGTTGTCATCTGATTATGATACATCTGATATGCAAGAAAGTGTTTTTACCCGTATTCAGTCGTTACCCTTATTTCAGGGTATTAGTCGTGACGACCTTTTAAGAATGATTGAACGTGCGAGGTTCAACTTTGTTTCGGTTGAAACTGGCGAACTTATTACAGAGCAAGGAAAGTCGGCTTCACAATTGATTTATGCGCTAAGTGGTACGTTTCAACTTACACAATCTGTGTCAGACGCATTTCGTGTAACCGAAATCCTTGATGCTCCTTTCATCTTTGAACCCGAATGTCTTTTTGGTAAGTCATTGACCTGGCGTCATACTCTCCAGGCTACAGTCGATGCACAACTTCTTAATATTTCTAAATCAGAGGTTGTAGGCCATCTTATGGATTTTTACACTTTTCGACTTTCGTTTCTCTGTTATTTGAGTTGTCATGCTGATCATTTACATGTAGAAACACATTTTCTTAATCGTCAGTTATCACTTTCAGAAACAATGATCTTGTTTCTATCTAAATATTTAATTTCTCCTACAGGTAGTAAAACGTTTTACATTGGTATGAATCACCTTGCACAATGCCTCTCAACCTCTCGTCTGTCAGTGAGTAAATGCCTTAACGACTTACAGCGTGAAGGGTTAGTTCGTTTAGGGAGAAAAACAATTGTGATTCCACAATTTGAATTGTTGCTTGCCAAATTGGAAAAGTGAGTCGTATCGTATAACATAAAAGTGGAGGTAACCCAATTAAGGATTATCTCCACTTTTCATTTTCTACTACTCCTTTGTTAATATTGTCATTTCGCAATCTTTACAATTGAACGATAATTCGAATTGCTTTCCATCAGCACTATGGAGTGTTAGAGGTTCTTTATAGTGTTGGGTTGGATTGACTATTTTCTTGCAAATGCCTAATTCATGCCGTATGCAATATTTGCAGAACATGATGACTTTTTGACCTTTGGGTTGTTCCAATTCAAAAGCCTTGTCACACGTCAATACCCCCAAGTTTGTGTAGAAATTCTTTGCTTCAGCGTTAGCTATATTTGCAGTGTAATCAAGGTGCTTTGGGGGGATATGTGCAGTGATCTTTTGAGGTTTTGTAATATTGAAATTCTGAGGTAAGGGTGAAACTGTAAGCATTTGCTTAATCACATCTCTGCGCATGTTGGAAAGCACGGAGGATGGAATAAACCAATCGTTGGTAAACTCAATTTCGATATTCTCAATGATGTACGGACTATCTCCTACCTTGAGGAGTTGGCGAAGAATGTTTTCTCGCTGGGGAGTAATCGCAGTTTGGTGAGATAATGGAATTTCCAATGTGGAAGTTCGCCCCATTTCATCAATGCCAGTTAGAGAGAATCCATCAGGAGTTTCGTTGAGGGTGAGTTCGAGGAGTAACTTTCGAGTGGCGCTTTCTCTTGATAGGATTTTTTCAAACTCTTGGTCGTTGTTGCGGTAGAGCGCAATGGTGTGTTTGGGAAGGATGGTGAATTGTTGTGTGCCAAAGAGTGTAACTATAAAAGTATTATGTTTAGGAGTCGCTATGATCGTGTTCGCTCGGAAACCATGAAGATTCCCTTCGTAATCAATAAAACACAGTCCGTCACCAGCCTGTAGTTTGATGTTCTCTCGTAACACCACTTCGAGTCTATTGCCCTCTAAGCGAGTAATCCGTCCTATTCTTTCACCCATGGATTTAGGAGTGTCAATGTTAGCTTCTTCACATCGATGACCGTTGATGAAATATTCCGTGAATTTACGGTTGAAACTTTTGTTGAGTTGTGGGGTGAATTGTAATTGCGTTGCTCCGTAAGAAGCGCGTCGTAATCGCTCAGGATGTTTAGATATGATGTTATCAATGAGGGTGCGGTAGAAGGCGGTAACGTTTTTGACATAGCTTATATCCTTCAGACGACCTTCAATTTTGAACGAACTAATGCCAGCGTCGATCATCGCTTCCAGTGAAGCTGAGCGGTTCATGTCACGTAGAGAAAGTAAGTGCTTGTTCTTACGAATGATACGTCCTTCTGCATCTTTGAGTGTGAAGGGTAGACGACAAAATTGTGCGCATTGACCGCGATTAGCAGAGCGCTTGAAGCAGTATTCAGATGCATAACATCTACCACTGTAACTTACGCAAAGCGCCCCGTGGATGAATGCTTCTAATGTGACATTTGTTGTGTTGTGTATCTGTCTAATCTGATCAAGTGAAAGTTCTCGTGCTAGCACAATTTGCTTGAATCCAGCTTGCTCAAGGAGTTGTGCCTTTTCGCGAGAGGTTATGTCAAGTTGGGTAGAGGCGTGGAGTTCGATAGGAGGAAGGGAGAGACGACACAATGCAAGATCCTGCACAATCAAAGCATCGACCCCTGCTTTATAGAGTTGGTGAATAAGGCGCTGTGCTTCTGTGAGTTCCTCATCGTAAAGAATGGTGTTAAGTGTGACGTACACCCTTACGCCATAAAAATGTGCGTAGTTACAGAGGGTTTGAATGTCTTCCACAGAATTACCTGCAGCAGAGCGTGCTCCAAAACTTGGTCCCCCTATATAAATGGCATCCGCTCCATGCTTAATTGCTTCTAAACCTGTTGCAAGGTTTTTGGCAGGAGCAAGTAATTCTATGGTTTTCATTGGTAAAATAAGTGATTGTTAAAATATTGGTTGATTATCTATCCATTGTCATGAGCATTTCTTCATTATGGAGTGTGTTGTCCATACGTTTAATGACTTCCTGCATGGCCTCAACTGTGTTAAGTTGTGAAAGATAATTTCGGAAGATCCACATGCGGTTACAAGTTGTGGGCGACAATAGAAGGTCATCTCTTCGTGTGCTTGAGGCAATAACATTGACGGCAGGAAATATTCTCTTATTTGCCAATTGGCGGTCAAGTTGAAGTTCCATGTTGCCGGTACCCTTAAATTCTTCAAAAATAACTTCGTCCATGCGTGAACCAGTTTCGATGAGAGCCGTTGCAATTATAGTTAGCGAACCACCTCCTTCGATATTTCTTGCTGCCCCGAAAAAGCGTTTGGGGCGTTGAAGCGAGTTGGCATCCACACCACCGGAGAGAATCTTACCTGAAGCAGGTGCTTCTGTGTTGTAGGCACGGGCAAGTCGTGTGATGGAATCAAGAAAAATGACGACGTCGTGGCCGCACTCAACCATTCGTTTAGCCTTTTCAAGCACGATTCCTGCGATTTTAACGTGATTGGAGGCTGGGGCGTCGAAGGTTGACGCAATAACCTCAGCACGCACAGTACGTTTCATATCAGTAACTTCTTCTGGGCGTTCGTCGATAAGTAGCATCATGAGGTAGGTCTCAGGGTGTTTTTCAGCTATAGCATTCGCTATTTCCTTCATGAGCATGGTCTTACCCGTCTTAGGCGGTGCAACAATAAGTGCACGTTGTCCTTTACCAATGGGAGCAAAAATATCTACTACGCGACGAGATAAACTATCTTTTGTGCCTGAACATAAATTGAATTTCTCATCTGGAAAAAGAGGAGTTAAATGCTCAAAAGCCACTCGATTCCTAACCTCTAAAGGTTGAAGACCATTGATGGTGTCAATGCTACTAAGTACGAAAAATTTGTCATCCTCGCGAGGTACACGAATTTTACCCATAATCACGTCACCTGGTTTTAAACCATACTGTCGCAATATCATGGGAGATACGTAAATATCGTCAGGGGAAGAAAGGTAATTGTAATCAGCGGAGCGTAGGAAACCATATCCTTCTTTTGTCAATTCTAACACCCCTCCGCCCTCAAGCAATATAACTTCAGGTACATTCTCTGTAGTAGCAACATTGTTTGATGTATCAATGACGGTGTTCTCAACGCAAAGATCCTCAGTGATATTTTCTTCAAATATTTCGTTTTCAGAAGTTTCAATGTCAACATCTGTCTCGGTTTTCAACTCGGGTAAATCTTTTGTGATGATGAAATCGTCATCAATACGCTTAGATGATGTCAAATAGATTTCGTGAGTGTTTACCTCATGTTGGTCATCTTCACTCGTTAGTGTAAGTTCTTCATTACTTGTAGTCAGAATATCTTGGGGAGCGTCCAAACTAACTTCTTGAAAATCCTTCAGCATCGCTTCTGTAGCCTTTCTCGCTTCAATCTCAGCTTTTGAAGGGCGTCCTCTTTTTCTTTTTATAGGGGGGATGGACACTTCGCCCGTCCTGAATTTTTCTTGTGCGTCCAAAATGTCGGATACCAACACTTCAATATCAGTAGAATCCTTGTGGGGTGTGTCAAATTGTATTGCAAGCGCTTGAAGGACTTCAATGGAAACAAGCATTAATTGTTCCTTAGTATAGGTTGTCATAATGTAAATTGACTAAAAGTAAACACAAATTATATTTATGAAGAAATGCCCTCATAAAATTATTGGAGAACAAACAATGATGCAAATTTAGTTATAATTTTTGGAAAATAAAAATAATTATTGCTTGTTAAAGAATAAATAACTAATTTTGTGCTAGATAATTTAAGTCTTACTTTATACATAAACATGAAAAAGTTATTTAGTAAAATCGTGTTGTTGGGAGCATGTTTCATGTTAACAACATCTACTTTATTTTCTCAAGTGAACGAAAAACCCTTCGTGATTCCCGAATTGCAAACATGGACGGGTGCTGAGGGGGATTTAACGCTTTCAGGCACGGTTTGTGTGAGTGGTAGCGACAAGGAACTCATGCGTGTAGCAAAGGCTTTTGCTGCTGATTATGAGCAAATGTTCGGTAAAGCACTCATCGTGAAGAAGGGAAGTCCTAAGGCTGGTGACATCCAATTCGTGTTGAAGAAGAAAGATTCCACATTAGGTAAGGAAGGTTACCGCCTTAATATCGGCAAACATGTTACTGTAACCGCCGCTACAACTCAGGGGGCTTTCTGGGCAACACGTACATTGCTCCAACTTTCTGAGCAAAATAAGGCGCTCCCCAAGGGTGAAACCGTTGACGTGCCCGTTTATGAATTGCGCGGTTTCATGATTGACGTAGCCCGTAAGTTTATGCCCATAGATTACCTCAATGACTTGGTGAAGGTAATGGCATATTACAAGCTGAATGCCCTTCAGGTGCACCTCAACGACAATGGTTTCCGCCAATTCTTCGGTAACGATTGGGATAAGACTCCTTCGGCTTTCCGTCTTGAAAGCACTCAACACCCTGGACTTACCGCTAAGGACGGTCACTACACAAAGCAGGAATTCATCGACCTTCAGATTTTGGGTGAAAACAACTATGTTGAAGTTATCCCCGAAATTGACGTGCCCGCTCACTGCTTGGCATTCGTACACTACAAGCCCGAACTCGGTAGTAAGGATTACGGCATGGACCACCTCGATATGTTCCACCCCGAAACCTATCCCTTCATCGATAGCGTCTTCCGCGAATATCTTGAAGGTGAAAATCCCGTGTTCCGCGGTAAGAAGGTAAACATCGGTACTGACGAATACAGCAACCGCGATAAGAAGGTGGTAGAAAAGTTCCGCGAATTTACTGACCACTACATCAAGTTCGTTGAAAGCTACGGCAAGCAAGCCATGCTTTGGGGTGCGTTGACTCATGCTAAGGGCGAAACTCCCGTGAAGAGTGAAAATGTCATCATGAACATTTGGCACAACCCCTACGCTCAGCCCAAGGATATGAAGGAACAGGGTTACAAACTCGTTTCTATCCCCGATGGACTTGTTTATATCGTGCCTGCTGCTGGTTATTATTACGACTACCTCAATTGCCACTACCTCTACGACCACTGGACTCCCGCAAACATCGGCGGAGTGCAGTTTGAAGAAGGTGACCCCGCTATCCTTGGCGGTATGTTTGCCGTATGGAACGACCACCACGGCAATGGTATTTCTACTTACGACGTGCATCATCGCACCTTCCCCGCACTTCAGACACTCGCCGTGAAGTGTTGGGCGGCAAGCAAGACTTCTCTTCCCTATGCTGAATGGTCTGCAAAGAGCGCTGGTTTGAGCGAAGCGCCTGGTGTAAACTGGTTAGGTTGCTTGGGCGACGCTAAGAATTCACTCGTGGCGGAAATAGCTGAAGTAAGGGCTGGCGAAACTCTTCCTTATGAAGAAATCGGTTATGACTATACCGTGTCTTTCAAGGTTGCAGGCGTAAAGGAAGAGAAGGGTACTAAGCTCTTCTCATCTGCTCACACAAACTTCTACCTCTCAGACCCCAAGGAAGGCAAACTCGGTTTCGAGCGCGATGGGTACCTCAACACATTCAATTATCGCATTCCCGAAGGTCAAACCGTAGAACTCACCATTCAGGGTAACAACAAAATGACACGCCTCCTCGTTAACGGTCAAGTGAAGGAAGAACTCGGTGTGAAGCCTCTCTACGTGATTAACGACCATCGCAAGGCGAACTACATCTCATGCCCCAACATGAAGAATGTAGAACTCTACAACACGGATGGCGATAAGATTTACTACCAGCGCACGCTTGTGTTCCCCCTCCGCAAGGCAGGCGATTTCAAGAGCGTTGTGAAGGAACTTAAGATTTGGAATTACGTGAAGTAATAAAATCATGTCTCGACACTATCGAACATATCTAACAGAAACTTTCTCCTTAGTTGCACTGAGGGGAAAGTTTTTATGTTTCATCCTCGCTTCTATCTTTGCGATTACTACATCAGCTCAATCAGCGTATCATAATTATATTGAGACGTATGCAGATATGGCTGTAGAGCAAATGCGTAAGTATAAAATTCCCGCCAGCATAACCCTTGCGCAAGGACTACTTGAAAGTGGTGCTGGCCAAGGGGTGTTAGCACGCAAGGCCAACAACCACTTCGGCATTAAGAAAGGCATGAACTGGAGCGGGCCCACGGTGAAGCATGATGACGACAAACGCAATGAACGTTTCCGTAAGTACAAATCCGTGCGCGAGTCTTACGAAGATCACTCTCGTTTCCTTGTGTCTGGCAGTCGTTATGCCTTCCTTTTCGACCTCCCGATGGATGATTATAAGGGGTGGGCGCATGGTTTAAAGAAGGCGGGGTATGCTACTAATCCACGCTATGCCCAGTCGCTCATCTCCATCATTGAGCGCTACCAATTATATCGCTATGACACAGAAAATGTCAATGCAGATATGTGGCGTTACACCATTCGGAAGTGTAATAAGCGGTATTACATCATTGCGCAAGAGGGTGACACCTATGAAAGTCTGGCCAAAACTTTCGGGGTAAGCAAGCGTAAATTGCGCAAGTATAATGAAGTGCCCAAGCGTCATCAGCCTAAGGCGGGCGATATAATCTACCTCCAGAAGAAGCGCAAGAAGGCAGATAAATCATTGAAATGGCATACGCATATAGTTAATCCAGGCGAGTCACTACACCAAATTTCTCAGATGTATGGCTTAAGGGTGAAGACGCTTTATGATATTAATGAATTGACTGAAGATTATTCCCCCAGCGTGGGCGATGCTTTGCGTATCCGCTGATGGTGTTTGTACGTGATGTGCATTTTGATATCGGTAGTGTTATTTCAACAGGTCATTTTTGAAAGTGGAGACAACCTCGTGTGTGTAGGTTCTCTCCGCTTTTTTTGTGGTTTATCAGTGAGATGGAGCATTTAAAGGGGAAGGGCGAATGTTGAAGTGGGAGAAAAGGAACTGATGTTTGTGTGCCGATTGTCCGTTAGGAGTATTTCAAATGCAAAGATACAACATCCGCAAAGCTGTTTGTCATTTATTGTCATTTAGCATCGTAAAAATGCAATAAAATGATTGCTCAAATCGTTGTATATTAGCCTCTTATGTGCGTTAAAAACTTTTTTCAAAAAAGAACACTATATGTTAGTATATACAGGTGAAAAATAAGAAAAGAAGGCGGTTTCGTACAGCATTTTTTTTAGCGTGACACGTGACATGTCACAACGAAAACGGAGAGGTGAATGAAGTGAAGCGTGCAAGATTTTGTGATCAGAATGTGCCCCTTTACAGTTTTACAGTTTTACAGATAGTATTTTTAATATGTACAGTCCCTGAAAAATAGTAAAAAAATAGGTTATTATATATTATAATATATTAGTACTGATGCGATAAATTCGTACGGTTATTAAAAATCATCAAATAAAGTGAGTTCTTTGATATTTTGGTTTTGAATGATTGGGTTCTTTGGCTTAGTGATGAGGTCTCTCAAATCCGCTCTTTCGAGTGCAGAGATT
>JAZTYI010000065.1:0-6812 GCA_045636885.1 Alloprevotella sp.
AGAGAAAATTTATGTTAGAGGATATTTCCGTAAAAAATATAATAAAAAAATCCTAAATTATTTCTCCGACCCGAGTCGGAGTTTTTGTTTTTGTTAAAATTCAGATATTTTAGATTTACTGTAAAGTAATATATAATTACCCTTTTATTTTATCTTTGTAAACCTTCAATTTTGATGCAAGATTGTTTGTCTCGCAAACTTCTTCAACAAAAGATTCTAGTTGCCCGAGTTTTACCATGGACTCTTTATAATACTCCGAACGTTTCTTATCGTATTCTTTAAATTCTTCAATCTTTTTTTCAAGGTTATTTATCCTTGCTAGAAGTTTAGAAATATAAATTTCATCTGTTTGCATATCAGTAACATTTTCTCAATGATATAGGGTATTGTTATAATTCTATATGGTTCAGAAAGGAAGGTCCTTTTTGCTAATCACTCATACATTTGTTTTTCTTTTACAAAGTTATGGAAAATAGTAAAATCATCCTCTCTCTCTCCCCTCCAAATTATCAAATAATCCAGAAAACTGCTCGCCGATAACATCAGCGAGCTTTTCTTTTAATACCATGACCGAGATATACCAAGACTTATTGAACCAAGGACGGCGCTTTCGTGGCGCACCCAACTTGTGTTCCAACCGATAGGTCGGATCTAAAAAGTGCAGGTCACCTGGATTACCACGGTAATACCCATTACCCGTGCCTAAGTCCACATATATCCCATACTCCAAATAGTGGAACGCCATGGCACCACCATCTTCCTCCATTGAGAACTTGCCTTTCTCAACAGAGGAACGCAAGGCGCCCGTATCATGTATGCCTAGCATATCCATACGGTCGCGCCAAATCTGTATCATTTTGTCGTACCATCCTTTGGAGTATTCCTTGACGGAGTCTGTCTTCTTTACTGCCATTCGTCTTGATTGTATTGAAGGTCTGTTGGTTCATCAAGTGCTACCATGAAGTAGAGTCCGGTGCAACCATTGAGGAACTGACCTCCTAATTCACGACTGCGGATTTCATCCACTGCCATATAAGTCAGTTCCGATTGTAGGCGGTGTTCATCGACAATAAAGCGACTGTGAAATTGTCGGAAAAGTTCACGGCAAAGATTCATCTTCGTGTGGTAGTCTTCCGTGTCTCGTACATTGTAACGGGACAAGAGGAACACCGTAAAGACTCTACGCTTGAACCATCCGCCCCCATGACGGGTGATGCTCTCCTCACAGACGTCAGAAACGCAAACGAACGCACGTTCATTTCGGAGTCTTGACAAAACGTCCTCCAAGTACCCTATACCGGAACAGGTACAGGGTACAAATTGGTGATCGTTGGCAAGACGGTTCTGCTTCGTGAGGTCTTTGATGTAACCAACAAAATCAAACAAGGTCTTTGTATTCATTTTTTCTCAAAGTCTATTATTTCTTTAGCATTCTGTCTAAGCGCTTAGACTCTTTGATTTTCTCATTCAGTTCTCCCAAAGCGCTCCAGGTATCCACATTCAGCACACGATGTTCTTTGGTCACGTCGCCCGACGTCAGTATGCGTATTTGTGCAAACATGATTTCACGCATATCCAGCGTTTCGCCCGTGGTGTCCGTACTACGGAATAGTTCAGGAAACTGTTCTACTAAGAGTTGCTTGAAACCCGTGTACCAAAGAAGGACGTTTGTACAAAAGACATTTTCTTCTTCCTCGCTCCAGTCATCACGTCCTTTTGCTTCCAGTCCTGGATACAACAAATAACCCAACTGCATGAGGTATTTATTATTCCGCTCGGTGAGGTATCCTTGGAAATAGTTTTCTGCTTGCAGATACACACCGAAGCGGACACCATGCAGTGCAGGATTTACGGCAACGGTCTTTCTCCATTTATAGAGACGGACAGGTGACTTGGGTGGCGTTTCCAAGTAGTCTTGGGACGTGGCGCCAAGGAGTAAATCTTGCTTCGTGATGATATAGGGAGCATTTTTGTATCTGACCAAAAGTGTGCTCGGCGCATAGCGACGGATCACCTTGAGGGCAGAGAACTGCAAGAACGCATAGAGCATCGTGCGTTCCATCGGTACACCATGGGCAATTAAGCGAAGAACATAATAAAGTTGTTCCTCGTTTAGTTCGTCCCATGAAGTGGGTACCGATACTTGCAGACTATCCGAAAAAGAAACAGGGGTCTTGTGGTTTGTTCTCATAGGGTTTGAATTGGTCAGCTTGGTACTTGCTGGACTTTCTGTATTCGGGTAGTTCTTCTGCATAGGTGTTCAGAAAATACTGGACCAACTGCGTCAGTTGCTGTATCTCCATGCGCTTTTCCATGATGAGTGCAGCCATCAAGGCACGGCAATGTTCGAGGAGTTCGGAACGGCGGTCATGCCTATCGATATGGCACTGATGAGCAAGTAGCCACTGCATTTGTTCAAACGACACCATGCGAGAGACGGTAGTCTGAGCGGTCATCATATCGGAGAACAGTTGCTGAAACTCCTCCTCGAAGATTTGTTTCCCATTCTGAGAAACAATGCCGTAGAAGCGCATGAGGGTTGGATTCCACAACAGGGAACGATTAAGCCAACGGGAACCATTGGCGTCTTTCCATGTGGGGATGTCCATCAATGCCATGAGCAGTTTGTCGTAGGCAACACTCTTGTCTTTGCGGAGTCTTTCTTGCAATGAGGCTACTCTGTCTCTGCTTGCAGGGGCAAGGTTGGTATTGCTGACAACAGCGAAGCCGTTTTCTGTCAAGACCAAGTCTAATTGCGGAAGGACTTCGTAGGCGGCTTTGAGACTGACATAAGCACAGAGCAAGTCTTCTGTATGAGCATCCAAAGTATCTGGCACAGATAAATGCTCGTTGACACTAAGAAGTGTTTGCTCGATTTTAGGACTTATGGCATCAAAGGTGCGAGACTCCACATCCCTGAAAGCAGGAACGTGGGTCTCAAAAATGGATTGGGTAATGGTTATCATGGTTCGTCTGGTTTAGGGTTTGATTGTTGTGCCGGATTTATCCGCTTGGCGTCTCTGTGTTCATCGAGCGTCGTGAGCATGATCATCGGGACGGCAGGAACAACGTCATCCCACCCGTTAAACTCACAGACGAGTTCGATGGGTCGCAGTAGCAAGTCATGAAACGCTGTTTCAAGTGCTTGCTTCATGGTGAAGAGTTCACGCTTGTCGGAACCTGAGTTATTGGACTGCGACTTACCAGGAACGGCGCCGACTAAGTTGGGGTGCGTGTTATCGGCATAGCAAAGCGTATTGGCTGCGACATTTATATCGTCAGCATAATCGCCACCCTCTTTGCTACCCTCAATGTTGATAACACGTATATCACGGACTTCGTGACCCATCGGGTCAACATAGTAACCCGTAATCCATGCTTTGCCGGAGTTGTGGACTCCTGCCACGAAGTCACGGATTTTCTCTTTCTCCTTTTTGATACGCTCGCGTATCTTCAACGGGTCGGTGATACGTTCTTCATTGACTATCTTCTGCCAATACTTGTGTTCCACCTCGACTTGATACTTGACGCTGGCATGGTTTCGTATCTTGGCGATTTTAGCGGCAGAGATAAGGCGTTTCTCGAAGTAGGAACCGCCTCGGAACATGGCGGCATAGTAAGGTGTCGGGTAATACTGACAACCTACTGTTGGGAAACGGAGCAGAATGGCGAACTTGCGTTGGTGCGTCCTGACGTAACAACGGCCATCACTGCCAGGTTCTCTGCCCATCTTCACCATGAGGTCGCCCACGGGGTCGTCCTCACGGAGCAACGGAATACGTTCCACGTCCTCCGCTTGTGGCGAGTTGTATTGCCAGTTGGCATAATACACGTAGCGGATGCGTCCGTTTTTGTCGGCCTTTCCCAAACGGGTGAAGCAAGTGTCCTTATGGACAATGCGATTGATTTTGGTGCCATCGTTGGAAAGGATGATGACGCAGACGGACATGAAGTAGTATTTCATATCAGTGATTTGCTCCAGGAAGAAGGTCGATAGACTGTTTCTTCTGCCAAAGCGCTTGGCGTCTTTGTTCACCGAAGGTAATCCATCCTCGTCTTGCAAGGTTAGTCCTGCACCGTAGCAAGCAAGGACATTGAAGAACTTGTTCTGAGCAGTCACTTCGTCGGAACCGATAAGGTTCTTGATTTTATACGGCAGTTGGTTGTCTTGACCAAATGGCGCATAAAGTTCTTTGGGACGTCCTGGCACGGGACGGAACTGCATCATGTAGTCATCGAAGACGCCTGTGGTGTCTTCCACGGTAGTGACGGCTGCTTGGATGTCGTTCACGCCAAGGTCGATGACGTCGGTTTCGTTAATATCGGGAAAGATGTTCATGATTTAGTAAGGATGAAATGCTTGAATTTTATTCTCAGCAATGGTCAATCTTTTTTCAAGTTCAGCAATGCGGTCAGCGAGTGCTTTCCCTGATGCACCATCGTAGGCGGTACCTGCCGTAGTGCCTAACTTGACTAATCCCTGGTCAGATGTGGATGCAGCAGGTAATTGTATTTCTGCAACAGTGTTATTCTCGTAGTCTTTAAGGGTTATCTTTCGATTGCTGGCGGTGTAACTTATTTTATGTACGAAAGTAGGTTCCCAATCGAAGGCGTTAGTGCTTCCTCCTGCTTGTCCAGAAGCACCAGTGACGTCACGGCGATAAATGCCGAGATTGTGGAAAAGGAGTTGTGCGCATTTGTTATCACCTCGCACCCACTGTAAGATAAAACTTTCACGTGTGCCACTTTCATCAGCGACTTGGGTGCGATAGCGGATAGCAAGAATATCACGGTTGCCAGCAACGTCCGATTGGGCGGCATAGTCTTCTGCGACGGCGCTTGTGGCAACTGTACCTAGGTCAACAATCATCTTGTCAGAGAGGTTGTTTAATTTTCCCTTATCAGTTGCAGTCATCAAACCTGCTTTGCTAGTAGTCGCTAAAGGTAGTGTTACTCCTCCGAAGCCCTCATCCTGAATAGGGTCATGGAAAGAAAGAACACGACTGTTTGCGTCGTACAGCAGTTTATAGACAATGGATGCCTTGTCAATATTGCGCCACACAGACTTCATGCCACTATCGTAATAAACCACTCGGACAAATTCGGTTCCGTTCAAGGTGAGGTATTGCATAGAATACCCATCGTTGGAATAGACTTGTTGTATAGTACCGATTTGTCCGTTCGCGGTTTCGTAGCGCATGAAGAGGATATTCTTATTCGCTGCAAGTTCCACAGCACGGTCTTCTGCTACGGAACTACTGCTGACGACACCCATGTCTAAGATGTCAGGAATCTCACTATCGAAGAGTCGCTTCCAGGCAGTCCAGGCACCTTGCGGAACGTCGGTGCTACTATGGCCATAGAAGCGGTAGTAGATAGAGAGTCCTTCCTTATAGTGCCCACCAGTGGGAAAACCTTCAATGTAGTTGTTACAGATGACTATCTGCGTGGACTTATGGAACATGGAATCCTCAAACAGAAAGAGTCTGCCGACGATGATGTCATTGTGCGTTAGCCAGTAGTCAGCTGCACCTGTATTTGCGATAGGAATAGTTGTAAGAGTATCAAGTTCATTGATGCCTATCGTCTTCATGATGCGCTTTGCGTGTTCTTCTTGTGCTTGAACTTGTGCAGCGGTCATCACGCCAGCGAAGTTCTTTGTCGCCCCATTTATAGGGATGCTCTTAATATCACCAGTCAATGGTTTTGTGTATTGAAGGGTGACAGAATTTGGACCAACTATCGCCAAACTCATAATGAAATTGGTGAGGTTGGTGAGTTGGGCGGCTGTAATTGCCCCTGCTTGGGTGGCGCTCGCCATGGAGAACGGGATTTCGGTATTGAAAGCGCGTCCTTCATCGTCATATTGCTTGACAACAAGTGTGATGCCGTTGGCAGACACATTAAAGGAGAGTCCAGCAGATAGTATGGACTCTCCGATTAAATCAATTAGGTCGGTCAAAATTCCACCGACCTTTGATGCCGTGTTTTCTGCGGCACCTGTTTCGTCACGTACTTCAGCAGCACGTGTAAGAATGTCTATGAGTTCCTTTGCCATAAAACAATTTGTGTTGGTTTATAGCAAAGGTAAATGGACAAAGGGGGAAGAGAAAAGACAAAAAGAAAGCGTACTTTTTCCGTCCTGGGCAAGATGCTCGCGACGAGCGGATCATCTGGTGTGGTTGGGCAGGGAACGGGAAAAGTACGCTTAGATATAAAAAATAGTGGACATAACGTGGTTTCTGACGATTCATAGGTCATCCCATCCATGCTTTGCCCATAAAATCTCATGTAGCCCCTTCCTAGAAACTATTCATAATGATGAATGACGCTATTTTAAATTGTACATTCTCATAAGAATATCTTCATACGTCATCTCTTCTTCGCAGTACGGACATGTTACAATAGAATCAGCTTTATCCTCATTAAAAATGTCCTCCAAAAGAACAGTGATGGGATTATTGCATAAGGGGCAACGGAAGGTGTAATAATAATAAGAGTTAATCAGGTCATCAATTTCATCATTCTCATCATTATCTATATTTCCCTTTTGGCTAAGATGTACTATTTTACTTTTAGTTGAACCATCCGCAAATACAACAAGCATTTTGCCTGTGCAACGCTCATCAGACAAATTCTTTTTCACACAAAGGTCCACAGTAGCATTACCGACTCCTTCATATGGATATGCAAAACAAAAACGTTCATCATCAAAAGATAAATAGATTTCCCACGCAGAATTGCTCTTAATCTCAAATGGTATAATAGAAGTTCCTTGTTTAAGTTCTACAGAGAACTCCTCTTGGTTGATT
>JAZTYI010000066.1:0-43583 GCA_045636885.1 Alloprevotella sp.
GCAACAACACCCAGGGCGTTGCCCTGGGCTAATGGCTTTATCCCCTTTCAGGGGAATCGTCCAAGCTGTGGGGCTTATACCATTCAAACATCTTTATATTCATAGAGTTAGAGGCGTTTACCGGACAGCAATAAAAAACAAACTAAAGCGGGTATGCCACAAGTCGTCTGGCACACCCGCTTTAAATTGTAGGTAATAATATAGCAGTTACTTGCGTGACCTTTGGTTGTCCACAAATAATCCTAACTCAAAAGATTTTTGTGCTCTTAATATTTTAACCACTAATGGACACTAATTTTCACTAATGCCTTGCGGGGTATATATGACCGGATGGATATTAGTGAAAATTAGTGTTCATTAGTGGCTCCAAATAAAACAAACGAGTCTTTGTGGACAACACCTATATTATTCCCAAATTGTAAGAGGAAGAAGGATTTACTTCAATGAAATCACCTGCACCTTGAAGATAAGGGTAGAGTAGGGAGGAATGTTGCGGTTACCGCGTTCGCCGTAAGCAAGGTTGTAGGGGATGTAAAGTTCCCATGTAGAACCTACGGGCATCATCTGGAGCGCTTCGGTCCAACCCTTGATGACCTGTGTGGGTTTGAAGGAAGCAGTTTGACCGCGCTTGTAACTGCTATCGAATACAGTGCCGTCAAGGAGTTTACCTTCGTAGTGCACTTCTACCATTTGATCCTCGGTAGCCTTTTCGCCTTCACCCTGCACTAATACCTTGTATTGAAGTCCACTTGCTGTAGTCACCACGCTGTCCTTCTGTGCGTTTTCGTCCAACCACTTTTCGCCCTGCAAGCGCAAACCTTCAGCCACGTGCTTTTCCTGGCGTTCCATGAGTGCCAAAGCCTGGTCAGCGTTAAGCATACCCGCTTTGCCTGTACCCGCATTTGAAAGCGCTTGGTTCATGAGGTTAAGGTCTACGTAAGTAGTGTCAGCCTTACCTGTGAGTTGGCGGTTGAGTTCGGACTTCATGGTTTCGTTCATCTTAGCGATTTTAAGTCCGGCAGCAAAGGCAATGATGCGGTCCACCTGCTCTGCTGTAAGATTAGCAGAGAGTGCAGAGAGTGCTTCGCCTACATAAGCAGAATCCACCCCTTCGCGTTGCTGGAGGTACTGGATGAGCGAGGGTGCTTGAAGCACGCCCATGGCATAACTCGCACTGTCGGCAGGAACGGGAGCAATAGTATTTACGTATGTCTTTGCCTTTTTGGGCTTATTCTTTTTCTTAGTTTTCTGAGCATCCACACCCATGCAGAGGCAGAGGGCGAGGAGCAAGAGGAGCGTCTTTTTCATAAGTGTAAAAAGATTTTTTTTTGTAAAAAGGGAAACAAGCAGATAAGCAAGGGGCAATGCTACCTGCTTATCTGCTTGCCGTTAGAGATATTTTTCTGTTGACTACTTCTTGGTTGCGGGAGCAACTACGTTGAAGAGTTCTACTTCAAATACGAGTGCAGAGAAGGGCTTGATGTTGGGCATAGAACCGCGTTCGCCGTAAGCGAGGTTGTAGGGGATGTAGATTTCCCACTTGCTGCCTTCTGTCATTTCAGGAATAGCAATCTTCCAACCTTCGATCATGCTTGCGAGGGGGAATTCAATACCTTCGTTGCTGTCAAATTCTTCGCCGTCGATAGTCATACCCTTGTAAGCCACCTTAATCTTGTCAGTGAGCGTGGGCTTCTTGCCGTTCTTCTTACCTTCCTTGATAACCTTGTAGAGCACACCGTCCTTCAACGCTACTACGCCTTCTTCCTGAGCCTTTGCAGCGAGGAATTCTTCACCTGCCTTGAGGTTGGGAGCGTATTCAACGCGTGCACGTTCGTTCATCTTGTCCTGCACACGACGCTGGAGTTCCATCTGTGCCATCTGCTGTGTGATCTTGATAGAGTCAATGAAGAGCTTTGTTTCGTCATTGATAACATCCATAAAACCAGCGAGGAAGAGGTCGATGTCAAGCGTCTCTTCAGAACCTTCACCGAAGATCTGTGCTGAAACGTTAGCGATCATCTGGTCCTTGGTCTGCATACCGTGCTGCTTACCCAATTCGTAAGCCTTATCCTTTGTGCTGTTTTCCTTCTGAAGACCTTCTACAAAACCCTTGAGGTACTGGTCAACTGAAGCAGAGTCGCAACCCATGCGCACGAGGTAACTAGAGAGCATATCAGCAGGAGAAGCTGCCATACCGAGTTCGTAAGCAATAGTGTCAACGTCAGTCTTGATCGTTACATTGCCTTTCTTGTCGCACGCTGTAAAGAGCGCACTTGCTGCAACTGCAGCCATAAGGAGAATCTTTTTCATATCTGTTGAGGTTATGAGGTTTAGAGGTTTGAGGTTAAGAGGTTTGAGGTTATAAGGTTTTGAGGTGATGAGGTTTTAAGAAACTATCCAGTCTGCAAGGTAAAGACGCAGTCTTAAATAAATGAGGGTTTGAGATTGCCACCCAGTCCGCAAGGTCCTTATAACCTAAAAGCGAAGCGACCTCATAACCTTATAACCTTATCAATTAAAGTACTTCAATCAATTCTACATCAAAGATGAGCGCTGCATAGGGAGGAATGCTCTGACCCGCACCGCGTTCGCCATAAGCGAGGTGGAAGGGGATGAAGAAGCGGAACTTTGCGCCTTCGCCCATAAGTTGTACGCCTTCTGTCCAACCAGCGATTACACCGTTGAGGGGGAACACAGCGGGTTCGCCACGACGGTAACTGCTATCAAACACTTCGCCAGAGATGAGGCGACCTTCGTAGTGACACTTCACCTGGTCAGTAGCCGAAGGCTTCTTGCCGTTGCCTTCTGTGAGCACAGTGTACTGCAAACCGCTGGGGAGCACTACTACATCGTCCTTCTTTGCATTTTCAGCCAAGAACGCTTCGCCTTCAGCACGCGCAGCCTTGCTTGCTTCAGCTTCCTTTTCCTGCATGTACTTCTGCACGAGGGTTTGCGCCTCAATGTCGGTGAGCGTAGTCTTTTCGCCTGCAAGTACAGCAGCTACACCTGCAGAAAATTCCTGTGTGTTAAGTCCTTCAATGTTCATTCCCTTGAGGTTATGACCGATAATCATACCCAAGGCATAGCTTAATTTTTCCATTTGTGTTATATATATTATTATATGTGTTCTATTAAGTCGGGGGCAAAAGTACAACTTTATTTTGATGTAGGCGCTATTTTAAGATTTTTTACCACAATCACATGTGATTCTTAGGGAAATGCGTATATTTGTAAGCGAGGTTTTAAGGTTATAGGTCGCTTTGCTCTAAGGTTTTAAGAACCGTGCGGACCGAATGGCAACCTCAGAACCTCAAACCTCAAACCTCAGAACCTCTTAACCTCAGAACCTCAAACCTTATAACCTCCTTCATCTTATGTCCACACTCATCCGAATCATCACTACCGAGGGCACCATTACTGTGCGCCTTTACGACGAAACACCCCTCCACCGCGATAACTTTATTAAATTGGTTAAGGAAGGCACGCTTAACGGCACGCTCTTCCACCGCGTCATTAAGGACTTCATGATTCAGGGTGGCGACCCCGACAGCATTGGTGCGCCTGCCGGAAAAATGTTGGGTACAGGCGGACCTGGTTATACCATCCCCGCAGAAATCAATGCAGTACAACTTTATCACAAACGTGGCGCTTTGAGCGCTGCGCGCCTGGGCGACGACATGAACCCCGAGCGCGAGAGCAGCGGCAGTCAGTTCTACATCGTGTGGGGCAAAGTGTATAAGGAGCAGGAACTGAAGCAACTCGAAAAGCAGATGGCCATGCAGCAACAGCAGGCGGTGTTTAACGCCATCACGGCAGAACACCGTGACGCCATCATGACCCTCCGCCGCAATCGCGACCGCGACGGACTTCTCGCCCTGCAGGAAGAACTCATTGCGTTGAGCAAGCAGCGCTGTAAGGAACTGGGAGAACCCAAATTTACGCCCCAACAATGTGAGGCTTACACCACGCTTGGCGGCACACCCTTCCTTGATGGGCAGTACACCGTGTTTGGTGAAGTAGTGGAAGGTCTTGACGTTGTCGAGCGCATTCAGGCGTGTGAAACGCTTCGCGGAGACCGCCCGAAGCAGGACGTGAGCATGACCTTTGAACTGGTGGAGGCGTAACTACCTCTCCCCCAAGCTTTGAGCATTTACCCTTAACTATATACCCCCATGAAAAAACTATTTTCAAAAATCAGCGAAACGACAGCACACCTGCTCAAGTGTTGCAGCCTGTTGGGCATTGCGCTCATAGTAATGCTTGCCCCCATTCCGTTTGTCAAGAATGATTTGCCCGACGCTCCTGCCACTTATGTTGTGGAAAAGGACTGCACTATCTATTCAGAATTTGACACCGACACTGTTACGACGCGCGTAAGGGCGGGCGAAGCGCTGAAGGTGTATGGTTACAGTCCCTCTACCTCAACGCGCGTGCATCCCTCCCTTTGGGTGGAAACCGCTACGGGGGTGCGTGGCTTCTTGCGCGTGATTGATACCAACTATCCCATTGTGGCAGACAATAAGGAAACTGGTACGCTCGACACCGTGGTGGTAAAAGGCGTGGCGGAAGACACCTCCTTCCCCAAATATGCCTGCGCCTTTCCCGATGGTAAGGTGGAAGAATTGGAGTTTGATGAAATCCGTCCTCTGCTTCCCGAGGCTTTCCTTGAGAACGTAATGACCAATAATTCGAATGTCTATCTGTCGCTCCAGAAGTTTGAGAAGCGCTACCTCGGCAACACGTTTGAGGAAAACGATAGCAAGTTTCGCCCTGCTGTATCTGTGGCAGTCAAAGACGGACTCATGCGCGCCGTTTATCCCATTAGAGTTACAGACTTTAAGACGGGAAAGCGCTACAAACCCATTGTGACTTACGACATTACCGGTAAGGCCATCTCGTACACATTGGACCGCGTCACCTCCTACTCTTCTTGGTTAGTCAGGAGTTACCCAGGTCTGCGCTTCATTATGGACAATCCCTTAGTGGGGATGGTTATAGAAGGCTCGATGTTCCACGAATTTTCGTGGCTGTACACCGACGAAGTGGGCAAGTCTTGGAAAGATAAATCAGTGATATTCCTTGTAGGAATACTCATACTGCTCCCCTGCTTGCTCTGGTTGTACCTCCCCTCGGTGATACCCACCCTGCTCATCGGGGCGCTACTTCACAAGCGCGAGGTGTTCCGAGGCATTGGCAACACAAAGATGATGCTCATCCTGCTGCTCGTCACCCTCATTTCTACCTACCTTTGGGCGGGTATGATGCTCGCATGGGGAATGATGGACATCTTTGCACTCATCTTGCTGTACGTTGCCTACAAGACCTACTTCATGGTGTTTAAGATATTCGCACACCGTTGCTACGTGTGCGGTAGTTTAGATACCTACGACTATAAAAGCAAGGAAATTGTGCGTCAATATAAGGACTGGCGTAAGTATGCCACGGTTCGAGATACACTGGCGAAGTCGGAAAAGAAGTGGAAGACTTGGACCACTACGAAGTACACCTACAGTAATGGTAACACCTACACCGTTGACCATAACCATAAATTGCACGTCGAAACCACGACCACAAAATTGTACGACGACTACGAAATTTATTACTTGATTACGGAAGAAAAGCACACCTACAAATGCAACGTCTGTGGTGAAGAAGAGTATTTCGACAACACTGATTTTAAGGAGTTAGACCGTAGAGACACTGGACAGCACACTGAAACGCATACCACTCAAACCGAGCGGCCGTGTTAAAACTCATCCAACCGAAACGCATACGATCAAAATGTAACTAGAGCGCCCTGAAGGAGGGTGTTCAAAATTGTAAAAATAAATGAGACCGTTTTGAGGTGTCTTTGGTATTGAAAATCTACTAAATCCGGATGGGCAAGACGCCGAAGGTGTCTCCGCTCAGTAACCGGGGCGTGCGAGCGAGGCGAGTACCCCCGGTGAGGAGCACACAAGTATCGCACCCTGGAGGGGTGCCCGAGCAACAAGATATGTAGGTGT
The DNA here is from genome assembly GCA_045636885.1 of Alloprevotella sp. Taxonomy (GTDB): domain Bacteria; phylum Bacteroidota; class Bacteroidia; order Bacteroidales; family Bacteroidaceae; genus Alloprevotella. The sequence goes on from JAZTYI010000066.1 coordinate 6,006, forward strand.
TGGGGCACTCTTCCAGAGTGCGATTACTCTCTGATACCAATCCGGGGGTATTCGCTACGCTCAAACCACCCGGTTACCGAGCGGTGACGCCTTCAGCGTCATTGAGCGAGGAAATTTTAAAGTTACCGAGCGGGGGCGCTTCCAGCGTCATTGAGCGAGGGAAATTCTTTAAGTTACCGAGCGGGGACGCCTTCAGCGTCATTGGGCTTTCTATGTTCTTGACCAAACTATTTTGGATTATTGCTAAATAAAATTATTGCTGTCCGGTAAAAATAATGACGCGTTTTAAAAAACAACATTTCCCCGGACAGCCGATATGTATGGTATACATATGAGTCATTTTAGGGGGAAAAGTGCAGGACAAAGCTTAAAAAGGGAAATAACAATCATATATGATTAGTCTGTTCTCATCTATCAAAGAGATTTTTACCGGACAGCCGTTAATTTCCTTTCAAGGGGGGCTTGTAAAGCAATAAAATCAGTGTTTATAGCCCCTTACACACGTTTACCGGACAGCAATAAAATAAAATCCACACCCCCGAAGAGTAGGGATGTGGATATAAGTATAAATCGTTTGATTTCAGGTGTTTGTCAAGGTAACTTATTCTCGTTTGTGTTTCCATCGCTTGTGCGACCAGAGCCAATAGGCGGGTTGGCGACGGATCATGGTTTCAAGTTCGTGCGTGCAGATTTCCGAAATCTGATAGTCGGGGAATGATTTAGGATCTTCGGTGATGGGTTTGAATGTGCCGCGATACTTTCCGCGTGCTTCACGCTTCATGTCGAGAAAGAAGATGGCGGCGTTGACCTTCTTGCCTATGCGCTCTGTGCCTGTAAAGATGGGGGTGTCTTGGTTGAGGAAGTCCATCCAGAGGTGTACATTTTGCTTGCCGGGTGTCTGGTCGGCCACAAAACCGATGACACTTTTCTTCCCTTCCGCCTTGAGGCGCATGATTTCACGTAGAGCGTCATACTTAGAGATACAACGTGCTCCGTGGTGCTCACGTAGTTCTATAAAGAGTTCGTTCATCGTTTTGCTTTTCAGCGGACGGTAGAGTTCGGCAAGTGTGGTGCGCGGATGCAACCATAAGGGGAGGGATGAAACCCATTCCCAGTTGCAGTAGTGTCCGAGGTAAACGAAGGCAAAGTCGTGAGTGTCAAGCGCTCGGTCAACGGCTTCGCAATTCTCAAACACCATGTGTTGCTTCATCTCCTCAGGCTTGATCGTCAGCAGTTTGAACGATTCTACACCATAGTCGCAGAGGAATCGGAAGAAGTCGCGCTCAATTTGCTTGAGTTCCTTATCCGACTTGTCGGGGAAAGAGTTGCGAAGGTTCATCTGCACTACCTCTCGGCGGTACTTTACAATGTAGTAAAGCACGAGATAGATGATATCAGAGACAAAGTAGAGTATGCAGAATGGCAGGCGAGAAAGCAGGCGAATTAAAGATTTCTTCATGGCGAAAGTTGGGGGGAGGAATTGCGTGGCAATTCTTGAGGTTTCAATTGTTGAGGGTCGTGTCTAATCTGTCGTGATTTCTCCGCGCAGACTTTGATTCATCTGTTCAACGATTTCTTCGCGGGTGTACCCATGACCAAGCAGGAACATGAGTTTGGCAATCATGCTTTCAGGAGTTGCATCATAACCGTTCACCACGCCCGCTTCTATCAACTGGAGCGAAGTTTCATACAGTCCCATCTCTACGCGCCCCTTTGAGCACTGTGTGATGTTGACCACAATCATACCCTTCTCCGTCATGCGCTTGAGTCGACTTACGAGCCACGGACGTTGTGGGGCATTTCCGGCACCATACGTTTTGAGAATCACGGCCTTCAGTCCCTTTACGTGGGAGACAAGATCAACGATTTCTTCGCGTATTCCAGGGAAGAGCGTGAGGAACACTACGTTGTTGTCAAGCGAATAATGCACCTTAAAGGGTTGGGTGGGGTCGGGGCGTCGGATGAGGTTGGTTTCGTACTTAATGTGAATACCCGCCTTGGCGAGCGGGGGAATGTTGTAACTGCGGAAGGCGTTGAACCCCTCGGCGTTGATCTTCGTCGTGCGGTTGCCGCGCATCAAGGCGCTTTGGAAGAAGATGCACACTTCGGGCACCATGGGTTCGCCCTGTGCGTTGCGTGCGGCGGCGATTTCAATAGAGGTCAGTAGGTTTTCCTTGCCGTCCGTGCGTAATTTACCGATGGGTAATTGCGAACCAGTTACGATTACGGGTTTTCCGAGGTTTTCAAACATAAAACTGAGCGCAGAAGCCGTATAGGCCATCGTGTCTGTGCCGTGAAGCACGACAAAACCATCGTAGCGCTCGTAGTTGTCGTGAATCATCTTCGCTATTTTCACCCAATAGTGAGGCTCCATGTCCGACGAGTCAATGGGTGACTCAAACGTGATGGCGTCAATGTTGAAGTGGAAGCGCTTAAGTTCGGGAACGTAGTGGCGAAACTGCTCCATATCGAAATTTTCGAGCGCTCCCGTTTCGGGATTCTCAATCATTCCGATAGTACCGCCAGTGTAAATGATAAGAATAGAAGTCATAACGAGTTGAAATGCCCTGCAAAGTTAAGATTTTTTTAGGAATTAAGGACTATATATTGATTTTCACAACTAAAATATATCGCAAGACAATTTTTATTTGTACTTTTGCCCGTAGTATGGGTGTAGTATGCCCTTTTGGTATGTTTGACAACTAAAAAATATCGATATGGAAAACAACAAGCAACCTTTTGTTGAAGAAGAACGCGAAATGCAACTTGCTGATTTGGTAAAGATCTGCTACATGCACCTCAAGACCAATTGGGGATGGTTTGTGGCATCGGTGGTTGTGTGTTTGATAGCAGGTTATGTATACTTGCAGCGTCAACCTCGCGTCTATCAGAGTCAGGCGGTCATGCTCATTGAAAACATGGATCCTTCGGGCATGAGCGGTATGAGCAGTCGCAACCGTGGTAACATGAATTCGTTGTTGGAACTCAATGGTATTACCGTGGGTGACAACTTGAAGAATGAAATCTTTGTATTGTCATCACGCCGTATCATGAGTCGTGTTGTCGATAGTCTTGGTTTGGACGTAGAGTATTCTATTGCTGAATCACTCCATTCACGTTCGCTCTATCGCTCAACTCCCTTTGTTGCTGAATTTGCTGACTCGGTGCCCACATCGTTGAGTTTCAACGTAAAGGTGCTTGATACTGCACAGTACGAAATTTCAGAATTGAAGGCATTCTTTAAGGGAGCTACAAGACCCTTCGAATATGATGAAACCATCACGGGTGAGTTTGGTCAACCTCTCGTAACGCCCGTTGGTGCAATCAACTTGGTAAAGCAAGAAGAGATCTTTGCAGGTCTTGAACCTGAAGAAGGTGATGAAGAAGCTGAGTTCAACCAAGTGGAAATCAAGGTGAGTCGTACTTCTCCCTTGGCAGCTACGCTCGCATTCTGTGGTCGCTTCTCTGCAAGTGAGTATGATAAGGAAAGTTCGTTGATTGTATTGGCATGTAACGATAATAACGTAGCGCGTGCGAACGATGTCATCAACGAAGTGTACAATGCCTATAAGCGTGATGCTGTAGAATATAAGAACCGCATTGCTCAAAGCACAGCAGACTTCATTGATGGTCGTATTGAATTGATCTCTGGAGAACTCCGTTCGGTTGAAGAATCGTATGAGAACTTCATGCAAAAGAACAACCTTGTAGACCTCAAGATGGATGCTTCTGCGTATCTCGCAGAAACCAGTGAGGCACGCAAGAAGATGATTGAGTTGGAAACGGAATTGGCGGTTTCTAAGTACCTCACAGAATACCTTATTGATAATGCGTCTACGAATCAGCCCATTCCCGTGTTGGGCGGTTTGGGCACAGCAAGCACTGCGCTTTCTACGCAAATCAATGAGTATAACAAACTCGTTCTCGAACTCCTTCGTCGCTCTGACAATTCTTCAGAAAATGCTCCTCGCATTCGTGAAATCACTCGTTTGACACAGGCTTTGCGCACATCTATCAAGGCAGGTCTCGAAACGAATATCAAGGCGGTTGAGTTGAAACTTGCTGAAGCACGCGAGCAACAGCAGAAGGTGGATGCACAGAAGAATCGCATTCCTGAAAAACAACGCCAGGCTATTGATATTGAGCGCCAGAAGGCACTTAAGGAAGCGCTCTACACCTTCCTCTTGAACAAGCGCGAAGAAGTAGCACTTCAGTTGGCTATTGAAGAAGCAAACGTGCGCCTTGTTGAAGAACCTATGGCATCAGGTGCTCCCGTAAGTCCTCGCAGTTCGATGATTCTTTTCGTAAGCTTCGTCTTGGGTATCATGATTCCCGCAGGTGTGATCTTCGTATTAGAAATGTTCAACACGACAGTGAAGCGTCGTCATGATGTAGAAAAGGTTTCAAATGTGCCCATCGTGGGTGAAATTCCCCAGTGGAACAATCACCAGGATAGTCATACGATTGCAGATGTCGCGAGTGACTCGCCCATTGCTGAATCATTCCGTGTGTTGCGTTACCAGTTGAACTTCTTCCGTCACAATGCAAAGGTGTTTGTGGTGACTTCAAGTACGCCTCACCAGGGTAAGTCATTTACCTCTAAGAACCTCTCTACAGTGTTGGGTATGGCGAATAAGAAGGTGCTCCTCGTTGATGCCGACATCCGCAAGCGCTCTATCAGTCACGCATTGTCGGGTAAGAAGAAGGCTGGTCTTACTTCATACCTCATTGAAGAAGCAGGAACAAAGAGTCTTGCACAATATGTTGAAAAGGATACAATATTTAAAGGTGTTGACTTCTTGCCCGGTGGCGTAATGCCCCCCAATCCTTCTGAATTGTTGATGTCTACACGTTTGGAAGAACTTATTGAAGAAGCAAAGCAGACGTATGACTACATCGTTATCGATACTACACCGTTGATTTCAGTTGCTGACGCAAGTATCGTAAACCGTGTTGCCGACGTTACACTCTTCGTAATCCGTATGGGTGTAGAAGAACTCTCGTTCCTCCCGCAGCTTGATAAGTTGAACCGCGACAAGAAGTTGCGCAACATGGCACTTGTGCTTAATGACGTAGACTTGCGCAAGAGTTACGGTTACGGATATGGTTATGGTTATTCTTACGGATATGGTTACGGCCACAATCACGATAAGAAGAAAAAGGGACTCTTCGGTAAGAAGAAGTAATTAAACCTCCTCATAAATAAAGGCAGGGCCGGATGCGAAGTGCACTCAAGGCTCTGCCTTTGTATGCAAAAATCAAAACAGTTTCTTTGAATCTATTAACAATATATCTATAGCATCTCTATTTAAGATTATGATGACTGCAAAAGAAATACGCGAATCGTATAAGAAGTTCTTTGAACAGCAGGGCCACCTCATCGTGCCCTCTGCTCCTATGGTTATTAAGGACGACCCCACGCTTATGTTCACTAACGCTGGTATGAACCAGTTTAAGGATATTATCCTTGGCAACCGCGAACCCAAGTGTCGCCGTAAGGCAGACTCGCAGAAGTGTTTGCGCGTGAGCGGTAAGCACAACGACCTTGAAGAAGTAGGTCACGACACCTACCACCACACCATGTTTGAAATGCTTGGTAACTGGAGTTTCGGCGACTACTTCAAGAAGGAAGCCATCACTTGGGCATACGAATATTTGGTGAACACGCTTGGCATCGACCCCAAGAACCTTTACGTAACTGTCTTCGAAGGTGCTGAAGATGACGGCCTCTCTCGCGACGACGAGGCTGCTGAAATCTGGTCAAAGTATTTCACTCCCGACCACATCATCAATGGTAACAAGAAGGACAACTTCTGGGAAATGGGCGATACAGGTCCTTGCGGTCCCTGCTCTGAAATTCACATCGACATCCGTCCTGAAGAAGAAAAGGCAAAGGTGCCAGGTGCTTCGCTCGTAAATAAGGACAACCCCCAGGTAATTGAAATCTGGAACCTCGTGTTCATGCAGTACAACCGTAAGGCAGACGGTTCGCTCGAAGGACTCCCCGCAAAGGTTATCGACACAGGTATGGGCTTCGAACGCCTTTGTATGGTCATGCAGGGAGTACGTTCTAACTACGACACCGACGTGTTCCAGCCCATCATTAAGAAGATTGGCGAATACTCAGGTTTCACCTACGGCAAGGAAGAAAAGGTAGACGTAGCTATGCGCGTTATCGCTGACCACCTCCGCACTATTTCCTTCTCTATTGCTGTCGGTCAGTTGCCCTCAAATGCCAAGGCAGGTTACGTCATTCGCCGTATCCTCCGCCGCGCTGTGCGTTACGCTTACACCTTCCTCGGTCAGCGCGAAGCATTCATGTACAAACTCCTGCCCACGCTTGTTGCCGAAATGGGAGATGTTTATCCCGAACTCACTGCTCAGGAAACGCTTATCTCTCGCGTGATGAAGGAAGAAGAAGAAAGCTTCCTCCGCACCCTTGCTACAGGTATCAACCTCCTCGAATCGCTCATCGCTGAAACCAAGAAGGCAGGTAGCACCGTGCTTGATGGCGAAAAGGCATTCACCCTCTTCGACACTTACGGTTTCCCCCTCGACCTCACACAGCTCATCTGTGGTGAGCAGGGCATCACCGTTGACGAAGCTAAGTTTGCCCAGAAGATGGAAGAACAGAAGCAACGCGCACGCAATGCAGCCTCTGTTGAAACGGGCGACTGGGTGGTGCTTGCTGAAGGCGAAACAACCTTCAAGGGTTGGGACGTTACGGAACACACCTGCCACATCCTCCGTTACCGTGAGGTAGAACAGAAGAAGCAGAAGTTCTACGAACTCGTGCTCGACACTACGCCCTTCTACGCAGAAATGGGTGGTCAGGTTGGTGATAAGGGTGTGCTTTGCAACGAAGCTGAAACCATCACCATTATCGACACCAAGCGTGAGAACAACCTTCCCATTCACATCACGAAGCAACTCCCCAAGGATCCTTCGGCAGAATTTATGGCATGTGTAGACGTGGAAGCCCGCCGTGCGTGTGAAGCCAACCACACCGCTACGCACCTCATCGACCAGGCCTTCCGTGAAGTGCTCGGCACGCACGTTGAGCAGAAGGGTTCGCTCGTTACGCCCGAATACCTTCGCTTCGACTTCTCACACTTCCAGAAGGTAACTCCCGAAGAGCTCCGCGAAGTAGAGCGCATCGTAAACCGTCGCATCCGCGAGAACCTTCCCCTTCAGGATCACCGTGATGTGGCGATTGAAGACGCTAAGAAGCTCGGCGCTATCGCACTCTTTGGCGAAAAGTATGGCGACCGCGTGCGCGTCGTTCAGTTTGGCGACAGCGTAGAGTTCTGTGGTGGTTGCCACGCTAAGAGCACGGGGTGCATCGGCCTCATTCGCATCATCTCTGAAAGCAGTGTAGCAGCAGGCGTGCGCCGTATCGAAGCTATCACTGGCGCTGCGGCTGAAGAAAGTCTCTATGCGCAGCAGGATATGCTCAACGGCATCCGCCAGTTCCTCAACGCGAAGGACGTAGTTGCAGCGATTAAGAAGACGCTTGACGAAAACGCCGACCTCCGCAAGCAGGTAGAAGCACAGATGAAGGAACGCCTCCTCCAAATCCGCGAAAAGCTCGTGGAAAAGGTAGAGCAGATGGGCGACATCAAGGTGGTTAAGGCAGTAATGCCCACGATGGTAACGCCCGAAGGCGCTAAGGACCTCGCCTTCCAACTCTCAGGCATGATGCCCGACAATATGCTCTGCGTGCTCGGCACCAGCCACGAAGGAAAGCCCCTCCTCACCGTGATGATTTCTAAGAACCTCATTGCTGATAAGGGACTCAACGCTGGCAACCTCGTTCGCGAAGCAGCAAAGCTCATCAAGGGCGGCGGTGGTGGCGCTCCCCACTTCGCCACTGCAGGTGGTAAGGACGTAGAAGGTCTCAATGCAGCCGTAGAAAAGGTAGTGGAATTAGCCTTGGCATAATTTACGCTCAACCTAATTCTATGGAGGAAATACCTGTTAAAAGCGACACCAATTCTCACCCGAAAAATGCAGAAAAATGAGGAATAATATTGGTGTTAACAAGTGTTAACGGGTTTGCATTTCGCTTTGAAATTTCGTATCTTTGTATTACGGAAGTGGAGACACCCCCAGGAATCGGGGATGTCTCCACTTTTTTTGTCTCAAAAAACCCATTTTTGGGGTCAAAAAATAAGTTACCTAGTTTTTTCAAGGTTAAACAACCGGTTTTCTATGTTACTTATTCTTGCACCGCAAATAGATATTGTTGAGAGGGGGAGTAGGTAGAGTGTTAATGTTTGTTAAAGTTTTCAGCGAAAAATGACGAAAAATGAAGCCTGAAACTGTCACAATTTTTCGCCAATATAATTGTGCTGGAAACCTGCTTTGTGGAGTGATTAAATCCAGATGGATGTTTACTTGCGTTTATTATTGCCCTTAATTTTATAGACACATCGGATTGCAACCTTATTTAAATAGGATGCCACAGGGTGAAGTCCCCACGCTGTATTTAGCGATGAATTGTCCTTCGCTATTGTAATGGAAGAGTAATCCAGGTGAGGTGTAGTCAAGCAAACTCAGCTGTGAGGTGATGAATATGTCTCCGTTGGGCGCGCACTGAATGGTGATGGGCATTGCGGGGAGCGGCGCGTCAATGAAATTCTCACGAAGCAGTTCGCCCGTGTGTGTATCGTAGAGGTTGTAGGTGTTGATGGTTTCGTAAGTGTCCCAATTTGTCTGGGCATGGATGACAAAGAGTTTATTCCCCTGCACTGTAATGAATGAACCGTTGCAGATGTAGGTGTTCGTATTCGTGTTGGGATCAACTTTCACCACTGTAGAGGGAGTAGTCTCGTAGTCACCTCGACAGACCACGATGAGGTTGCCGTCAGGCGTAGTCTGTAATTGTCCTGGATTCATACCTACGGGAATATCCCCATCGAGGGTGAGAGCGGTAAGCGACACACGCGCTAATCGAAATCCGTTGGCATACGTGGGGTAATTGTATCCATCTGAGATGCTGATGAACAATTCGTTGCCAGAAATGGTCATATTCACAGGGTTGGGTCCAACGGATAGTTTCTTTACTAATGTAAGGTCATTAGTGTCGTAAACCGAAAGATACCCGTCGTTGTTTGTTACAAAAATGTACTCGTCAGTTACTTCAACTGCATTAGGCGCTTCCGTTGTAATCGTGTTTTTCACGTTCAGATCATCAGCATTCAAAATCCACACGAGATTGGATTCAGAGGCAGGTATATAAAGTGTGTTATTCCACTTTACCCCCGCTTGTGGAGAGTTGCCGAGACTGATGCCGTTTTGGGTTAAAAAGGCATTGTTTACAACCGTTCGATTTACAGTGTCAACAGCGCTTATGCTTCCATCAATACCATCGTAGAAGGAACCTTGGTTGATGACGTAAAGAGCGGTTGTGAGGGTTGACTGGGGTGGAGTAGGTGAGTCGTTTTCCGAACTACACGATGCTAATAAGAAGCAGAGGAGGGTGAGAAGGTAGTACATTATTCTTTTATTTTAGTGGTTAAAGAATATAGGTAAATGTCGCCATAAAACTGCGCGTAGGCATGGGGTAGCGGCGCACGATTTCATAGTTCTTATTGAGGATGTTGTGGAGGGACAGACTTGCTTTTAATACGCCCTTGGGCAGGTTGAAGTTGCGGTAAATCGTGGCCCCCAGTTCACCGTAACCAGGTATATGAGTTTGTGGCGCATGATTGTTTGTTGCCCATCGTGAGGAGGCGCCTGAGAAGATCACTCCGCAGTTTACCCAGGGGTTTTCCCATGCTATGTTTGCCGCACCGCTATGATGGGGCGTGTATGCCACTTGTTTGCCGTAGCACGCATCAGTAGGTGAAGTGCGGTCCGTAGCGTCTTGGTAGGAATAGTTGGCAGAGAATATGAGGCGCTGTTGGGGAGTCAGTTGTTGCTGGACATAGAGCGTGGCGTCTATCCCTTTTATGACAACTTTTCCACGATTTTCGGTGCGCCAGATGAATAAGTTATAGGGCACGGAAGAAATTTTGTCTGTCAAGTCGTTGTAATACCCATCAAGCGACAAGCGCACCACAGGTCCTCGTTTGCCCCAGCGACCTTGATAGGTGATGCCCCCTCCACCTTGGCGTGAGCGTTCGGGCTGGAGCATGGATGTGCCCAAGTGGTAGAAGTAAGTTTCTGAGAAGGTGGGTTGACGGTAATAATCCTTGTAGAAAGCGCGTAGTGTGAGTGCATCTCCAAAAGGATGGATGGCTAATGAAATAGAGGGAGATAATTCACTTAAATTCTTCGGTGAATCCGCCAGTTTTGGTGCTTCGTTCCATCCGTTGTGTGCGATGAGTCGTGCGGTAAGTGTGGCATGCTCGTGATGCAGGCGCAGGGACAAATTTTGCAATAGCGTGTGGCGCTTAGCACCGTCGGCAGTAGTGTAATTTGTCGACAGATAGTTGTAAAAATAATCCGCCGCGTAACCCACAGAAAGGAACTTTAGAGGGTTCCACCCAACTCCCCCCGTAGCATACGCCTCCGACTGACGGTAAGAGCGGTCCAAGGCACCCTTGGGGTATTGCGGATCAGGATTGGTGTAAAAATACTCTTGTCGTTGTGCTTTTAAGGCTGCAAAGGCATCCCATCGCTTGTTGTTGTAGTCAAATCGGGATTGGGCAAAGTAGAGTGTTTCGTCCAGTTCTTCCGCATTGGTATTGTTGTACAATTTTACGGGTCCCGGCAGATGACTGTCCGTGTGGGAGTAATACACTTTTGTGCGCCATTGCCTCGTTCTGTCAGGTTTGTAGTGCCAATTCAGTTCCCCCGTTTCGCTTCGCAGTTGAGAATTATGGCGTCGCTCCATGGTGGAAGTCTTCCCATTCTGCAGGCGAAAGGAGTAGTTGTTGTTACTTGACGTGTATGAAACCGCCCCGCCCAAAGTGTGTTTGTCATTCACCTTTCGGCGAATCGTAACGGAGGGATTTAGGAGTTCCCACGCCCCCGTTCTTAGCTGAAATGTCGCAACGTCTTTTGTCGTTCCCTCTGTGGTACTGCCAATGTCCAGTGTGGCAGCAGCCAAACTACGCACGGGCACCAGTAGCGGCGTGGCATCAGCAATGTCAAGGCGCAAGGATTGTATCAGGTCAAAGGCAAATCGCGATACGTCCACCGTCCCTCCTTGTGTGTCCGCCATAGGCATACCGTCGTAAGTGACAGCAGTGTGTGTAGCGCCAATGCCGCGTACACTCACCGTCTTAAGTCCCCCTGCGCCCCCATAGTCACGCAAGTTTACCCCTGCAAGGTGGCGCAAGGCCGACGTCATATCAGTTGCTCCCGAGCGACGCAGGGATGCCGTGTCCAGTCGGTAGGTCGGAGTGGACGTGCGCAGAGAAGCATCCCTGCGAAAACCTATGGCGAAGGTTTCAGGGAGTAGTGTGTCTGCAATCATCTGTGCTGAAGCAGAGATTCGTTCTCCCTCAGCAAGCAACATGGCAATAAGCAGCAGCGTAAAACGGCGCATAAACATTATGACATAGAGAGTCCTTCCGTACGAAGCAGAAGAACGTTTGAGGTAGCGCAGTGCGGATGCTGCACACGTTTGTTATGTAAAAGATTTGAACAGTTGTTGCTTACAAAAGCAAGCACCTTCCCCTATGCAAATAGGAGAAAAGCAATGTCAAGCATCAACCTTCGTTGCCACCCTTCCGCGAGGGCACAACGTTATTACACAGAGGTGGCAGGTCTTCTGACTCGTTCCTGCAAGCACGCCTTCTCAACCTTAGTCAATGGCATGATGTGCTTACGGCGATGGAACATACAGCAGCGGGACTGTACAGGATTCTCACCTGTTTCCCTTTTCATTGCAGCAGGGTGCAAACCGTCTCTATAGGCGCAAAGGTAAGAATAATATTGGGAATGGGAGGGAAAGGACGAATAGATTTTTTTGAAAAATTACGTTGGTCCCTCCGTTCGTCTTCTTACTTACGACAAACGCTTCCGTATACCTATTGGCGTACGAAAGCGTTTGTTGTATTAGTATACCACGATACGATAGTTTCCATTGATGGGTTTGCCGTTTTCGAGTGTTCCACCGAAACAACCTTCTACAACAACTCCCTCTCCGCTCCTACGGATTGCGGTTACTGTGTGTGTGCCATTCTCTACAGAAAGGTAATTATACTCCTCTGTCACATAATAAATGTCAAGGTCAAAGTTATGGGGTTCGTCATCAGTGTTAAGTCGGTATGCCCCCGTTGTGGATTTAACTACTTGACTGAGGTTGGAATAATAACAGAGCATGAAGTCAATGGGGTGCGTATCCGTTGTTTGGATAAAACTAAAGTCTGTTGATCCCGATACCGACGTACTTCCAATAATTTTCTTTATAGTTTTATTGTTTACAGTGACTTCCAGGTATTCTCCAACACTTTCATTATCATCATTATCGCTACACGAAGAGACACTAAATAGTGTTACAGCAAGGAGGAGTAAGAGTAAGTGTGTTGCTTTCATAACGTCTGTTTTATAGTTAGCAATGTATGGGTGCAAATATAAGTCAATTCCTGTGAATGTTCAAGGAAAAAGTCCCAATATCTTTTTGGGTGACGCATCCTTTTATCTTGTTAAAAACGTTGTGTCCCAAACTTTCTCCTTAAATTTGTAGAGTATAAATTTGAATTAAGAAATGAAGACGCTTTACCTTCTTGACGCCTACGCGCTCATCTTCCGTGCATATTACGCCCTTATACGTGCTCCGCGCATCAACTCTAAGGGCGAAAACACAAGTGCTATTTTTGGCTTCATCAACACCCTTGAGGACATTCTCAAGTCGATGAACCCCGACTACATCGCCATAGCTTTTGACCCTGCTGGTCCAACCTTTCGCCACGAAGTCTATCCTGAATATAAGGCTCAGCGTGAGGCGACGCCCGAAGATATTCGTCGCTCCGTGCCCATTATTAAGGAGGTGATTCGTGCGTATAACATTCCCATCCTTGAGGTTATGGGTTACGAGGCCGACGACGTTATTGGCACCGTGGCGAAACACGCTGCCACGCAGGGCTTAGACGTGCGCATGGTGACGCCCGATAAGGACTACGCACAGTTGGTGGAGGAACACATTCTCATGTGCCGTCCCGGCAATGGGGCAAAGGGGATGGAGATTCTCGGACCTGCTGAGGTGTGTGAGAAGTATGGCCTCACGTCTCCCTTGCAGGTTATCGACTACCTCGCACTAACGGGCGACACGGCGGATAATGTTCCCGGCTGTCCCGGAGTAGGGGAGAAGACGGCTACAAAGTTGATTCAGGAATTCGGTTCTGTGGAAAACCTCTTGGCAAACACCGACCAGTTGAAGGGGGCGATGCAGAAGAAGGTGGTGGACAATGCCGAAAAAATCAGTTTCTCGAAATTCTTGGTGACCATCAAGACGGACGTTCCTATGGACATCGACTTGGAAAGTCTCGTGCGCCACGAACCCGACGCCACTGCCTTGCAACGCATTTTTGAGGAGCAGGAATTTCGCGCTTTGAGTCAGCGCCTCTTTGGTACTCCAGCACCCGCTACTGAACAGAAGAAACCTGCACCTCCCACGCCCGCTCCCAACATTCCCGTGCAGCTCGACCTCTTTGGAAATCCCGTAACGGCAGCTCCCACCCAGCAGGATTTATTTGCGCAACCCGAGGCAGAAACGCCCACGCAGTTGGACCTCTTTGAGACCTCGCTGAAAACACTTGCTGACGTGTCCCACACGTATCAGTTGGTCGATTCCGACGCAGAGGCTTTGGCGCTCGTGGAAGAATTGTTGAAGCATACTTGTGTGGCTTTCGACACGGAAACCACCTCGCTCAACGCCCTTGATGCCCGCCTTGTGGGCATGAGTTTCGCTACAGCGTCCGGCACTGCCTATTACGTGGCGGTTCCTGCCGATCGCGAGGAAGCACAACGCCGTGTGGACATCTTCCGCCCCTTCTTCTCCGCCCCCACTATCGAAAAGGTGGGACAGAATATGAAGTACGACATGCTCGTTATGAAGCAGTGGGGCGTAACCCTTGAAGGTCCGCTCTTCGATACCATGTTGGCGCACTACGTTGTGCAACCCGAAATGCGCCACGGCATGGACTACATGGCGGAAGTCTATCTGAAGTACAAGACTATCCACATCGACGAACTCATCGGCGCACGCGGCAAAAACCAACGCTCTATGGGCGACCTCTCTCCCCGTGAGATTTGCGACTATGCCTGCGAGGATGCCGACATTACGCTTCAGTTGAAACCCCTGCTTGAAGCGGAGATGCAGCAATACGAAGTGGAGCGCGTCTTCCGCGATATCGAAATGCCCTTACTGCCTGTGTTGGCAGAGATGGAGATGACGGGCGTCGTGCTCGACACGGATGCCATCGAAAGTACGGGACACTTATTCATGGAACGCTTGGCGGCGCTCGAGAGCGAGATTTACGAACTCGCAGGTCACGCCTTTACCATCACCTCTCCCCGACAGGTGGGCGAGGTGCTCTTTGGCGAACTCCAATTAGCGCAGAAGGTGAAAAAGACCAAGACGGGGCAGTATTCCACTTCGGAAGAGGAACTTGAAAAACTCAAGTCCAAGCACCCCATTGTAGAGAAAATCCTGCAACACCGCGGTTTGAAGAAACTCCTTTCTACCTACATCGAGGCGCTTCCAAAATTGATCAATCCCACTACGGGACACATTCACACCTCCTTCAATCAGGCGGTTACGGCTACGGGACGCCTCTCGTCGTCAAACCCTAACTTGCAAAACATTCCTATTCGCGATGACGACGGTAAGGAAATCCGCCGCACCTTTGTGCCTGAACCGGGTCACGTGTTCTTCTCCGCCGACTATTCTCAGATTGAGTTGCGCATCATGGCGCATCTTTCGGGCGACAAAAACCTTGTTGAGGCCTTCCGTGAGGGCAACGACATCCACGCCGCCACTGCCGCGAAGATATTTAAGAAACCCTTAGAAGAAGTGACCAAAGACGAGCGTCGCAAAGCCAAGACGGCGAACTTCGGTATCATCTACGGCATCTCGGCATTCGGTTTAGCGGAGCGTATGGGTGTGAGTCGCACGGAGGCAAAGGAGCTTATCGAAAACTACTTCCTCACCTATCCCGCCGTAAAGGAATACATGGACCAGAGCATCGACCTTGCGCGCGACCGTGGGTATATCCTTACCGACTTTGGGCGCCGACGCTATCTTTCGGATATCAATTCTGCCAACTCCGTGGTTAGAGGTTATGCCGAACGCAACGCTATCAATGCCCCCATTCAGGGAACTGCTGCCGACATTATCAAAATCGCCATGATTCGCATTGCCGACCGCATGCGCCGTGAGGGAGTGAAATCCAAAATGATTCTTCAGGTGCACGACGAACTCAACTTCAGCGTCCTCCCCGAGGAACTTGACACCATACGCAAGATTGTTGTAGAAGAAATGGAGCGCGCCTACACCATGCAAGTGCCCCTCGTGGCAGAATGTGGGGTAGGGGAGAACTGGTTGGAGGCACATTAAGTAGGTAGTAAGTAGTAGGTTGTAAGTAGTAACCCGTCCAGACCTATATTCCGCAAGGGTTCCTCTCTCCTACCTACTACTTACTACTTACTACTTACTCCCTCCCTCCTCATTCATTCTGGCGAAAAATTGTGACAGTTTCAACCATCATTTTTCGTCATTTTTCGCTGAAAACTTTAACAAACATTAACATTCTACCTACACACCCTCGCAACTATGTCTATTTGCGGTGCAAGAATAAGTAACATAGAAAACCGGTTGTTTAACCTTGAAAAAACAAGGTAACTTATTTTTTGACCCCTAAAAACCGGTTTTTGGGACAAAAAAAGTGGAGATAACCCTGATTTCATGGGCTATCTCCACTTCCGTAATGCAAAGATACAAAATTTCGCTGCGAAATGCAAATCTGTTAACACTTGTTAACACTATATTTATTCCTCATTTTTCTGCATTTTTTCAGGGAAGGAACCGTTGCTTATTTCATTCCAAATGCGGGGTCGTCAAAGAGGGTTTGTTGACCTTCTCCCAACTGGTTAAAGGTTTTGCGGTGAATGGGCGTGAGTCCGTGCTGCAGGATGCCCTCGCGGTGTTGCTTCGTGGGGTAACCCGCGTTCTTATCCCAACCGTAGTGGGGGTAAAGTGCGTGTTGCTCAGCCATGTAGTCGTCACGGTAGGTCTTTGCCAAAATACTCGCGGCTGCAATGGAGAGGTATTTGCCATCCCCTTTGACAATCGTGGTATGGGGCAAGTCCTGATACTTCTTAAAACGGTTGCCGTCGACAATCACATACTCGGGGCGCACCTTCAGCGCATCAAGGGCGCGGTGCATCGCCAGGATGGAGGCGTTGAGAATGTTGATTTGGTCAATCTCTTCGGCGGTTACAACGCCCACTGCCCACGCTACAGCATCCCGTTCAATCTGCTCACGCAGGGTATAACGCTTCTTTGCCGAAAGTTGCTTGGAGTCGTTCAGCAAATCGTTTTGATAATCAGGTGGCAGAATAACTGCAGCGGCATACACACTACCCGCCAAGCAGCCACGCCCGGCTTCGTCGCAACCTGCTTCGATGAGGTTTGAGGTATTGTATAGAGGGGAAAGCATGGGGGAAAGGAGAAATCAGAAAGGAGAAAGGAGAAATCTGCGAGTAAGCGAGAGCAGCGCCAAGTTTACTTGAGCGTTGCCGAGCGTAAGCAGATTCAAGACCGCAAAGCGGGATTAAAGGAGAAAGACCATCCGGAGCGCACTATCGTTTATCTCGGCAACCGCTCGTCTACTTGTACCTCGTTTACTCGTCTACTTAAATATTACTAAAACATCTTACGCACCCGATCCAACGCCTTGACGAAGGCATCAATTTCTTCCTTTGTTGTGTAAAGCGCAAAAGAGGCGCGCGCCATGCTCTCTACGCCGTAGCGCTGCATGAGGGGTTGGGCGCAGTGGTGACCCGTGCGGATGGCGACACCGAGGCGGTCGAGGAGTGTACCGAGGTCGAGGGGGTGGATATTGCCGATATTGAACGCCACAACAGCGTCCTTCTCGGGTGCGGTTCCAAAGAAGCGGAGGTCGGGGATGGCGCTCATCTGCTCCATAGCGTAACGCGTGATTTCACGTTCGTGAGCAGAGATTTTGTCCATGCCGATGGCGCTCACGTAATTGAGAGCCGTGGCCAAGGCATGCGTACCTACGTAATCGGGAGTGCCTGCTTCAAACTTGAAAGGCAGACGCTCGTAGGTGGTTTTCTCAAATGTCACACGCGCAATCATTTCGCCACCACCGTGATAAGGGGGCATTTCGTTGAGCAACGCTTCCTTGCCGTAGAGTACGCCGATGCCTGTAGGACCATATACCTTATGACCGCTGAATACAAAGAAGTCGCAGTCGATATCTTGGACATCCACGGCAAAATGCGGGGTGCTCTGGGCACCATCAACAAGAATTTTTGCTCCATGTTCGTGAGCAATGCGCGCGAGTTCCTTTACGGGGTTCACCGTACCGAGCACGTTACTTACGTGTGCCACACTCACCAATTTCGTGCGCTCTGTAAAGAGATTCTTGTACGCCTCCATATCCAAGCAACCCTCATCCGTAATGGGGATTACCTTTAAGACGATTCCCTTACGGTCACGCAACAACTGCCAAGGCACAATATTGGAATGGTGCTCCATGGTGCTGACAATCACCTCGTCGCACTCACGCAGAAATGCCTCGCCGAAACTGCTGGCAACGAGATTGATGCTCTCCGTGGTGCCGCGCGTGAAAATAATTTCTGCCGTAGAACGCGCATTGATAAATTGGCGCACCACCTCGCGGGCTGCCTCGTGGCGGTCCGTAGCCTTTTGCGAAAGGTAATGCACACCGCGGTGAACATTCGCATTCACGCAACTGTACATCTCGGAAATGGCGTCAATCACGCACTGCGGTTTCTGCGTGGTTGCGGCATTATCAAGATACACAAGTGGGCGCTTGTAGATGAGTTGGGAGAGTATGGGAAAATCTTCTCTGTTCATGAATGGGAATCGTTACTTACACATTTTACAACCCTCGCACTTTTGCAGTGCTCCACGAAAACGGAGTTCTACAAGGTGAGCGAGGCGGTCGCGCAAGTGTTCGGGTTCGATGCGTTGGAGGACTTCATTTACAAAAGCGTGTTGGAGGAGCAAGCGTGCCTCACTCTCGGGAATACCACGCTGACGCATGTAAAAAAGTGCGTTTTCATCGAGTTTTCCGATGGTAGAACCGTGGTTACACTTCACGTCGTCGGCATAGATTTCAAGCATAGGTTGCGAGAACGCACGCGCCTCGGGCGAGGCACAGAGGTTGGCATTCGTTTGCTGCGAAGTAGTTTTCTGCGCATCCTGACGAACAAGCACCTTACCCGCAAATGCGCCTACACTTTCGCCATCCAGCACATACTTGAAGAGCATATCGCTATTGCAATTGGGAGCAATGTGTTCCACCACCAAGTGGTTGTCCACACGTTCTTTACCACCCGTAATCACAGCACCTGACGTATGACTCTCTGCATATTCGCCGAGCAAACGTACACGCACTCTGTTGCAGGTACGTCCCGTGTGGAGCGTCACACCGTTCATAGTCACGCGACTGTTTGCCTGTTGGTCGATATAGTAATGCGCAAACTTATCGTGGTTGTCGCCGTTCTCCTCGATGGTGCAAAGGTCAATCTTCGCATCTTTGGCAGCAAAAACCTCTGTCACCATGGTGGTAAGGTAAGATGTCGAACCCGCTGTGTGGTCGCAAAGAATGACTTGCGCCTCAGCACCTTCTTCAGCAACAATCAAGAGGCGGCGGTTGGAGAGCATGGGATGCTGGGCATCACAAACATTCACAATCTGAATGGGGTGCTTCAAGGCGGTGTGGGCAGGGAGGTAAATCAGCAAACCATCCTGCGCAAGCATCGTATTGAGTGCAGCAATGCCGTCTTCATTATCGGCAGCACGATTGTAATATTTCTCGATGAAATCGCCACTTTCTGCAAGTCGCTGAATACGTACACCTTCGGGGAGATGTGTATTCTCAGGCAAGGAGATGGGCGTATCGTTCACCACAAAAAGGAGGGTTGTGCTCAAGTTGGGGACATTACACTTGTAGGTAGCGTAAGCATCCACATTAGGAGCAAGGCGCTGTAAGTTCACCCCGTAATCAGGAGCGAAGACCGCCTGCACGTCGGTGTAGCGATACTCCTCCGTGCGCTTGCTCGGGAGTCCCTTTTGCGCAAGAATGAGTGCCGCCGCATCACGCACAGTATTCATCACCGCACAACTACCCTTGTCGAGCAGGGCGCGGTGGTCCTTGAAAAGTTGTATGTATTGTTTTGAGTTGGGCATAGAAAGAAAGGAGAAATGAGAACCGGATGGCGCTCTCCCCCTGTTTATAGGGGGAGGGGACCAGCTTTGCTGGTGAGGGGGTGCTAAAGACACTTACCCCAAAAGAGTATTCTTATCGTAATATCGTTTTCGGCACCCCCTCACCACTTCGTGGTCCCCTCCCCCTATAAACAGGGGGAGAGCGCCATCCGGGTTGGGAAGTAGCCAATAAACTTTGGGTTAGGACTCTGCGTTCATTACCTCTTCTTTGATCCAATCAAAGCCACGCTCTTCAATTTCATAACCAAGCGCAGCTGTGCCTTCCTTCACGATGCGACCATTTACGAGCACGTGTACGAAGTCGGGCTTGAGGTAATCGAGCATGCGCTGGTAGTGGGTAATCACCATCGCGCTGGTTTTCTCATTTCGGAGCATGTTAAAACCTTCTGCCACAATGCGGAGCGCATCGACGTCAAGTCCAGAGTCGGTTTCGTCAAGAATAGAAAAACAAGGTTCGAGCACCGCCATCTGGAAGATTTCGTTGCGCTTGCGCTCACCGCCAGAGAACCCTTCGTTCACCCCGCGACTCATAAAGTGGGCGTCCAATCCCACCAGTTTGCGCTTCTCCTTCAGGAGTTTCAAGAAGTCGCCCGCAGGGATAGTGGGTTCGCCAAAATACGCACGCTTCGCGTTAATTGCTGCGCGCATAAAGTTGGTCATGGATACCCCAGGGATTTCCGTAGGTGCTTGGAAGGACATGAAAATACCCTCGTGCGCACGATCTTCGGGAGAAAGTGCCAAGAGGTCCTTACCATTAAAGGTGATTGAACCCTCGGTAACGGTGTATTTAGGATTACCTACAAGCACATTGCTCAACGTACTCTTTCCCGAACCGTTAGGTCCCATCAAGACATGCACTTCGCCATCGCCGATGGTGAGGTTCACGCCCTTGAGTATTTCCTTGCCTTCTACAGAGGCGTGTAAGTTTCTTATTTCAAGCATAATGTTTTGATATTTCTAATTGTAACGGGCAAAATTACTTATTTATTTTTACACGCGAAAGAGAGGAGAAAGGAAAAAGGAGAACGGAGAAATCAGCGTGACAAGTTTAGGTCGTGATGATTCACCTAAAATTCTGTGTCCCGCATGGTCTTTCTCCATTCTCCTTTTTTCTTTCTCCTTTAAAAAAACACTATATATAATGTGTAGTATAATATTTTTTCCTACTTTTGCGCCAAAATAAACTTGACTATGCAAAAGAATCTTGTAATTGTTGAGTCACCCGCCAAGGCAAAAACTATTGAAAAGTTTTTAGGGGATGACTACAAAGTGTTGTCCAGTTTTGGACACATTCGCGACTTAAAGAAAAAGGATTTCGGCGTGGACCTTAATACGTTCCAACCCGAATATGAGATATCAGCCGACAAGCAACACGTCGTTAGCGACCTCCGCGCTGCCGCAAAGAAAGCAGAAGCTGTTTGGTTGGCATCCGATGAAGACCGCGAGGGAGAAGCCATTTCATGGCACCTTGCGGAAGTCTTAAACATCAACCCTGCGCAGGCGAAACGTATCGTGTTTCACGAAATTACGAAGCCCGCAATCCTTGAAGCTATCAAGCACCCCCGTAGCATAGACCTCAACCTTGTAGATGCACAACAGGCACGCCGTGTGTTGGACCGCTTGGTAGGTTTCAAACTGTCTCCTGTACTTTGGCGCAAGGTGCGTCCGAGTCTTTCAGCTGGTCGTGTACAGAGTGTAGCGGTGCGCCTCATTGTGGAGCGCGAACGTGAGATCAACGACTTTGTGGCAGAATCAGGTTACAAGGTTACCGCCGTGTTCTGCGTTCCCCAGGAAGACGGTACGGAGGCTACGTTCAAGGCCGACCTTTCACAGCGTTTCAATACGCAGGAAGAAGCAGAGGCGTTCTTGAAATCATGTACAGATGCTTCGTTCCGCGTGGCGCAAATCTCAAAGCGCCCCACGAAGCGCACACCCGCTCCTCCCTTTACTACCTCCACACTTCAGCAGGAGGCGGCACGAAAGTTGGGTTACCCCGTTGCGCTCACGATGCGCATTGCGCAGTCGCTCTATGAAGGCGGACACATCACCTACATGCGTACCGACTCTATGAATCTGTCGCAACTCTGCCTCAATTCTTCAAAGAAGGTGATTGTAGAGCAGATGGGCAGTGAGTACCACAAGCGTCGCACGTATCAAACAAAGACCAAGGGTGCACAGGAAGCTCACGAAGCGATTCGTCCTACCTATATGGAAAACGATACGATTACGGGGTCTGTGCAGGAAAAGCGCCTCTACAACCTTATTTGGAAGCGCACTATTGCTTGCCAGATGGCGGATGCACAGTTGGAAAAGACCACCATCACTATTGACATGCTTGATGCAGAAGGCAAAACCTCTCCGCTCAACTTTGTTGCGCAGGGTGAGGTGGTTATCTTCGATGGTTTCCTTCAGGTGTATCGCGAAAGTAGTGATGTAGAAAACGAACAGGACAACGGTGAAGGCACCTTGCTTCCCGCATTAAAGGAAGGAGATGTAGTGAAGCAACAGGAAGTTGTGGCAACACAACGCTTCACACAGGCGCCTCCCCGATATACAGAAGCATCTCTTGTACATAAATTGGAAGAACTCGGCATTGGTCGCCCCTCTACCTATGCACCCACCATTTCTACGATTCAGCAACGCGAATACGTAGTGAAGGGTGATGGTGATGGCGTGAAGCGTGACTATACAGTGATGACACTCAAGAAGGGCAAGATCAAGAGTGTGCAAAAGAGCGAATCTGTCGGTTCGATGAAGGGAAAACTTATCCCCACTGACACGGGTAGTATTGTCAACGATTTCTTGCTTGAAAACTTCCCCAACATTATGAATTACAACTTCACAGCGCATGTAGAACAAGACTTTGACGCTGTGGCAGAGGGGAAGAAGAATTGGCAGGAATTGATCAAAACATTCTACGACGACTTTGATCCACAGGTAGAACGCGTTATTCAGGAGCGCACAGAAAAGAAGGTGGGCGAACGCGACCTTGGCGTAGATCCCGTCAGCGGTAAGCGCGTGATGGTAAAGATTGGTCGTTTCGGTCCGATGGTTCAAGTGGGTGAAGCTGGTGGCGAAGAGAAACCCATGTTTGCTTCACTCGGAAAGTCGCTCAGCATGAGTACTGTGACTCTTGAAGAAGCGCTCGAACTCTTTAAGTTGCCCCGTACATTGGGGGACTTTGAAGAACATGTTATCGTCGTTAATACAGGTCGTTTCGGACCTTATATTCAGCATAATAAGAAGTTTGTTTCGCTTCCCAAGGGTGAAGACCCCATGGGGGTTACCTTGGAACGCGCTATTGAATTGATACAGGAAAAGCGCGACGCCGAAGTCAAAGCTGTGATTAAGAAGTTTGACGAAGATCCTGAAATGGAAGTGAAGAACGGTCGCTTCGGTCCCTACGTGGCTTACAAGGGAGTGAACTATAAACTCTCAAAGGCACAGGCGGCAAAGGCTGCTGAACTTACTTATGAGGAATGCTTGAAGCACGTAGAAGCAGAAGGCGATAAGAAGAAAAAGAAGAAGTAACCACTCACTGAAAACGATGAAGGCTATAATCCTTGTAGGTTACATGTGTGTAGGTAAGACTACTGTCGGACGCGCCTTGGCGAAAGCGTTGGACTGTCAATTCTACGACCTTGATTGGTATATTGAGGAACGCTTTCGCAAGAAAGTTCCAGTGATATTTGCCGAACAGGGCGAAGAAAAATTCCGCGACTTGGAGCGCCGTATGCTTCACGAAGTGGCGGAATTTGAAAACGTAGTCGTTTCCTGCGGAGGCGGAACCCCTTGTTTCTTCGATAATATCACATATATGAACGAGACGGCGACAACCGTTTACATGAAAGCCTCGGTTGAAACCATCTTGGAGCACCTGCGACTCAGCAAAGGCGAACGCCCGCTACTCACTGGGAAAAGTGAAGAAGAGTTGCGCACTTACGTTACCGAACAACTCGCTGTGCGTGAACCTTTTTACTCACAAGCGCAGTTTACCGTTAATGTAGATGTTCTAAACGACTTTAAGCGCGTCAATGACGTGGCATCTACCATCAAGAATTTAATTATTGGTTGAGGTTATTAGGTTATTAGGTTCTGAGGACCTTAGTGACCTTAAAGACTTTTAACCCCCTCAACCCACAATATTTCCACTCCACCCCTCTAAAATCTCAATCATTATGCGTAAATGGCGAATTGAAGATTCTGAAGAGCTCTACAACATCAAAGGATGGGGCGTAAACTATTTCGGCATCAACGATAAGGGTAACGTGTACGTTGCTCCCCGTAAGGATGGTGTACAGATAGACCTTAAGGAAGTGATTGACGAACTGGCAACGCGCCACATTCAGGCACCCGTTCTGCTTCGCTTCCCTGACATTCTTGATAACCGTATCGAGAAGACCAACGAATGCTTTGTAAAGGCAGGTAAAGAATATAATTTCCAGGGCGACCATTTTATCATCTTCCCTATTAAGGTGAATCAGATGCGCCCTGTCGTTGAGGAAATCATTTCTCACGGTAAGAAATACAACCTCGGACTTGAAGCGGGTTCGAAGCCTGAACTCCATGCCGTATTGGCTACAAACATGGATTCTGACTCGCTCATTATCTGTAACGGTCACAAGGACCAAAACTTTATCGAGATGGCGCTACTCGCACAGAAGATGGGTAAGCGCGTGTTCCTCGTTATTGAAAAACTCCCTGAATTAAAGATTATAGCAGAAACCGCAGAAAAGTTGGGCGTACGCCCCAACCTCGGTGTGCGTATCAAGTTGGCTTCCAACGGTTCGGGAAAGTGGCAGGAAAGTGGTGGCGACGCTTCAAAGTTTGGACTCAACTCTTCCGAACTCCTCCAAGCCCTTGAAATGCTTGACAAGATGGGTATGCGCGAATGCCTTCAGTTGATGCACTTCCACATTGGTTCGCAGATTACGAAGATTCGCCGTATCTCTACAGCCCTTCGCGAAGCCGCACAATTCTATGTGCAACTCAATGCTATGGGTTTCAATGTGAAGTTTGTGGACTGCGGTGGTGGTCTTGGTGTGGACTACGACGGTACGCGTTCCAGCAACTCTGAAAGTTCGGTGAACTACTCCATCCAGGAGTATGTAAACGACTGCGTTTACACTTTCGTGGAAGCAGCGAATAAGAACAACATTCCCCACCCCAATATCATTACGGAAGGTGGACGTTCGTTGACTGCACACCACTCTGTACTTATCATCGACACGCTTGAAAGTGTGAGTGTTCCGCAGATGCCCGAGGACTTCCAGCCTGGCGAGAACGACCATAAGTTGGTGCACGACCTCACTGAGATTTGGGACAAACTTTCTTCACGCTCTATGCTTGAAGACTGGCACGATGCGGAAGACATCCGCGAAGAAGCGCTCGACCTCTTCCGCCACGGCATCATCGACCTCAAAACGCGTGCGCAGATTGAGAGTTTGTATTGGGCAATTTCGAGAGAAGTGGCGGAATTGGTGCACCATCAGAAGCACGCTCCCGAAGAATTGCGCAAGTTGGATAAGGAAATGTCCGACAAATACTTCTGCAACTTCTCGCTCTTCCAATCTATGCCCGACTCTTGGGGGATTGACCAACTCTTCCCCATTATGCCTATCGCCCGTCTGAATGAGCGCCCCACACGAAGCGCTACGATTCAAGACATCACCTGCGACTCGGACGGTAAAATCTGTGCGTATGTAAATCATAACCAGCAGACGAACTACATTCCCCTTCACACAATCAAGAATGGCGAACACTACTACATCGGTGTGTTCCTCGTGGGTGCTTACCAGGAAATATTGGGCAACATGCACAACCTCTTTGGCGACACTAACGCCGTTCACCTCTCGGTAGACAATGATGGTTATGTCATTGAGCGTACTATCGACGGCGAAACGGTAGCTGACGTTTTGGAATACGTGCAGTATGACCCCAAGAAGTTAGTGCGTCGTCTTGAAATTTGGGTGAGCAAGGCCATTAAGGAAGGTAAAATCACCGAGGCGGAAGGTAAGGAATTTATTTCCAATTACCGTGCCGGCCTCTACGGTTATACGTATCTTGAATAAGCATGAAGGAGAAATTAACTATCATAAAAGTAGGTGGCAAGATTGTCGAAAATAGCGACAGTCTTGCTTCACTGCTTAAAGACTTTTCTGCCATTGAGGGGTATAAACTCTTGGTGCACGGCGGAGGAAGAACAGCCACAGACATTGCAGGACGTTTGGGTATTGAGACTACAATGGTCAACGGCCGTCGCGTTACCGACCAAGCGATGCTTGAGGTCGTAACGATGGTGTACGGAGGATTGGTAAACAAGCGTATTGTTGCTGGTCTTCAAGCCCATGGCGTGAATGCCCTCGGACTTACTGGCGCTGACATGAACGTTATCCGCTCGCAAAAGCGCCCCGTAAAGGACGTAGATTATGGCTTTGTGGGTGATGTTAAAGAAGCTGACGGTGCGCGTTTGGCTTCGCTGATTCGTTCGGGAGTAACGCCCGTCATGGCACCTCTTACGCACGATGGCGAAGGTAACTTGCTAAACACGAATGCCGATACGATTGCTGGTGAAACGGCAAAGGCATGTGCACAACACTTTGACACCACCCTCGTTTATTGCTTTGAATTCCCCGGAGTGATGCGTAATCCCGAAGATGAAAGTTCTGTGATTCCCACAATCAATGCCGATTCGTTCCAAGCACTTGTTGCCGACGGCACTATCTCAGGCGGCATGATTCCTAAGATTGAAAATGCCCTTCAAGCCGTAAATGCAGGCGTGACAGAGGTGGTTATTACAAAGGCTGACGCTATCGGGAAAAACGATGGCACAACCATTAAATAAACAACTCCTCATCACCTCAAGACCTCAAAACCTTCCCCCTTATAACCTCCTATGATTAGCAACTATGAAATAATGGCGCCCGTCGGTTCGCGCGAATCCCTTCACGCGGCTCTCAAAGCTGGTGCCGACTCTATATACTTCGGCATTGAGAGTCTGAACATGCGTGCACACTCTGCCACAAAGTTCACCATTGCCGACCTACGCGAAATTGCGGAACTCTGCAACGAGCGCGGGGTGAAGTCTTACCTCACCGTAAATACCATTATCTACGGCGAAGACCTCCCCATGATGCGCAAAATTTGTGATGCCGCAAAGGAAGCTGGTATCTCTGCCGTCATTGCCAGTGACGTAGCCGTGCTTACCTATTGTCATGAAATTGGTCAGGAGATTCACCTTTCTACGCAACTCAATATCTCGAACATTGAAGCCTTGAAGTTCTACGCTCGCTACGCAGATGTGGTCGTTTTGGCGAGAGAACTGAACATGGATCAAGTTCGTGAAATCTACGATGAGATAGAGCGTCAGGACATTCGCGGACCTCGTGGCGAGCGCATCCGAATTGAAATGTTCTGCCACGGAGCTTTGTGCATGGCGGTGAGTGGTAAGTGCTACCTTTCTCTCGACAATCTCGGACGTTCGGCAAATCGTGGCGAGTGCATGCAGGTATGTCGCCGCGGTTATATCGTTACCGACCGCGAAACGGGAGTTGAACTCGCCGTAGATAATAAGTACATCATGAGTCCTAAGGACTTGAAGACCGTAGGCTTTATTGATAAGATGATGAAGGCAGGTGTGCGCGTCTTCAAGATAGAAGGTCGTGCGCGCAGTGCAGAATATGTTTACAAGGTGGTGAAGTGTTACAAAGAAGCCATTCAGGCGGTGCTTGATGGCACTTACACCGAGGAGCGTATTGCAGAATGGGACGCCGAACTCACAACGGTCTTCAACCGTGGCTTTTGGGACGGTTATTATCAGGGACAGCGCCTTGGCGAATGGAGTAAGAAGTATGGTTCTAACGCAACGGAGAAGAAGACGTATATTGGTAAGAACATCAAATACTTCTCTAAACTCGGCGTAGCGGAATTCTTGATTGAGGCGGGCGAATTGAATGTGGGCGACCAGTTGCTTATTACGGGGCCAACTACTGGCGTTATCTTCGTAACGGCAGAAGAAATTCACACCAACGGACCAGTTCAGAGCGCTAAGAAAGGCGAGTACATCGCCATCAAGGTTCCTGAAAAGGTACGCCCATCCGATAAACTTTACAAGATTGTTCCGAATGATTAATTGGGAGGTTATGAGGTTTTAAGGTCGCTTCGCTTTAAGGTTTTAAGGCTATGCAGACTGGATAGTCCCATAAAATCTCATAACTATAGAATTGCAGACTGGACAGTCCCTCAAAACCTTAAAACCTCATAACCTTATAACCTAAACCCACCATGCAACACCTGCTTTTTGACTTTGGCGGTGTACTTGTTGACCTCGATAAGCAACGCTGTATCAAGGCTTTTGCTGAACTCGGTTTTGACATCGTGCCCTACCTCGGCACGTACCAACAGGGTGGTTTCTTCTCCGACTTTGAACGTGGAACGATTACCACAGAGGTGTTCTGTGATATCATTCGTGAGAAGAGCTATAACCCTGCCTTGACCAATGAACAAATCGTTGGCGCATGGGAACGCTACCTGTTGGATGTACCCGTAGAGCGCCTTGAAATGTTGCTCCGCTTGAAGGAGAAATACACCCTTCATGTGCTTTCAAACACGAATCCCGTGCACTGGAATATGGCGGAGAATGGATATTTCCGCTACAAGGGATTACAGGTTAAGGACTTCTTTGACAAAGTGTTCCTCAGCTGCGAACTCGGCGTAGAGAAGCCTCATCCCGAAATCTTTGAAAAGGTCATTGCTGGCATTGGATGCCCTGCTGACGACATTCTCTTCTTTGATGATTCGGAGGTAAATTGCGAAGCCGCCCGCAAATGCGGACTCCAAGCGGTACTTGCTCCGGCAAACAGTGCTTGGTTACCTACGGCAGAAGCGTTGTTGTAGGTAGAGCACAGAGTACAGAGCACAGATTACAACAACCATCCGGACGGAAGAACTCCTCACTACCAACTTCTCACTACTAACTATCCCAAGATGATTGCAACCATCGGTTTTTTTGACGGTGTTCACCAGGGCCACCACTATTTGCTGCGCAACCTCGTTGAAGTTGCGCAAGCGAAAGGTTGTTCCTCTATGGTGATTACCTTTACGGAACATCCACGCCGTGTGTTGCATAAGGAATATATTCCGCAGTTGCTCACCAGCAATGCAGAGAAGGAGATTTACATCAAACAAGCGGGGGTGGATGAGGTGATTTTCCTCGATTTCACCGCTGAATTTGCCCAACTTTCGGCACAGCAGTTCATGAAGGACTACCTCAAGGAGCGCTTTGGTGTAACAGGGCTTCTCATAGGGTATGACCATCATTTTGGAAACAACCAACAGGAGGGTTTTCCTGAATATCAGCGCTACGGAGCAGAGATTGGCATAGAAGTAATCCTTTGCGAAGGTTTCAAGGTGGAAGAACATCGTGTGAGCAGCACTGTGGTGCGTAACCTGCTTTATGCGGGGAATGTGACAGCGGCAGAAAAATGCTTGGGTAGACGCTATACGTTGAAAGGAACAATAGTGGAAGGGCGCAAGGTCGGGCGTAAATTAGGTTTCCCTACTGCCAATCTGCGCGTGGATACACCCTTTAAGTTGATTCCCGCAGGTGGGGTTTACGCCGTTTGGGCAGAAGTTGAGGGGAAGTGTTACTCCGCCGTCTTGAACATCGGCAATCGCCCCACACTCGACAACGGACAAGACATGTCCATAGAGGTGCATCTCTTTAACTTTGATGCTCAAATCTACGGTGCTTCCGTCACTTTACACTTTGTAGCACACTTGC
This sequence comes from Alloprevotella sp., assembly GCA_045636885.1. Lineage (GTDB taxonomy): Bacteria > Bacteroidota > Bacteroidia > Bacteroidales > Bacteroidaceae > Alloprevotella. The sequence continues at coordinate 35,183 of JAZTYI010000066.1, forward strand.
GCGAGGAACAATGTTTTGCCACACTTGACGATCTGAAAGCACAAATCAAAGCCGACTGCGAAATGGCACGCCTCATCCTTTTTGACAACGAAAATACATCGCAACATTAGTACAACTTTTTAATGACCATATTTTTCCTCATACTCTCCTACTTTATAGCGCAAACCTTTGCGGGTGCGCTCTATTTCTTGTGTGTGCCCTATGGCGCAGACTTTGCAGAGTATGGATATATGTTATTGGGGACGTATGTACTGCTATTGTTCTTATTGCCCTTCTTCAAATTGGTGCGCAAGAACAGCCTACCGAGTTGGAAGGCCCAACGCTTCAAAGGAATGATTCCCGCTGCTATTTGCATGCTACTGATGGCACTTGGGGTGGAACTCCTACTCAAACCATTTGCCTTTAGTGACGAAGGCAGAATGCAGATGTTCGAAGCAATGAAGTCAAACGTGCCTTGCATTTTGTTGCTTACGGTTGTAGGACCGCTCATCGAAGAACTGATTTTCCGCGAAGGCATTCTGCGCACGCTTATTCACCGCTATCATGTCCGTCCACTCTGGGCAGTGCTGATTAGCGCCCTGACTTTTGGGATTATCCACTTCAACTTGGCGCAATGTGTGCCCGCTATTTTCTTGGGCATCCTGCTTGGTGTACTCTATCTCTTGACCGACGACATCCGCTTGTGCTTTGTGGCGCACGTAGTAAATAATAGTCTTGCGCTCCTCTATCTTCAGGTACCCGAAACGGGAAATTGGCAAAACCAATTACCCTTGCCCATGCTTTTGGGACTGGGAGCGTTGCTCTGCGCCCTGAGTTTCTACCTTCTAAACTTACTATTGATTCCACATGAAAATAAGAAACATAGATTTAGGAGATAAACCCTTGCTCTTGGCTCCGATGGAGGATGTGACGGATATTGGTTTCCGACTGCTCTGTCGCAAATTGGGAGCCTCCATGGTGTACTCCGAATTCGTTGCCGCCGATGCACTTGTACGCATGGTGAATAAGAGTTTGCAGAAGCTCACCGTGTGCGACGAAGAGCGCCCTGTGGTCATCCAGATTTATGGCAAGGATCCCATAGCCTGCCGTGATGCGGCACAAATCGTGGTGGAAACCGCACGCCCCGACATTCTCGACATCAACTTCGGTTGCCCCGTAAAGAAGGTGGCAGGAAAAGGCGCAGGAGCAGGTATGTTGCAAAATGTACCGCTCATGTTGGAAGTAACGCGTGCCGTAGTGGATGCCGTAGATGTCCCTGTAACGGTCAAGACACGCCTTGGATGGAATGAAGAAAGTAAGATTATCGTTCCCCTTGCCGAACAACTCCAGGATTGCGGTATTGAAGCACTCACCATTCACGGAAGAACGCGTGCACAAATGTACACGGGCGAAGCCGACTGGACACTGATTCGCGAGGTAAAGCAAAACCCGCGCATGCACATCCCTATTATCGGTAATGGCGACTTGGTTACGGGCGCTGATGCCGTCCGAGCTTTTGCGGAATTCGGAGTTGATGCCGCCATGGTGGGACGCGCCACCTTCGGACGCCCCTGGGTGTTTAAGGAAATGCACGATGCGCTCCACCCCGATGCTCACGACGTAGACAATGTCATTGATAGCGCCTACCCCGTGATGTCTGCCGACTGGAAATTGGACGTTTTGAAAGAACAGGTGCTGACCAGCGTTGCACGCATCGATGAGTATCGCGGCATTCTCCATGTGCGTCGCCACTTGGCAGCCTCTCCACTCTTCAAGGGTATTCCTAATTTCAAACAAATGCGTATTGACATGCTCCGCGCAGAAACTACGGAAGACTTGTTCCGAATCATGGAGCAGATACGCCCCTTACTTTCCTGAAATGACGTGGTTTCCTAGGAATCTAGGACATCCTAGGATCACCTAGGCATTCCTAGGCATTCCTAAGTTTTCCTAAGAAACACCCCGCAAGGAACCTCAAAACCTAAGAGCGAAGCGACCTCAAACCCTCAAACCCTCATAACCTCATAACCTCAAACCTCACAACCTCAATGAATATTGCACTGATTGGCTACGGCAAAATGGGCCGTATGATCGAAGAAATTGCCCTTTCAAGGGGACATAAAATTGTTTGCAAGATAGATGTAGACAACCAAGCGGACTTTGATTCCGACGCATTCCGCAGTGCGGATGTGGCGATTGAATTTACGAATCCCTCTGCGGCATTTGGAAATATCTGCCGTGCTTTTGAGCAGGGCGTAAAGGTAGTCAGCGGTTCTACCGGCTGGCGCGAGCAACACGATGCTGAAATCCGCCAGTTCTGCACAGAGCAGGGCAAGACGCTCTTCTGGGCTTCTAACTTCAGTCTTGGAGTTGCCATCTTCTGCGCCGTAAACAAGTACTTGGCAAAGATTATGAACCGCTTCCCTGAGTACAGTGTGGAACTAGAAGAAACGCACCACATCCACAAACTCGATGCACCTTCGGGCACAGCAGTAACCCTTGCCGAACAAGTGATTGCGGCGCTCGACCGCAAGCAGGAATGGGTGCTCGGCGAAGTACATAATGCTGACGGTAGCGTAAGCGGAACGAAAGAAGCGCCAGAAAATGCCCTCCGTATTGACGCCATTCGCCGCGATGAGGTGCCTGGTATCCACACCATCACTTACGACTCTCCTGCCGACCAAATTACGATTACGCACGACGCTCACAACCGTCGCGGTTTCGCACTCGGTGCGGTGCTTGCGGCAGAATTTACAAAGAATCACGAAGGGTTGCTCACCACAGACGACCTCTTTGACTTCTAACTCCTACGGATTATGAATAACAAGCAACAAACTCCTGAATTTGTGTTTCTTAAAGCAACGCGAACCGATTGCATTAAGGGCACAATCTATATTTTGCTCTACTTTGCCTTCCTCTTTTGGGTGGGTTCTTGGTGGGGACTGCTCGTGACGCCCCTCATCTTCGACCTTTACTTTACAAAGTACATCAACTGGGGATGGTGGAAGGAATTGGAGAATCCCCTTTACCGCTTCATTATGAGTTGGGTGGACGCCATTGTCTTTGCAGGCATTGCTATCTACTTCCTCAACAACTTCTTCTTCCAGAATTTTGTGATTCCCACATCTTCGTTGGAAAAGACCATGCTTGTGGGCGACTACCTCTGTGTGAGCAAGTTGAGCTACGGACCTGCTGTTCCGCGCACGCCCTTGACGATGCCCTTGACGCAAAACACGATGCCCGCCTTCCTTGGCGGTGGAAAGAGTTACTCCGACTTTCCGCAGTGGGAGTACCGCCGCGTGAAGGGATTCGGAGAGGTGGAACTCAACGACATTGTAGTGTTCAACTTCCCCGCAGGTGACACCGTGTGCATCAAAGCAACAAATCCCGACTTCCGCACGGCGTGTTACGGCATCGGCCAGCAGATTCTTCAGGAAAGTAATGCCGACATCGAACCCACCGAAAGCATGACCTATGAGCAGCAGCAACTCATCTACAACCGCCGCTACGCTTACGGTCGCCAATATATGTTGAGCCACCCCGAAATCTTCGGTGAAATGGTGGTGCGCCCCACCGACCGTCGCGACAACTATGTGAAGCGCTGCGTAGGTTTGCCCGGACAGACGTTGCGCATTGTTGACGGCATCATTCACCTTGACGGGAAACCTCAGTCTCAACCCGAGCATGCCCAGTTTAATTACGACGTGACCTTCCGCCGCGAGATGAATGACGAACATATGAAGGATTTGGGTATTTCCTTCGAAGACGTGCAGTCGTTTATGGCGGGCCACGGTATGCCCCTCACACAAAAGGCAAAGGCTGAACTCGAACGCCTCGGCTTTATTGACAAAAATGCCCCCCTTTCAGAGTCGGCAAACAACGGACTCTACCCCATCAATATGCCCAAGGATTGGACGGCTGCCAACTACGGCGGTCCCAACGGCATTTGGATTCCCAAGAAGGGCGTGAAGCGCACACTTACCCTTGCCGAACTCCCCATTTATGCCCCCTGCATCACCACGCACGAGGGGAATACACTCAAAGTGAAGGACGGACAGATTTTCATCAACGGAACAGCCACCGCGGAATACACCTTCCAGCAAGATTATTACTGGATGATGGGCGACAACCGCGATTGCTCCGCCGACTCTCGCTTCTGGGGCTTCGTACCCGAGGACCACATCGTAGGTAAACCCCTCTTCATCTGGCTTTCACTCGACCCCGACCGCGGCATCTTCAACGGAGGCATCCGTTGGAAGCGCTTGTTTAGAACGGAGTTCTAAGAAGAGTAAAGATAAAAGAGTAAAGAGTAAAGATGCCTTGCGGAGTGGATTTAGGTTGTTCTAGGCATTCCTAAGAGCACCTAGGCATTCCTAGGCGTTCCTAGGAGATCCTAGGATTACCTAGAACTGCCTCCAAAAACAGTCTCTCAAGAAACATAACCTTCCCCCATGAAACTACGCAAATTTCGCCTCTACATACTCCCTCTACTAATCGCCATGTTGGTATTAGTAGTTGTGCGTTATTTCTTCCTCACGCAATACGTGGCGGAAGGGAGTATTGCGGAGTGGGGAGTACATCCTGGAGACCGCATTTTGGTAGATCGTACGGCATATTCTTTTAACAAGCGTCCACAGTTGGGCGATAGGGTAGCGTTCCTTCATCAGCAACAACCCGAGCGCCCTGTGTGTCTCGCTACTTGTACAGCACTTCCTGGCGACACAGTTTGGATCGATACGAAGCACCAGCGTGTTTCATCGCATCGCCAGTCTCACACGGATCAACCCTTGGTGGTTCCTGCTGCAGGACAAGAGATTCACATCACTCCGTATAATGCGCGCCAACTGTGGCACCTGTTGCGCAAGGAAGGCGCTTTTGTCACGCTTCGCCATAACAATGAAATTCTTATTGATGGTCGATTGGTGAAAACCGTAGCTTTCCTCAATGATTACTACTGGTTAGAGACCCAACACATGCCTTACGGATTGGTGCCTTACCATGCACTCATAGGTAAACCCTTTTGTGTGAGTTATGGCGTGAAGGAGGGCATGGTACGAATGGATCGTTTCTTCCTGCGCCTGAATTAGAAATATGTTTCTCGCTTGTTGGCGTCTAACTATGTTATAAATAAACCCTTAAATCCTTTTACAAATGAAAATACGCACCCTTCTCTTATTCCGTTTCTTTTTTGCTTCCGTACTGATCGGTGTGGTGGCAAAAGTGATTTTCATGCTTTACAATGGTATCGGAAGAGGGTTAAGTGTGGGTGATGGATGGGACGTGTTGTGGCACGGACTCACTCTCGATTTTTCGTTTGCTGGATATTTGTCGGGGGTGCTTTGGCTGATTCTTCTTGCAGGGTATTGGATAAGCATTCACCGCAGTGTATTCCTTGTGTATTTTAGTTTTGTAGCTCTGTTGCAAGGCATTATTTATGTTGTCGACACCGGTCTGTTTGCCTTTTGGAACTTTAAGATAGACGCCACCATCTTTGCCTATCTTGATTCTCCCGCAGATGTCGTTGCCTCTGTGTCTACCCTTTATGTTATAGTAGCATTCGCTTGTATTCTTACGGCAACCATCCTTATTTTCTTGTTGTATAAATCCGCGCTTACCGTGCAGATGTCGTCGCGCCTTGCACAGTTGCGCTTGAGTATAACAAAGCGCATCGTAGGCACCATTGTCCACCTGGTGTGGGGCGGTCTGTTATTCCTCTGCATTCGTGGTGGCACCGATGTGTCGACCGCCAATCCAGGGGTTGTATATTTCTCCGACAAACCCTTCCTCAACTCCGCTGCGGTAAATCCTGCGTTCAACCTGTTCTATTCCCTTTCAAAGGTGAAGGACTTCAGCGAGCGTGCCAATTACTTTTCTGCTGAAGAATTGGAGCAGAAGTATGCCGAATTGCAGGTCAATTCGGAAAGCAGTCCCACCGTGTCGCTTTTCACGAACAATCGTCCCAATATCGTATTGGTGATTTTGGAGGGTTGTGGTAGAACCTTTTACGATATGCCCGGTATTATGCCCAACCTTAAACAGGTGGCCGCTGAAGGCGTAGAGTTTACGAATTGTTACGCCAATTCCTTCCGTACGGACCGCGGCGTTGTGTGTACATTGAGCGGTTTCCCCTCTTATCCTGATGTCAGTGTGATGAAACTGACTGATAGCAAAATTGCCGGTCTGCCCTCCATTGCGCGTTCTTTAGTGCGTGAGGGATATGACACGGAATTTATTTACGGAGGCGACATCAACTTTACGAACACTAACGGTTACCTGCTCACCACGGGTTATCGCCGCACATTTAGCGAGGCAGACTTCCCGAGCGAACAGCGCAACGATTCCAAGTGGGGCGTACATGACGAGTATGCTTTTGAAAAGACCCTCCACCACATCACACAGAAGGACACCCTCAACCCCTGGATGATAACCTTATTGACACTTTCGAGTCACGAACCCTGGGAAGTGCCCTACGCTCAAGTAAAGGACGACCCGATTGTCAATGCCTTTGCCTACCTTGACAGTTGCATAGGCAACTTTATCACCCAGTTTAAGACCCTTGATGCTTGGAAGAACAGCATCGTGGTGTTTATTCCCGACCACGGTCACAATCATGGCCTTGCCGATGACGTGGTGATGGTGGAAAAGAACAGAATCCCCCTGATTATTACGGGTGGCGCCCTGCAGGAACGCAAGACGGTGGAGGTCGTGTGCAACCAAAGCGACCTTGCTGCTACGCTCCTCGGACGGATGGGAATCAATCACGACGATTTTCTGATGAGTCGTGATGTGTTGAGCAACACTTATACCTATCCCTTTGCCATTAACTCATGGAGTCAAGGCATCGTGATGACGGATTATATGGGTTCTACTGTCTATGATCTGAATACGAAGAAAGTCAGCAAGACACTCGACCTCCCTTCATCCTCCCACGAGCAACACATCAAGGCCTATATGCAAAAGGCTTATGAACTGCTGAAATAAGGTGCGGTCCCATTAAGTTTACCATGAAAAATCCCTATCTCCGACATGATACCCGTACTCATCCTATTCTTTAACAACCCCGACAAACTCAGTCGTGTGTTTGAGCAAGTGCGCAAGGCACGCCCCACACACCTCTTCTTGTATCAAGATGGTCCTCGTAACGACAACGATATGAAAGGCATTGAGGCCTGTCGTAAAGTAGTGGAGCACATTGACTGGGAATGTGAAGTGCACCGCAACTATCAGGAAGTCAATGCAGGGTGTGACCCCTCAAATTTCCGTGCGCAGAAGTGGGCCTTTTCCCATGTGGACAAGTGTGTCGTGTTGGAGGACGACAGCATCCCCAGCGTCAGTTTCTTCCGCTTTTGTAAGGAAATGCTCGACCGCTACGAACACGATGAGCGCATCTCCATGATTGCCGGACTTAATTATGACGAGCAGACGCCCAATATACCCTACGACTACTTCTTCACGTCGGCCTTCTGCATTTGGGGGTGGGCATCGTGGCGCCGTGTGGTAGATAAATGGGACGAGCATTACACCTTTCTGGACGATGATTACAACATGCAACTCCTGCGCAATTTCATCCGTGAGCGCAAGCAGCAGGCCGACTTCGAACGCTTCTGCCATTACCATCGCTCTACGGGAAAGGCCTATTATGAGACCATCTTCCACGCTGCCATGTTCTTCCAATCAGGCCTTGCCATTGTGCCTCGCGTCAATATGATTCAGAACCTCGGAGCAACGGGTGATACCACTCATTTTGAGGGTGGAAGCAACGAACTCCTCCCGCGTGCCTACCGTCGCATCATGAACATGCGCCATCACGAACTTGACTTCCCCCTGCGCCATCCGCGCTACATTATTGAGGATGTGGAGTACAAAAATCGTGTCTTTAAGGTGCAAGCATGGGGACATCCTTGGATCAAGATTGGTTACTCCCTGGAAGAACTTTACCTCAACCTGCGCCACGGAAACTTCAAGCGCATTAAGTCCGCACTCATCAATCGCATCCGAATATGGATGGGAAAACAGAAATGGGATTAGCCGATTGCCACTTTTTGATAACTAAAAAACGAGTCAGAGGGTGGGGGAGTGTGACGGCAAAAAATGCAGAAAAAAGAGAAATAATATTGGTGTTAACAAGTGTTAACGGATTTGCATTTAGCTCCGATATTTTGTATCTTTGTACTACGGAAGTGGAGATAGCCCCTATAAATGGGGGTTATCCCCTCTTTTTTTGTCCCAAAAACCGGTTTTTAGGGGCAAAAAAATAAGTTACCTTGTTTTTTCAAGGTTAAACAACCGGTTTTCTATGTTACTTATTATTGGTGTCCGGTAAAATTTGTCTCTTTATTTTAGAGAACACGAATTGCACGAATAACACGAATCCTTGCGGGGTGTTATCTTTGCTTATCGCATACGAATTGCACGAATACCA
>JAZTYI010000067.1:0-22893 GCA_045636885.1 Alloprevotella sp.
ATTTACTAATATTGCTGTCCGGTAAACGCATCTAACTCTATGAATATAAAGATGTTTGAATGGTATAAGCCCCACAGCTTGGACGATTCCCCTGAAAGGGGATAAAGCCATTAGACCAGGGCAACGCCCTGGGTGTTGTTGCAGTCGAGACTTGCGCCCTGAAAGGGCAAAAGCAATTATACAAGTCTGGGCTTCAATGCTTTTGCCCTTTCAGGGCGCAAACCCAAACGTCCATAGACCCAGGGCGTTGCCCTGGGCTGGATGCTTATTGGCCTTTCAGGCCGTTACTCCTCGATTAGTTTACCGGACACCAATAATTGTAATTTAATGCTTTTGCCCCTTCAGGGCGAGTCCCCACCCAATCAATCTACCCAGGGCGTTGCCCTGGGCTGGTGGCTTTTAGGTCCTACAGACCTATTCCTCCCTCAAAAGTTTACCGGACACCAATATTTCTTAATCAGAGGCGAATAACACGAATGCCATCCGGATGGTATTCGTGCAATTCGTATGCGATAAGCAAAGATAACACCCCGCAAGTATTCGTGTTATTCGTGCAATTCGTGTTCTCTAAAATTAAGAGACAAATTTTACCGGACAGTTCCCATTGCCTAAAGTAAACAAAAATAGGATATAATAGCAGGATGATGCTTTTGGCGTATAGAAAATAGTTTTATATTTCTCACGCAGACTCCGCAGACTCCGCAGAGACCATGTGGATAGGAATAGTCTTATGTAGAGAATTACGCAGAGGCGCACGCTACGCTTGCGCTACCATCCGGATGGCAAGCACAAACAAAGTGTGTGCGCTTCTGCGAAAGTCTGCGCAGTCTGCGTGAGACAAATTATCAATCAATAGAGTTTTCTCTCCTGAAATAAGCGTTTGTTATGTAGAAGCAATAAATAAGATACAAAGACCCGCAACGGCTGAATCTCCATAATTTTCGTTACCTTTGTAGCAACAAACTCAAATCACTCCTCCACTCATGCTCAACGATTATATCCTCTCCCACATAGCACCGGAGCACCCCTACTTGTTCAAACTCTATCGCGCCACCAACACGCAACTGATTCGTCCGCGTATGGCGTCGGGACATTTGCAGGGGCAGTTGCTGAAGATGCTTACCGAACTCATCAATCCGCAGACCGTGGTGGAGATTGGTACATATTCGGGATATTCCGCCTTGAGCATGGCACAAGGCATGCGCCCCGGTTCGCGCATCGTGACCTTTGAAATCAACGACGAGCAGGAGGATTTCACACGCCCCTGGTTTGAAAATTCTCCCTTTCCACCGAAGATTGACATGGTTGTGGGAGATATTTTCAAACTCCTCCCAGAGATGAACCTCACCATCGACCTTGCCTTTATTGATGCAAATAAGCGCACGTACGCAGAGTATTACGAACTCATCATGCGCTACTTGCGAGTGGGAGGATATATTTTGGCGGACAACACACTTTGGGACGGTCACGTCGTAGAAGCGGAGTACGACAACGACCCTCAAACTATCGGTATTAAGCGCTTTAACGACCTTGTGGCACAGGACCCACGCGTGGAAACGTTCATCTTCCCCCTGCGCGACGGTCTCACACTGATCAAGCGCGTAAAGTAACGGGGAAGGATAAACGTAGCGAAATCAAATGGGAGCACACAGTAGTAAGGATTGGGGAGTTTTGCATCCCTTCACCACTACTGTGTGCTCCCAATTGTTTTCGCCAAAATATGAGTCCAGCGTCCCGTTCGTTGCGACACGCGTCGCCAATTAGATTTTCACAGCCGTGCCCGTGCATACGACCATCAGCATGGAACCGCTCTGACCTACGGTTTCGTAACTAAAGTCTACGCCCACCACGGCATTTGCACCCATCGCCTTTGCGCGCTCTGAGAGTTCACGAAGCGCCTCTCCCTTTGCGCGGAGTAGCACTTCTTCATACGAATGCGAGCGTCCACCAATGAAGTCGCGAATAGAAGCAAAGATGTCGCGGAATACGTTGGTTCCAAAGATGGTTTCAGCGGTAACGATGCCCAAGTACTGCTGCACGGGGCGTCCTTCGATTGTAGGGGTTGTTGTGAGTAATAACATGATGCGTAATTGAGGGGTAAGTTGTGGTTAGAATGTATTAAAACTTAGGCTATGATATAGCAGTTGAACCATTATCACAGACCCCTCCGCCCTTTGGGCACCTCCCCTAACTTTGGGGAGGAATTTTATATACTCCCATTCGCTTGTTATTCCTAATTGGAAAACTCAACGAGGTAGACTAACTAAATTGTCCCCCAAAGTTAGGGGGACGAGCAACTTTAGTTGCGGAGGGGGTCTGTTAAAGTTCTTGAGTCACCTGCTATATTATTGCTAAAACTTAAAGTTCAAGCCCACATAGACACCATTGAAGTTCTTGATGGCATTGTTGTGAGAATTGCAATGACGGAAACCGATATTCACCCCCACCCAGTCGTATTCAGCAGTAGGCATAATGGTCAAACCTGCGTCGTAGTAGGTGTAATTCCAATCTTCAGCATCTACAGTACTACCCATTGTCGCTGTAAGCGTGAAACGAAGGGCCTGGTGCGTATCTTCATCGATTTCAAGGTCGCCCAAACGGAAGGTAAGACCACCGCCAAGTGTCAAACCTTCATCCCAAGTCTTTATGCCATCTTGCTTAAATAACATCAGACTACTACCAACTTCACCTACAACGCCCAAGCGCCATGCGGGAGTGTAAGAAAGGCGAAGTTCGGAGTTGTAAACTTGCTTACCGCTATTTTCCGTGCTTGCATTCAAAGAAAAGTCCACAACGATGGGGCTCTCCTTCTTCGCCGGAGTTTTTTCAACTGAGTTTTGAGCAAATACACTGGGTGCTACCATGCACATGAGTGCGAGCATCATTTTCTTCATAGTCTTAATTATTAAAAAGTTATATCTTCAAAATTACGGGTTCAAACTATTCAGAGATTATAGTATTTGAGGAATGAGGAGTATGACAAAAAGAGCTTGCTGAAGAAGGTCGAGATACGTAGCAAGATGCCAGGATTATCATAATCGTCGTTGCGTTTTTAGGGGAGTCGTTTAATACGGAATCGTAAATGTATTTCTTTTTTCTATACCTCAAAAATTTTTCAGAGTAAATTTTAGAAAAAAGTTGTAATTTTGTCTCTGCGGAGTCGCAGTTACCCTTAAAGAGTTGCGTTACTGCAATTGTAAGAGAAAATTCTCTTGTCCTTCCATTCACGAATCCCCCCTTTTCACCATTTTCCTCATGGCTGTCAATAAAAAACTTTGGATTATTCGCCTGTTGCACCAGCATCCGCAGGGACTTTCGCGGCAGGAAATATTGAACGCTTGGGCGGATGAGGACGACCGTGGCAAACCGATGCCTCCGTCTACCTTTCACGACCAGTGTAATGAGATGATGCGGATTTATGGTGTGAAGGCGGTGCTGCAGAATGGTGTTTATAAGTTGCAGCACACCGACTCAAGCGAGGGAGATTTCTTCAACTTTCTCTTGGAACACAATGAGGATTTCACGGTGGCGGGAAGCATCTTCTTGCCCGAATTGCATGAGGCTATTGAGCGCCGTAGGGTGGTCAAGATGAAGTATCAGTCGCTGAACAAGGAACCGTATGAGTGCACGCTCTCGCCCTACTGTCTACGCTTTACGCAAGGGAATGCCTACGTTGTGGGATTCTCTTCGCATCACAGTCAGGTGCGCACCTTCGCACTCGATCGCATTCGCTACGTGCAGCAACTGCCGCAACGCTTCATGCGACCTGCAGACTTTAATGCCGCTATTTATTTTCAACACAGCTACGGCGCTTTTGGCGGTAACGACATTGCGCCCGAAGTCATTGAAATTCATTGTAACGAATGGTTTACCTCCTACCTGCGCCAACGCCCCTTACACCCTTCACAAAGGGAGTCGGCACCAGGAACCTTCACCCTCAACGTAGCACTCACGAAGGACTTCGTCTCTGCCCTGCTTTCGTTTGGTCCCGCCCTCAAAGTCATCTCACCCTCCGCCTTGCGTGAGCGCTTAAAAGCGTTGGCAGCGGAAGTGGTAGGGTTGTATTAACATCCGTATGGCGCTTGAGTGCCGTCCGGTTATTTCTCCTTTAATCCCGCTTTGCGGTCTTGAATCTGCTTTCTCATTTCTCCTTTCCCCCATGCTTATTTTTCACACCGCCGATTGGCACCTTGGAAACATATTTCACCGCCACGACCGCATGGCGGAGCATCGTCATTTTTTTAACTGGCTCATCGCTCAACTTCGTGAGCAGCAGCCTGATGTTATGATTATTTCGGGCGACGTGTTTGACAACGCCAACCCCTCGGCGGCAGCAGAGACTCTCTTTTACGAAGTGTTAAAAGAGGCGGTGCAGGCTGTAGAGGGATTGCAAATCGTAATCATTGCGGGCAATCACGATTCCGCCCACCGCCTGGAGGCGCCTTCGCCCTTCTTAAAAGCCAATAACATCTATGTGCGTGGCAATGTGAAGCGCACAGAGGCGGGCACTCCCGACTTTGATGACCTGCTGTTGCCCTTAAGTAGCCGAAGAAGTAGCGAGGCACAGATGGTGTGCCTGGCACTGCCCTTCTTGCGCAGTTCGGACTATCCTTCCGGACTCTCTGTGGGTGAGGGCATCAAGTATTACGTGGATGGAATGCTCAAGGCACTTCACCGCACGGACTTTAAGAAACTCCCCGTCATTGCGGCGGCACATTTCTATGCCGCAGGAGCAGAGATTTCGGAGGAACACAGCGAACGCCTCGTAGTGGGCGGACAGGACGCTGTATTGACAAGAAATATGGATAAGGCAGTGAGTTACACCGCCCTCGGACACATCCACCGCCGTCAGTGTGTGGATTACGACCGCCAGATGTGGTACGCAGGAAGTGTGCTCCCCTTGTCGTTTAGCGAGAAGCATTATACACACGGCATCAACTGCGTACGCCTTTTTGACGACGGTAAGTGCACGGTAGACCATTTACAATATACACCCCTGCGAAAATTGCGCTCCATTCCCTCAAAGGGAGCAGCAACGACCGCCGAAGTAATGGAGGCGCTGGAACAACTCCCCACTGCAGATGAACATCCCAACAGCGAAGCCTGGGACTACCTGGAAATTCGCGTTCGTGAGCAGCAACCCGAACCTACGTTCCTCTCCGAAGTGACAGAAGCATTACGCGGAAAGGCGGTACACTTCTGCCGCATTGTGCGTGAAATGCCTGTTCGCAGTTATGAAGAACAGGAGATTGTCGTAAGCAATGCTGCGCTACACATCACTCCTACGGAGATGGCACTGCGTTTCTACAAACAACGCTTCTCCAACGACATGCCCCAACAGATGTTGGACCGATTTATGAAAGTATGTGAGTAACAAGACGAGCAATGTGTAAGTCATCAGGGATGAAAGAGGATAACTTTACCCCCTACTCTTTCAACGTTAAACCCTAACCCCTAAACGTTAAACCCTAAACGTTAAACCCTAAACGTTAACCGTTAAACTCTAAACTTTCAACGTTAACCCCTAAACGTTACTCCCACCACTAATCAACCTATGATTATCACCAAAATCATTATACGCAACCTCACCTCGCTTTCGGGCGAGCACGTCATAGACTTCACACAAGAACCCTTGCGCTCGGCAGGCCTTTTTGCCATTACGGGCGACACGGGCGCTGGGAAGTCTACGATTCTCGATGCCATCTGCTTGGCGCTTTACAACAAGGCTCCCCGATTTGAAAACGTGCAACGCCTTAAGAATGAGGCTGTCGAGAAAAATGAAATCAACACCTCCGACGTGCGCAACTATCTGCGCCGTGGTGAAAAGGAAGGCGCCGCCATTGTGGAGTTTACTGCCACAACGGGTGCTCGCTACCGCGCTACGTGGTTCTTGCGCCTGAAGCGCACAGGCAATTACGACAACGTGGTACACACGCTCGAGCAACTCTCCCCCAACAAGTGCGTCTACGACAAGAGTGAAGTAAAGGAACGCATCGTGCAGGCCGTAGGACTGGACTATGCGCAGTTTTCGCGCACGGTAATGTTGGCACAAAATAGTTTTGCCAACTTCCTGAATGCGCGTATTGAGGAGAAGTCGGCACTGCTCGAAAAACTCACGGGTACAGAGGTGTACGGCGCCATCTCCATGCGCATTTTTGAGGAGAAGACAAAAGCCGATCAAGCGCTTAAAGAACTCCAAGTGGAGAAGGAAACCGTGATGCGCGACCACTTGGATGAAGACGAAATACGCGACTACGAGCGCCAAAAGTCACTGCTCGAAACAACGCGTAAAGACCTTGAAAATCAATGTAAGATTACGCAGCAACAACTGAAGTGGTTGGATGATTACGACAAAGCAACCGCCGAAGTAACGCGTTGCGAAACGGCTTACAGCGAGGCCTATAAGGCATACTTGGCACTAACAAACGACCGCAACCTCTTGGAGCGTTACGATGATGTGCTCTGCCAGCAGTCGCTCTTTAATGAGATTGTAAACCACCGCACCAACATCGAGAAGTGTAAGCAAGAACGCAGTTGGGTGGAGGCGCAACTCAAGGAGGCTAACAATAAGGTGCAGGACATGCGCACGGCTCACGACCTCGCGACATCACGCCTTGCGGAGGCCACGAAGCAAATGGAACTGCGCCGTCCCGACATTCAGCGCGGACTGACCATTCAGGGGGAAATCAAGGAGAAGATGGCACTGCTTGACACGCGCGATGCGGAGATGAAAAAGGCACAACTGGATTTTGAGCAACGCAAAAGCGAACTTAAACTGAAGAAGCAGGAACTTACCGAACTGGGCAAGCACATCAACTCCCTGCAATATTCACTGCAGAGCCTCTCGATTTACCGCACGATGTTTGAAAAGTTTGACACCGTGAAGAGCAAAATCACGGACCTCGAGAAGGAGAGTGTGACAAACGCTACACTCCACCGCGAAATGCAAGAACTGGTGGTGGCACAACAGCGACTGAACCAACTTTTGGAGAAGAGCAACCGAGAGGTTCAGAAATCCAACGACCTACTCAGCACCCGTAAGGCAGAAGTGGCGGTATACGAGCAACAAAACCGTGCGGTAAATAGCACTCAACTGCAACAGAACATTGCTAACAACACCCTGCGCATCTCCGCCCTGCGCTCTGCGAAAAATCTGTGGGTACGATTGGTGAAAATCTACGACGAGGTGGAAGAAGCACAGATTCAAGCCAATGCCTCGCGTATTGCGATTGACCAGTATACAAAAGACTTGGCGCGCTTAGACCAGGACATTGACGTTGCGGCCCAAAACTTTAAGTTGGCACAGGAAAACTTTACCTTCCACAGCAGTCAGAGTATCGAAGCCATGCGTCACAACCTCAAGGAGGGGGGACCGTGTCCCGTGTGCGGAAGTACACACCACCCCTATCACACGGAGAATGCGCGTGAGATTGGTAAGATATTCGAAAACATCGAACAGCGCTACAAGGAGACGGGCGAATACCTGGAGGAATTGAAGAACAAGGCGCGTAACTTGCGTGCCACCTTGGCCAACAAACAGGGAAAATATGAAGTAGAACAGCGCCACTATGACCGACTTGTTGCCTCACTTCAAAGCGGACAGGCGGAGTGGCAAGAGTATGTAAAACTCGACTCTACCTTTAAAGAATGCTCCCCCTCCGTCAATCGCCAAGCGCGCATGATTACGCTGGAGCAACTCCTGGATAATACGGAAAGCGCCCTGGCACACCAACAGGAGGAACAAGCCGTGTTTGCAAAAAACCAAGAGAGCATTAACGCGCTCAACCTGCTCATCCGCAACCTTTCGGAACGCGTGGCGGAGGAGACCGCACAGATGGCACAAGTGGACGCGCAACTCAAAATCGTGCGCTCAAAACAGACGGACTATAAGCAACGCATCAACATCTCTGACCGCCGACTCAAGGAGATTTACTCCGACCTCGACCTCATGATTACCGACTCGGGATGGATGGCGAAATGGCGTAGCAATCCCGAGCAGTATGCTACGCACCTTTCTACCCTCTACCACAACTGGATTGACACCACAAAGAAACTCGACGAGGCGCTGCAGAAACGCGAACTGAGCGAAAACTTTGTGAATCAGCAGGATAAAGAACTGCAGGTGGCGCAACAATACATCAACGCCACGCGCGAACGCCGAGATGAGACGCGCGAACTCCTGCGCATCAAGCAGGACGAACTCACCACCCTCTTTGGCACACGCACCCCGGAACAGGTGGATAAGGACTTGCGCGACATTATCGCCGAGGTGACCGAAAAGCAACTTGAGGCGAAGGTGCACTACGACAATGCGCAAACCGAACTGGCGGAAATTACGGGGTCAAAGCGCAAGTTGGAAGAGGACTTCCTGCACTTCACGCAGCAATACACCCAGCAGTCATCACAACTTGACTTCTGGATGCACAATTACAACCGCGATCATTCTCCCCTGCGCTTCGAAGAACTCGAACGCCTCTTTACTGACAAGCGCGACTGGAACGCACTGCGCCGACAGATTGCCGACTGTAAAGAACAACTCACCGTTACACAAAACACGCGCGACTTGGCAGAACAACACCTTAACGCGGTGCGTCAAGACACCATGCGACCCGACAGCAGTCAGGGAGAGACGCGCGAAACACTCACCGAACTGCTCGCTGCCACCGAACAGCACATTAAGGAGACCACAGAGCGCTACAGTCGCTATGCTGAGAAACTGATGCTGCATCAAAAGGCACTTCATGATGCCCAACTGATGAACAAGCGCTTTAAAGACGCCGAAGAAAACCTCAAGTGGTGGATGAGCCTGAACACTGTCTTCGGTAGTGCCGACGGCAAGAAGTTCCGCGAAATCGCACAGAGTTACACCTTTGAATACCTCGTAGCACAGGCTAATGAGCAACTGCGCCTACTCTCCCCCCGCTACCGCTTGCGCACCGTAGAGGGCACACTGGCGCTTCAAATCATTGACTGCGAAATGTTTGACCAACAGCGCTACGTAAGTTCTCTCTCTGGAGGCGAAACCTTTGTCGTGAGTCTGGCGCTCGCACTCAGTCTGGCGAATCTCTCATCTGAGGGACTGACCATCGGCAGTCTGTTTATCGACGAAGGATTCGGCAATCTTGACCAAGACTCCCTCAATCTCGTGATGCAAGCACTGGCTAACCTGCAAAGCAAGCAGGGACGCAAGGTGGGAATCATTAGCCACACTGAAGCCATCCGCACTCAAATCTCTCCCCGCATCAATGTCATAAAGAAGGCGATTGGGGGCGAAAGTTTTGTGCGCGTAGAGGTATAGATTAGAGTACAGAGTACAAAGAATAGAGTACAGAGAATAGAGTACAGAGAACAGAGTACAGAGAACAGAGTACAAAGTACAGAGAACAGAGAATAGAGTACAGAGAACAACTGCCGTGCGGACTGAAAAATGCAGAAAAATGAGAAATAATATTGGTGTTAACAAGTGTTAACGGATTTGCATTTCGCTTTGAAAATTTGTATCTTTGTGTTACGGAAGTGGAGATAGCCCTATGAATCAGGGTTATCTCCACTTTTTTTGTCCCCAAAAACCCATTTTTGGGGTCAAAAAATAAGTTACCTAGTTTTTTCAAGGTTAAACAACCGGTTTTCTATGTTACTTATTCTGGCACCGCAAATAGATATTGTTGCGAGGGGCAATAGGTGGAATGTTAATGTTTGTTAAAGTTTTCGGCGAAAAATGAGGAAAAATGAAGGGGGAAAGTGTCACAATTTTTCGCCAGGTAAGTAGTAGGTAGTGAGTAGTGAGTAGAGAGTAGTGAGTAACCCATGCGGGATGAAGTTCCGGATGGCGCTCTCCCCCTGTTTATAGGGGGAGGGGACCGCCTTGGCGGTGAGGGGGTGCAAGATTTGCACCGCACGGCATGCTACTAACTACTCACTTCTAACTACTCACTGTTTCTGCACCCCCTCACCACTTTGTGGTCCCCTCCCCCTATAAACAGGGGGAGAGCGCCGTCCGGATTTTCACTCCGCATGGACTCCTCTCTACTCACTCCTCTCTACTCACTCCTCTCTACTCTCTCCTCTCTACTCATTCCTTACCGCTTACCGCATTTGGCGAAAAATTGTGACAGTTCCAGCCTTCATTTTTCCTCATTTTTCGCCCAAAACTTTAACAAACATTAACATTCAACCTACACGTCCTCACAACAATATCTATTTGCGGTGCAAGAATAAGTAACATAGAAAACCGGTTGTTTAACCTTGAAAAAACTAGGTAACTTATTTTTTACCCCCAAAAATGGGTTTTTCGGGACAAAAAAAGTGGAGATAACCCTGATTTCAAGGGCTATCTCCACTTCCGTAACACAAAGATACAAAATTTCAAAGCGAAATGCAAATCCGTTAACACTTGTTAACACCAACATTATTTCTCATTTTTCGTCATTTTTCGGGTGAGAATTGGTGCCCCGTTTACGGGGATTTTGACAGTAGAACATTACGCTTCGCGTCCTTTGCGCCCTTGCTTGAGACAACACACCAAGTGAAATAGAGGAGGGCAAGACCACGAAGCGGAATAAAATGAGAAAGGAGAAACCAGGCGGGACAAATTGGTGCGCGAGCTCCTTTGTCCGTTCTGATTTCTCCTTTCTCATTTTATCCCACTTTATGGGTGAGGGTTATCTAACGATCTTCTTGCCGTCCATGATGTAGACACCCTTAGCAGGATTCTTCACGCGGCGACCACTGAGGTCGTAAATGGCATTGGTGTGATTACCAGTAGTGATACTGTTGATATCGGTATCAAGTCCTGTATCTTCAAGAACCAAGTAGTAGTTGCTAAGTGCTTCGCCAAAGTAGTAAGCACGGTTGGCAGTCAATGTTGCAGCTAAGTGGGGATAGAAGCCCGCCTTGCCACTCTTTTCGTTGATGCTGAAGCATGCTTCATCGTTTTCATTCGCTTCTTCTTCAAGTGTGCCGTAAAGCAAGTTACCTTCGCAGAGGTCGGTTGCTTCTGCTTCACTCTTGCGGAACACAATCGTTCTACCTGCGGCATTTGGAGCATATATAACTACCCCAACACCAGCGGGAAGTACATTGCCTTCAACGGGTGAGAGTTGGAGACGCTGTGCGTCTGTGTCTACCTGTGTCGCAATGTAAGCCTTAACATCCTCGGGAATTTCTGTTGCTTCAGGCAAGCAGAGGGTTGCAAAACCACTTTGTGCTACCCCCAAAGTGTAAGAGTAAGGAGCTTCTTCATAACTTGTCTTTGTGTAGAGCAATATGAATTCAGCAATAGTCAAACACTTGTCTCCGCTCATGTTTACCAACAAACCGAGATCAACCTCAGTTTCTTCCTTTAATGTGAAGCAAACTTCGTTGTACAATGCGGGGTCTTTGGGTCTCATCTTAGCATAAGCAATTGCCTCGTTCAACTCTTCGGTAACGGGGAACTCGCCTGCCTTAGCCACCACAAGATAAGAATCTTCACTCTGTCCTTCAAACACGCCATACTTCGTACGGAAGCGGTAGTAACCAGCGGGGAGCGTTACGGTCTGATAAATCTTGTGATTTTCGAGTGTGTTTGCAAAACCATCCCAACCTGTAGTGATAGTCATCGCTCTGCTCTTCTCAGCATCCACATGGGCACCAGTTTTAACCATTCCAGAAGCGTCTACAACCGTGTTTTCCAGTGTCCAATCCGTAATTTCAAAGAATCGTGAGCTATTTACGGGGTTGACCGTCTTGTTGGCATTACCCTTGAATGCCTGAACGTAGTTCTTCAAATAGTCGCCAGTTACGTAAGTTTCTTCATTAAGTTCTTGACCGAGAGAAAGACTCCACACACCCTCAGAAGCGCCCCAAGCGTCACCGTCAGGACCGAAACCTTCACGCACACCTGAATTGCCATTTCCAGAGTGGTCGGTGATGTAAGTACCTGTTCCTTGGTCAAAGGTGTAGTATACGAGCAAGTCCATATCTTCTACTTCCGCCAAAGCTTCCTTATTGGCAATACTGCGGTTGCATACGCTTTGCAACTGTTCCTCGCTGAGGCATGTACCCCAAATGCGGAATTCATCGATGCTACCGTTCCAAGGATAATCGTAACGTGAGATTGCAAACTTCGTGAGGTTGTACTCCGAAGGAGCTTCGTTAGCAACTTCCTTCATCTTCACACCATCGCGGTAGAAGGTTACAGTTGTTCCGTCAAACGTAATAGCATAATGGTGCCATTCTTGTGCAATAACAAGGTTGTCGTTTGAAAGGTGTGTTACATTCGCGATGTCAAGTGAAATAGCGCCCTTATCAGTTACATAACCACCGAGTGTGCCACCATAATGACCAAATCCGTTGCAACCTGCTACATCCAAGTTTGAGGGTGACATCCACCATTCAAGAGTGAAGTTACCCTTCGTGAAGGGAACCTTGCTCATTGTAACCGTAGCATCAGCAGTGTTAAAATTAAGACCGCTCTTCGAATCTCCGTTACATACGGTAATAGCGTTGTTTACAGTCGTAGTGTGACTTCCCAAATTATTGGTAGCCTTCAGACTCACATTATATTTACCAGGAAGCGTGAATGTGTGTTGAGGGTTACGTCCTTCGATAGATACACTGTAATAGTCGTTAGTGACACCCCACAACCAAGATGTGGGTTCTGAAGATGACTTATCGTAGAAGTCAACACTTTCGCCTACTAAGATGATGTTTTCCGAAAGTTCAAAAGCCGCTACGGGTGCAACTTTTTTCACCTCGATGAACTTAGTTTCGGTTGCCAAAACCTGTCCGTTAAACTTCACATTGAGCGTTACGCTAAATACACCAGCTTGGTTGAATGTAGCAGCGCCTACCATAGAGTTCGAAGTCTGTGTTTCGTAGTCTGATACGTCACAGATCCATTCGTACTGGTAACCGAAAATGGGTGAAGTGGGAATAAACGTTACTGTTTCGCCTACAGCGCAAGTAGCTTTTGAAAGGTTAAACACCGCACTTACTTCAGGACGTGTAACAGTCACCTCAATAGAGTCCGTATCTATCTTACCTGCCTTATTCTTTACTGTAGCCACCACCTTGTGCGTACCCTCTGTCTGGAAGTATACAGTAGGCGCATTGATTGCAGCATTGTGGATGTTTGCTCCAGGAATGTCCCATACAAGACTCATGGCAGAAGGACTGGGCGTTGCCGTAAAGGTCACAGGTTGACCCAACAAGATTTCGCCTTGAGGTTTGTCGATCTTAACCTTAATGGTCTTTGTCGATGTTCTTACGGTAGAGTTGCTTAATGTAGTCTGTTCGATTACCGAATTTTCAAGACCACAACTTGCAATAGGAGCATGATTGCCTCCTGCACAATCGCGCAAGTAGGGAGCACCATCTATTTCGATAATGTCACCGTGATAGTATGCCAAAAGGTCCTTAGTGATACATGCGTCTGAGAGTATGGATTTATAATAATCCTTAACATCTGTTGATGTGAACGCACGCTTCCAGATGCGGAACTCAGCAATGTCAGCGTCAAAGAAACTGTTGCCACTGCCAGCGTTGAACGTCAAGTCGCCAAATCCACCCAAACCAGAGTAACTAGACGAAGATGCATATACAGGATTTGCACCATTAGTGTATACAGTTAAATCTCTTCCTTCTACAACAATGCAGATGTGCTTCCAGGTGTTCAAAGCCAAGGCTCCAGAAGCCGTTTCAGCACGATTTTGTGTATCCCAACCTACGGTGAATGCACCGTTTGCGTTGGCGTGCATCATCCATGTGCCCCAGTTACCTGCAGTCTGGTTCCAGTTTAGCAATGAGTGTGGACGAATCCAGAATTCAATCGTCGCATTTTCGTGGTTTGCTCCAAAGACATTGGGGATGGTGAAACCACCCATTGAAATATTAGCGGCAGGTTTAGCACTTGCATTCTTACCTACGTAGTATACCTTGTTAGATGCTGAAGATTCAACCTCGCTGTATACCGCTGTTACGTGGTATTCACCAGGTTCACTCACTTCGAACACACGTGTGTCTTTATTGGTTTCACCTACCTTGTTGCCGTGCTTGTAAACGTTGTAGTTCTTCACCTCCATTCCTGAATTAACAGGAGCTTGCCATGAAAGAATGCTATCTGTCAAAGTAAGGTTTTCAGGCGCATAATAAGATGATGAACCATAAACTATTGTAGAGTAAACGATACGGTCACCCTTCGTTTCATCTATCGTCCAATTCGCTTCGCTCAATGAGAAAGGTGTTTCAATACCTTCCAGATTGTTTTCGTAGTCAATAACTGAAAGGTTGTGCAGGCGACCTGTACCTAACTTAGAGTTGCGCTTACGCTCAACAATGAAGAAGTACTTCAAGGGGCGTGTGCGGTCAAAACTTGATGAAAGGTCGGTTATGTCGTAACCAAACTCCATGGGGTCATAGTTCATGCCACTTGTCCATCTACCGAGCATCGGTACTTCAGGAGCAGGATTCATGGCACCATTCTGTCCGTCACCGGCGTAGATGAAGTGGTGCATGGGCACAGCCTTTTCGGGTTCTGTAGCATTCAAGTTGGCAGAAACACCTGCGTAGAAGCACAATTCTGAGCGACGAGAGTATTCTACTTCCACCTTCATGGTGCGCAAGGGGCGATAATCCTTACGAATGCGGTACACTTCGGGAGTCCACCATCCATCGTTAGGTCGATATTCTCCATTTGCGCCCTTCACCGCCGCAGGCACGCTCCATGCATAAGGGCAGTAAATGAAACCCTTGTTTGACCACCAGGGACCCCATGAATTTACCACAATCCATGCTCCCTTTTCAAGCATCTGTCCGTTTGAAGGCCAGGGATCGTCAGTGTCAATATCGCCTTCACCGAAAATGCCGTCGTAATCCAAGTCAAACTCTACGCGGTCATCATAACCTACGATGGTGAGGGCGTGGTCAACACTTTCCCCCCAACGTGTGAGGTAGAGCATACCCACGAGACCAGCCGCACGATTGGCGTCAGTGTTTTCGATGTGTGAATCACCATTTGCCGAAGCCACTCCAATACCTACGATACCCGGACGTCCCTTAAAGTCGGGGTCGCCGTGGTGGTCGTAAAGCCAACTCTTCAAAATCTTACGACCTTCTCCATACTTCAAACTAACGGGAATGTGTGAGGGCTTGTGTGCACGGTTAAACATAGCTTCATACCACTTTTCATAACCGTTCATCCAACCGATATTGGGGTCGTCCCAGTTGTACGAACCATAAATGGCAGAATTCGTGCGACCGCCATAGGTCTTTGCCGAGGGCACACCGATATACTGGATAAACTCATCCTTTCCCGAGTTACCATACGTGAGGTTATACACGAAGTGTGAGGGCAACTGGTTTTCCAATACATTACCAGGGAGGTCACGGTAAGCATTGAGTTCGTGCGTCAACATATAGCAAATACGTGATGCCGAACCACACGAACCATTCACCTGACTGAATACAGGGGGGAAGAACTTTGTCTGCGAAGCATCAATATGATCGGGCAAGTCCGTACGGTCCTTCACTTGCTGAGTAGTCATCTCACCCGACTTCTTTGTGCGCTTAAGGGACGTAGGCATCGCCTCATCGCCCAACCATTCGGTCAACGACCAATCGGGGTTGAAGTTGTCTTCATAATCCACCCATTTGGTTCTGTCAACCTCCATTACCTGTGCTGTAGCCATTAAAGGGGTGGCTAATGCACACAGAAGTAGTTTTTTTAGTCTCATAATTAAGATTAAGTATTTAGATAAATAGATTCTATGTTGAATAGGTTTATTGAATCATCACCTTTTTGCCGTTGATAATATACACACCCTTTGTCAGTCCCGTCTTAATCCATGCGGGAGAAACCTTTCGAGCAACTAATTTCCCGCTGAGTGTGTAAACGTCTATTCTTGTTTCAGTCGCATGGAGTGCGGAAAGTGCCGTAAGTGTTGTTGTGCCAGTAACTATAACATCATGAGCGGGCATAACTTCCGGAAGATTGCTCCATCCACTGAACGTGAACGTTTCATCCTCCTCAATCTGAACGGGGGTAATCACTGCGCCGTAGGCTACACTATCTTCTGCGTAAACCTCACCGTCAAGGATGTACGTGATTTTATACGTATTTACGGTATAAGTTGCCGTAACCTCAACATCCGTTGCAGGCATGGTTTCGGGATAGGCGGACCATCCTGAGAAAGTATGTCCTTCCTTATCCTCCGCCTCAGGTGCCGTAATCGCCGTGCCGTATGCCACAGACTCTTGCTTCACTACAACTCCGTCTACGATGAAGGTGAGCAAGTAACTATTTACGGTATAAGTTGCCGTAACCTCTACGTCCGTAGCAGGCATGGTTTCGGGATAGGCGGACCATCCTGAGAAAGTGTATCCTTCCTTATCTTCTACCTCTGGTGCCGTAATCGCCGTGCCGTATGCTACAGTTTCTTGCTTAACTACCGCTCCGTCTACGATGAAGGTGAGCACGTAACTATTTACGGTATAAGTTGCCGTAACCTCCAAGTCCGTTGCAGGCATAGTTTCGGGATAAGCAGACCATCCTGAGAAAGTATATCCTTCCTTATCTTCTACCTCAGGTGCAGTGATTGCCGTGCCGTATGCCACAGACTCTTGCTTAACTACCGCTCCGTCTACGATGAAGGTGAGCACGTAACTATTTACGGTATAAGTTGCCGTAACCTCTACGTCCGTTGCAGGCATAGTTTCGGGATAAGCAGACCATCCTGAGAAAGTATGTCCTTCCTTATTCTCTACCTCAGGTGCAGTGATTGCCGTGCCGTATGCTACAGTTTCTTGCTTAACTACCGCTCCGTCTACGATAAATGTAAGCACGTAACTGTTGACGGTGAAAAGGGCTTCAACGTTGATGTCTTCGCCAGGCATACTTTCGGGAAGATCTTTCCAACCCACAAACGTGTGTCCCACTTTCTCAGGCGTGTCTGATAGGGATATAGATGCGCCTTCTTGGTAGTTTTGTGTGGCAAAGACTTCTCCGTCTACCCAATATGTGATGGTGTAGAAGGAAGAAATCTTCTCATAAGTCCAACTGAAGGAGTAGTCGTTAAAATCCACTTCTTCGCCCGCACGGGTCGAAACGATGATATTGTTTAACGAAGCGTAATAAGCACCCTCTTCTGCTGACTCATGAGCACGGAGGGTCATGCTTGCGATACATCCCGAGTTGCCTATGAATGCAGTATTCGTTAGCGAATATGCTGCAACCCTGTAGGTGTTCCCCGTTGTATTGCTTACCACCAGCGAATGATCGGGCAAGCGTGTGCTTGTTGTTGCCGTATTGTCCGCAATGGAGAATCCTACGGGGAGGTTGATGTCAAGTTGGAGTGCTGTGTATCTACTTTCATTGGGATTCTCAAGGTTGAGTTCCAAGGTCCATTCTCCATTGACTTGCGTGGGAAGTAACGTTGCCGTTATTCTATCCTGAGCAATGGCGGGAGTGCTAAACAGTAGGGCTAATGCACACCATATAAAGGAAAGGCCTTTGCTTTTCATATACCTATTGAAAACTTATTTGCAAATCATTATTTTCGTATTATTCACCACATAAACCCCGTTGGGCAACGCTACGGCATTCTTACCCGCCTGAATGTTGACGGTCTTGATGCAACGTCCGTCAACGGAATAGATGGGCAACGTTTGCGCTGTTACCGATTCAACGTAGAGCATATCCCCTCCACGTATCACTGTTGTATTGTCAATGTTGTGAATGCCTGTAGGAGTAACGTCAAACTGTGCAGAGTGCGCCGCCAAGCGATTATCTTCGCCCACCTTGTTGGTCAGCAATGCTGCAGAGGTGCTAACGATTCGCTTGGTTTCGGGCAATGCTTGTGCAGCATGCAGCGCCAAGTGCAACTCGTGAGTTCCTGCAGGAAGCACCTTACCGTTGTCCGAATAAACAACAATGCGGTACTTGCCCTCTGCCATTTGTTGGTATAATACCTTATGACCGTTAAAGTTTTCGCTTAAGTCAATATCTTGAAGCGTCACTTCTTCGGGAAGTTGGAGGTCAAACTGTAAGGCTACGTAATCCTCCGTATCTACTTGCAGCGCGAGCGGACAATACGTTTGTTCGCCCAATCCCATTTGACATTGCTGCATCTTCAGCGTAGCAGCAGCCTTGGGAAGTGCCATTGCCGAACTGCTCCATTCGGGTTGATTCATCACAAGGGCAATCGCATGAACGGCATCATTGATGCTGATCGCACCGTTGAGGTCCAAGTCTGCTTGATCGAAGTCGAATGTCTCGTTGTCTTGTCCGAAGAGGTTATTGATGATGCACACCACGTCGGCCACGGTGATGTAGCCATCAAGGTTGACGTCGCCCACGTTATGATCCATGGGTGAAGAAACATCGTAAGCATCCAAGTTATCGTAGATGTGCTTTGCACGCTGTTTCAACCAATTGATGGTGTTATTCTTTACCACCATGTAATTTCTACCGTCGCTCCATTTTGACGCATTGTTGACAAACGAAGGTTGTGCATACTGGTAGTAAGTCTCTACATAATCCAGCAACTCTTCATAGTGATTTTCCATGAAGTCGGTCCACACCTTGTAGTACGCACGTGCTACCGCCTCGCTGTTGTAGCGCAAGTCGTTGAAGAAAGTCTTACCTCTGCCACTCACCATTACTGAGAAGAAATCAGCGGTGGGAGTGTATGTGCAATAGTTGCCATTTTTTTCGTATCCAAAGGCCCAGTCGAAGTCCCATACAGGACCAAACACGTAGCGACTGTGGAGCGCCTTAAGGTCTTCTTTGTAAAGGAAGGTGCTTTTGGGGTGACCCAGTTCACAGTTCATCACCAGTTCGTTCACCATGAGGAAGCGTGCCAACATTTCTACGTCGATGTAGTTAGCATATTCGTCGGTGCTTCGACTCAAGATGTTTTCAAAGTTATTGAAGTCGTTTTCGATAAGACTTAACTGTGCATCGGGATCCGCATAATCCTCTGCCAAGTCGGGATCCTTAACGTTTGTGGGAAGAACATAATAGGGAGTCTCAAATTTATAATCCTCATCCCAGTAAGAGTCCAGTTCCAGCAACACGGCATTGCTTTCGTCATCAAGGTCAATGCTGTTATTGCTGAGGCCCACATGTTGCGTGAAGTTATAACTACCGCGATATTCATCGTTGATGTAAAGTTCAACGGGGATAATGCGGTTGGCTCCCGCGGTTTCCACCATGGAAGCAATCTTCATCGCTACAGCATTCGAGAGCATAGACCCCGTTTGTCGGTTGGCCAGAAGCACCCAGCTCTTACCCTTCGTGAGACCGAAGGGTTTCTTTGAAGAATCAAACTTCAAGCGATACGGACTCTTGCCATACTGTCCCGCCCAGCTCGTATTGCCACGTCCGCGAATCTTTACGCGATCCTCGAAGTCGGGGAATACCCCAGCGCCATCAATACGAATGGTGGCGTCAAGGTAGTTTTCCTTGTCAGGAGGCAGTATGCCTTCATCGGTAGTGATATATACGGCAGGAACAGCGGCAGTGTCGGTCAACCAATCAATACTTACCCGCACCTTTCGGCCAAAGGGCTGAGTCGTGAAGGCATACTCTGCCGGACTGATCAGTGTGGGTTCTTCATAGGTACCTTCGCTCACTACTTTCTTCAACCACAATTCTGACAGACACAAGTAGTTCTTATAGTTAGTTTGCGTCATCGTCAGTCGAATGTACTTGTAACTTGCGTCCAGTCTTATAGCGGGCGATTCGTACGTCTGCCCAATGCCGCCTTGAGGCACTCCCTCATCTGCTCCGTAGTCCGCTACGTTCGTCCAGTTCGTGCCATCATTGCTCACCTTCAGGTTGAAGGCTTGAGGGAATCGATTATCTACGTCAAAGCGTGTAGAGTAGCCAAAGACGAAGGCATTAACCGCCTCTTCCAGTTCGATATCAATGTAAGGAAACTGATCGAGAGGCAACTTCTCGTAAGTACCATTATCGCCCCACGTAGAGTGGAAATAGGTCTCTGTGTTATTATCGAGCATCATGGCTAACCCCTCTGAACTTTCACGATTTGAGGGTGCATTTGTAGAGAGTTGATCAACCGATAGGGGAATAGTTTCGCAAATGGGTTCGCCTGTAGAACCCTCACTCCACACTTCATCCTTAATCTTTTGGTAAGCATACTGCTTCCAGTTGTCATACCCTACGGTATAAACCACATCGCCATCAAAGTTCACACGTCCCTGCTTACTCTTTTGTTCCACGCCTTTGACCCATGCCTTCGCATGCTCATCACTGAGTTGGAACGAAGGTGTCAACCATTTACCGATGGCGCCAATGGTGGCGTAGATTGAATCCGTCGTAACGGTGGCTTCAACGTCGGTAAATACTTGATCGTTGTATTTGTTGTTAAACTTCAGCGAGGTGAAGTAGGGCATCTCTTGCGGAGCACAGTTGCTCACAGAGTCAACATCCGCCTGCGAATAGGTCTTTACGGTGTTGTCCATCAGCACAATGTTTACCGCAGCGCCGTCCTGTTCTACCGTCTGTACGATTTCTACGGGGTAAGCTTCTACAGCACCGCCTTTCAGGTGTACAAATAACTTTTCGGTGTCGACCTCTTCTTCTGGCACCTCAGGGGTCTCGGGAGTCTCAGGTTCTTCAGGGTCTACAGATTCCTCAAAGTCAATGTCTTCTACGGGTATGAATGCCCAATAGTTTCCCGGGTCGTTGCGATCTCTCCAGTTTCCCACGGGGTATCCGTACATATCAGCATATCCGGCATAGATATTCCACGCACAACTTTCCGAACCATTGCTGTATGTGGTATAGATGTAAACCAATCCATCAAAACTATTCTCTCCATAGTACAACTGGAATGTTTGGGGTTCTGTGCCCATCATGAAGGGGTAATTGGTGGTAAACTGCACATAGTTTGAGGTTGCCAAGTTTTGGAACGTTACCCCCTCAGCGGTGCCCGTCACCTTCCACACAAACGGTTTTGTATCTTTGTTAACGGTTACTTCACCCGCTTCATTTAGTGGTAACTCGTACATCGTTTGGGTGTAAAGATAAGATTCAACCTCGTAGGCATAGGCCGAATACGTCTCTTTGCTTGACTTGATGTAGTAGTGCCCGTCCGTAACGCCATTGCGTTCGAGTTGTGCGTAAGCGGTCTTTAAATTTTCGAGAATGGCAACCGCTTCCGTATCGTCAAAACTGTTAAAGTACCACACCTCGTATGCCTCAAACGCCTCAACAAGTGCATGTATTGAGGATTCCTTGTAAGTACCCAAGGTTGTGCCCACCTTACTGGTGATGCCTTCAATTCCAAAGGGCAACGTTTCTTCCACCCAACGAATAAGAATGGTGGCTGCATCTATTTCGTTAGCTTCGCAAAGGAACCAAGAGTTGTTCCCCCATTTCGCAAAAAAGGTGTAGTCACCTTGCGTCTCGAGGTACACGGGACCTATTGTTCCATAATCTACCAGTTGCGGATTGGGTGAAGACAACTTGTCACGCATGATGACGAACGCATTAGGGTAGGGGACATACTGATTGTTTTCCCATATCCCCCCTCCCGTCCAGGTGCGCCAATTCCAGAGGTATCCAGGTTCCCCCTCTGCAAACTTTTGGAGGGTTTCGGCGGGGAGCACCGTCCATTTTGCTGCCAACGTTCTGCTGTTTGTGGTTGACATATAAGGAGCTGGTTCCCATTCATCCATCCAATCCTGCTTCATGTCCGAAGAGTCGTAATCATTCCACATCTCTTGGTCGGCAATATAGTCTCCCGACTCAAACTGGATGTAATACAGCGCTACGCCCTCATCCGTAGTTTCGTTGGCGGGCACGAATTTCACAACCGCATGCTCATCAAGCGGGTTGGTATTAGTGTGCTCAGTAAGGTATGTGGTGCCGTTGTCGGTGAGGAACTTCGTCAATCCGTAATTGCTTGATAGCAAGTAAGGAGTGTTGGCGCAAAACTCACTACTATTGATTTGAAAGTCCACTTCATAATACTTCTGAGCAGAGGCTATGACCGTTGTAAATACGGCAAGAAGGCCGAAAAGGTATTTTTTTAAACTCATATTGTGAAATGCTATTCGTTACGAAACGATGTATCTATCTCTGCAAAAGTACGATAACTTTACAGCATGCACAACTTTTAATATATTTATTTTGGCAATAATATTCTTACGGAAAGTTTTGCGCCTCTTTGCGCCTTTGCGTGAAAACCACAAATCACGCATGACTTGCCTTCTATTCACGCAAAGACGCAAAGGGCGCGAACGTAGAGACGCTGGCGTCTGAGAATCAGGGGAGAATTTTGCCTGACAGGTACCGTACCTGCCAAGTGATTCCTGCACCAATTCGTACCTGAAAAATGACGAAAAATGACGAATAATGTTGGTGTTAACAAGTGTTAACGGATTTGCATTTCGCTCCGAAATTTTGTATCTTTGTGTTACGGAAGTGGAGATAGCCCTTGAAATCAGGGTTATCTCCACTTTTTTTGTGCCAAAAAACCCATTTTTGGGGTCAAAAAATAAGTTACCTTGTTTTTTCAAGGTTAAACAACCGGTTTTTAATGTTACTTATTCTGGCGCCGCAAATAGATATTGTTGCGAGGGTGTGTAGGCTGAATGTTAATGTTTGTTAAAGTTTTCGGCGAAAAATGACGAAAAATGAAGGTTGGAACTGTCACAATTTTTCGCCAGTTAAGTAGTAGGTAGTGAGTAGAGAGTAGAGAGTAGTCCATGCGGAGTGAAAATCCGGACGGCGCTCTCCCCCTGTTCATAGCTAATCTTTGTACACATTTTTGAGATGTTATCTATTTGATTATTAGCAATATACTTGTGTATCCCAAGTTTTTTTGTTATCTTTGTATATGTACACTTAAAATTTTTGAAGGAGTTGGTGGCGATCGTCGTATAGCT
>JAZTYI010000068.1:0-21055 GCA_045636885.1 Alloprevotella sp.
AGTTAATTGCGGGTAACTAATAATGGTTGAGGTTTTGTTATATAGTACCGAATTGGCGCCCCCAAAATGAGAGCAAAAATAACAATTTTTCAAACGCCTGTATTTCAACTGTTTATAAGTTTGTTATATAGAAGCAATAAAAATCATTACGACTTCTCCATGCTATACATTCACATACCCTTTTGCAAACAGCGTTGCATTTATTGCGACTTTTATTCTACTACCCTATCCCCCGCATTTACACATTCATACGTTGAAGCCGTAGAGAATGAAATTAATGACAGATATCTCGAAATGCCGTCACAGACACTTTCGTCTGTATACATCGGTGGAGGCACCCCATCGTTACTCCCCATCGATGCCATTCACAAACTATTTAAAGCAATACGTTCAAGATTTGTCCTCGCACATGACGCCGAAATAACCTTTGAAGTTAACCCCGATGACGTAAATATTCAACTCATCAAGGAGCTCAAATCAGAGGGAGTAAACCGCATGAGCCTAGGCGTTCAAAGTTTCAACGACAATCAACTCCACCTCCTTAACAGGCGACATTCCTCTGCACAAGCCGTCGACGCCGTCAACCTCATCCATCAGCTGGGCATTCAGCATATAAATCTAGACCTGATTTACGGTCAACCTCGCCAAACACTCGAGATGTGGACTTCAGACGTACGACAAGCCCTCTCATTGCCCATAGATCACCTCTCGGCATACGCCCTCACCGTAGAAGAATCAACCAAACTACAACACATGCTCAAGAAAGGAATAATAACAATGCCCTCCGAAGATGACACGTTGAGCATGTATAAAATATTGTGCCAAGAAGCGAAACAACGCGGCTTCCAACATTATGAAATATCCAATTTCAGCCTGCCCAACGCCCACTCACGACATAATTGTGGATACTGGCAAAACAAACATTACCTTGGAATCGGTCCGGGAGCACACTCTTACGACGGTAAAACGCGGAAAATAAATCCTCAAAACATTCACCAATACATCGCATCATGCGGTATTATAAATAGGCAAGTGGAGGAACTCACGGTCAACGAACTATGCAACGATCTCATCATCACCTCCCTCCGTACGCGCCAGGGACTCAATCTCCAGACGTTCTATGACAACTATGGTCCTCAACGCACTGACAAACTATTAACGTGGGCCAATCCGCACATCCAAAGAAAATCCCTAGTGCAGGAGGGGCATACACTCCGACTTACTGAAAACGGAATATTCATATCAAACGATATTATCAGTGACCTCATGTTTGTAGACAGCGATTAGGTAAATTCAACGCGTGAGACTGCAAAAAGATTATACCTAAAAAATACAAGGCATTACGTCATAATGAGCAAGCAGTTGAGCACCCCAAAAACAGTTCAGACTTGGTTATGCACATCAGCGCACTCCGTTCATTCTCAGTTTCAGCGCCCTGTTTTTTACTCACTCTTACACAAACTTAGATGGTGTGTCGAAATTTCATTTCGACACACCATCATTTATTAACATCAAATACAGTAATTACTTACTATCTCTTAATCCCACAGTGCGGTTAAATACAGGACGTTGTGTTGTTGCGTCTTTATCAACATTATAGTAGCCGATGCGTTGGAACTGCAGATAGGTGTAATGTGGGAGGGTTGCTGCCCATTCTTCAACAAACGCATGCTTATTGACTTTCAGCGATTCTGGATTGAGGAAAGGGCGCATTGCGTCTATGCCTCTCACACCGTGTTCTCGCTCATACTGCTTAATGGCGTCGCGAGGATTTTCACAGGTCCAGAGGCAACTATAGTCGCGCACCTCACAGGGAACACAATGGTTGCAACTTACCCAGTGAAGCGTCTTACCCTTGATCTTACGATCTGCACCAGGCATACCGCTTCGGCTTTCGGGGTCGTAAGTAGCATGAATACACACGATGCGCCCATCAGCATCTTTCTCAATGCACTTTGCGGGATCTTCGTCGCACTTGATGATATAACCATTCTTCAAGCGCACTTCCTTGCCCGGACCGAGGCGCATGAACTTCTTACCTCCATCTTCCATGAAGTCATCACGCTCAATATAGAGTTCGCGCGAAAAACGGATGACGTGAGTGCCTGAATTTTCATCTTCAGGATTGTTGATGGCGGTCATTTCCTCTACGAGGGTCTCGGGATAGTTGTCAATAATGAGTTTCACGGGGTCAACAACCGCACTCACACGAAGAGCACGCTGATTAAGGTCTTCACGACAAGCGGCTTCCATCAGTTTAATGTCGTTGAGCGCATCAAATGTGGTGTAACCGATCTTGTCAATAAAGTTTAAAATAGCCTGAGGGCTATAACCACGACGGCGAATGCCGCAAATAGTGGGCATGCGGGGGTCATCCCAACCGTTTACTATTCCTTCGTTCGTCAAGATGAGCAAGTTGCGCTTTGACATGAGGGTGTAGTTGAGGTTCAACTTATTAAATTCAAACTGGCGGGGACGATTGTCATTGATGTCGCCCTCGTCGCCCTTCCACTCCTTAATCCATGTCACAAAGAGGTCATAAAGGTCGCGATGGGGCACAAATTCGAGGGTGCAGATAGAGTGAGTTACGCCCTCAAGATAGTCGCTTTGACCGTGGGTAAAGTCATACATGGGGTATGCATTCCATTTAGTTCCTGTGCGCCAGTGAGGTAAGTTGAGCACGCGATACATAATAGGGTCGCGGAAGTGCATATTGGGACTCGCCATGTCAATTTTTGCACGAAGAATCATTTTACCCGGTTCAACATGTCCGGAATTCATTTCTCGGAAGAGTTGTAAACTTTCTGAGACAGGGCGATCACGATAAGGACTGTTTTGACCGGGTTCGGTGGGTGTGCCTTTCTGTGCGGCAATTTCTTCAGAGGTTTGCTCGTCAACGTATGCTTTCCCAGTAGTGATACACCACTCAGCGAAGTCCCACAAATCCTGAAAATAATCACTAGCATAGCAGATTTTTCCCCACTTATAACCTAACCATTGAATATCTTCTTCTATCGCTCTAACATATTCAAGATCCTCCTTTTGGGGGTTGGTGTCATCCATGCGTAGATAACAAACACCTCCAAACTTATCTGCAACGCCGAAGTCCATGGCAATGGCTTTAGCATGACCGATGTGAAGATACCCATTAGGTTCGGGCGGAAAGCGCGTCTGGAGTCGGCCTCCGTTTTTACCTTCAGCTAAATCGCTCTGTACAATTCTTTCTATAAAGTTCAAGGACTTTTTAGGTTCTTCCTTAATTTCTGGTTGTGTCATTTGCTAAAAAAGGGTTGGTAAAAGTAGTACAACATTAGGGAGTTACGCTTTGTGTACTTTAAATTATCAATTTGCCATTTCTGAAATAAACTTAATACGAACAAGTCGAATCTCTTCTTCAGAATAATCGGCTCCAAGTTCTTCTATTGCAGCTTCAATATCATCTGTTTCAGATTCTTTGAAATAACCGAAAATATCCTCAATATGTTCGTCGTCAAGAATTTCTTCAATGAAATAATCTATGTTGATTTTTGTTCCCGAATAAACTATAGCTTCAATTTCATCAAGAAGTTCTGAGAAATCTATTCCCTTAGCTTCTGCAAGATCGTCAAGCATAACCTTGCGGTCAATAGACTGGATAATGCTGACTTTAAGTTTTGACTTATTAGCAACAGTGCGGATACGTAAATCTTCAGGTCGTTCGATCTCATTATCCTCACAATGCTTTTTAATCAATTTGCAAAATTCCTCGCCATAGCGTTTTGCTTTCCCTGCCCCAACGCCTGGAATATTTTCCAGTTCTTTAATGGTTTGCGGATAAATGGTTGCCATGGCCTCAAGTGATGCATCCTGGAATATGACATAGGGGGGGACATCCATCTCTTTTGCCATACGCTTACGAAGGTCTTTAATCATTTCATAAAGACCGGGGTCTACAGCGCAAGCACCACCATTCTGCACAGGTTCTTCTTCTTCAACGTCATCAAAGTCATTATCTTCGACTATCTGAAACGAGGTAGGTGACTTAAGAAAAGCTTTGCCAGATTTGGTTACTTTCAAAACGCCAACCACATCAATATCCTTATCAAAATAACCACTTAATAAAGCCTGCTTTATAACTGGAGCTAAAACTTTTTCGTCTAAATTTTCTAACGAAGCAAATACATCTAGTTCATCGTGGCGATGAGCTAAAATCTCGTCGGTTTCGTTACCTAACAATATGTCAATAATATATTCTTCTGTAAAATTTTCTTTTGTAGCTATAACAGCTTCAATAGCTTTACATAAATAATCTTTTGCTTCCACTTTCTTTTTCGGATTTAAGCAATTGTCGCAATTATGACAATTATCTTGTTCATATGTTTCACCAAAATAATGCAAAATCAATTTCCGTCGACAAACAGAACTTTCAGCATAACTGGCAGTTTCTTTAAGAAGTCGCTTGCCAATTTCTTGCTCAGCTATGGGTTTATCAACCATAAATTTCTCAAGTTTTTGAAGATCCTTATGCGAGTAAAACGCTACACAAATACCTTCTCCGCCATCTCGACCGGCTCGTCCTGTTTCTTGATAATAGCCCTCTAGACTCTTGGGGATATCATAATGAATGACAAATCTTACGTCTGGTTTGTCGATTCCCATTCCAAACGCGATGGTGGCTACGATGACGTCTATATCCTCCATCAAGAAAGCATCTTGAGTCTGACTGCGTGTTATAGCATCCATTCCTGCATGATATGCTTGTGCTTTTATGTCATTGGTGCGCAAAACTTCAGCCAACTCCTCAACCTTCTTTCTACTTAAGCAATACACTATTCCACTACGCCCAGCATGTTGCTTAATAAATCGAATAATTTCCTTATCTATTTGATTTGTCTTTTGACGCACTTCATAGTAGAGGTTCTCGCGATTAAACGAACTACTAAATTCTGCAACATCTGACATGCCCAGACTTTTCTTTATATCATTGCGTACCTTCTCTGTTGCTGTTGCAGTAAGCGCAATTACCGGAGCAACCCCTATCCTATTTATAATAGGACGAATTTTGCGATATTCTGGGCGGAAGTCATGTCCCCACTCAGATATGCAATGAGCTTCGTCTATGGCATAAAAAGAGATTTTGACACCTTTTAAAAATTCCACATACTCATCCTTAGTAAGTGTTTCTGGTGCTAAATAAAGTAATTTTGTAACGCCTTTCTGAATATCTCTTTTTACCAAATCAACAGCAGCCTTATTGAGTGAAGAATTGATAAAGTGTGCAACACCATCGCTTTCTGAATTATGGCGCAATACATCAACTTGATTCTTCATCAGCGCAATCAAAGGAGAGATCACAATAGCTGTACCTTCCATAAGCAACGCTGGAAGCTGATAACACATTGACTTACCCCCTCCTGTTGGCATCAGCACAAAAACGTCCTTTTTGTCAAGCAAACAGCGAATAATCTCCTCTTGGTTGTGTTTGAATTGATCAAAACCAAAGTATCGCTTCAATGGCTTATGTAAGTCAACAGGCTTTATCATAATAAATTAACGTATCAAGGGAGGCTTTTAAACCCCCTTATGTTATCATTCAACAACAAAATTATAAACAAGATTTTAACCTCCAAATTATTTTCAATGATTTTTTAATGACTTATCACAATAACAAAAGGATTTTATAACTAAAACCTACCTTGCATTATTTTTATCCTTCAAACTAGCACAAGTTAAGTGACAACTAAGTATATACTACAAACGAAATGGATTAAATGTAAGCTAAAGTGAAATAACTTTGCTTTTCAAAAAAATAGATGTATCTTTGCTACAAAAATTTATAAATGTAATTACCAATTACAATTATGACGATTGATATATTGATTTGTTCGCTCAACAAAGGCATTGTGAAGGTTACAGACGTATTGCTTCCACAAACAGAAGGGGTAAGATACGTTGTTTCCTTTCAATACACAGATGAAAGATATTTAGACTTAATCCCTGAAGAACTTTCACACAGAAAAGACGTTGCTTTTTATCAATACAGAGGTGAGGGACTTTCTGCTAACAGAAATTTAGCGCTTGATAAAGCCAAAGCTGATCTGATAATATTCGCAGATGATGACGCACGATTTACTCCTGCCTCAATAGCCCTAGCTAGAGAGACATTTATAAATAATCCCACCCTTGATGTAGCGTTTTTCAAAGCTAGTACCTACACAGGTAAAAAACTAAAGGATTACCCTGAAGACGAACGTGATGTTAAGGGGATACCTACCGACTACTCTATCTCTGCAATTGAAATGGTATGCCGAAGATCTAGAGTGCAAAGTGTAGTAAGATTTGATGAAAGATTTGGACTCGGCACCAAATTTTTGACCTGTGGCGAAGAAGATATCTGGTTAACAGACGCTTTAAGACTCAATCTCAATATGAAATATTTCCCTAGTAAATTAGTGGAAACTTCAACGATGCTCAAAAAGTCGTTAGTATATATAGATGCAGGAGTACAACGTAGTAGAGGAGCTTTTGAATACTACATACATGGTAACTATGCTTGGGTGGTGTGCTTAAAGTTTGCACTGAAATCAGCGACTAAAGGGTTATGCCACTTTGTACCCATGATGAGACATTTGAGTGAAGGCATTATATATATGAGAAAAACAGAAAAGTGACGGTTAAATTCGCCACTATGGTGTTAATCAACACCCTTTAAAAACGTTAAATACTATAAGACACCCAGCAAAAATACTTAAAGTGTTGGTAGGCGTAGTTTTATGCGCTTACCTTATTTTATTGTTTATACTCAATCTCCAACCAATTAGACAATTATGGGTCAACGAAGTCAAGATTGCAATTAGCAATAAAATAGGCACTGCAGTAGATGTAGAAGATATTGAAATTGGACTTTTTGACAGAATTACAGTCAATGGATTGACACTCTTGGACCACAATGGTGAAACACTACTTAATGTTAATAAATTTTCGAGTAAGATTTCACTCACAGATTTAATTAAAGGAAAACTAACGTTAAGAACTGTGTTATTGGTAGACACAAAAATACACTTATACCAAAATTCTGCTGACTCTGAACCTAACTATCAGTTTTTATCCAATCTTTTTACCTCTAATGACAATACCACCAAACATGACACAGAGTTTACAATTGGTTCACTCATAATAACTCGAGCAAATTTAGCATATGAGAAACGATGGTTAGAAGGAAATAAAGACAAGTTTAATTTTAACAACATTAACATTAACAACATTCATGCTAATCTATCTATAAAGGCAACTGAAAATGAACATATTAATGTTAGAGTTAGAAATTTTTCTTGCGATGAAAACTTTGGTTTTTCTATCAATAAACTTCAATTTGCTCTTGATATAAATCCTGACACTATTGTCGTTAACAACTTTACCCTTAAATTACCACAATCGACTATAACAGTTCCAAATGAAGTAACCATCACTAATTTTAAGACGCAACCCAGCGTTGAAGGAGAATTGAAATTGGAACGCCTACATACCGAAGACCTAGCGTCATTACTATTTAAAGAACCTAGGATGCACTACATTTTAACCGGTACGTTAAATTGTCAAGCACATTCTGACAGCACAACTTTTAAGCTAAAAATTAAAGAGGTAAATGACCGAATGAAGGTTACGCTCACAGGTTCTACTACCAACAAAAAGTTTGCTGTAAACTTTAATGATTGTAGACTTGACTCAACGATTGTTGAAAACATTTCTCAGATAGTACCAGAGAGTTTTCAACTGATTAAAAATTTAGGGACGTGCACATTAACAGGAACAGCTATTGCTAATTTCGAGACAAATCATGCGAAGACGCAACTAAATCTATGTTCCCCTACTATTGGTAATTTATATGCTGACGCTACATTTAATGACAATAGACTCAAATTAGACCTTGCTACACAAAAAACAAATTTAAATAACA
This sequence comes from Alloprevotella sp., assembly GCA_045636885.1. Classification (GTDB taxonomy): domain Bacteria; phylum Bacteroidota; class Bacteroidia; order Bacteroidales; family Bacteroidaceae; genus Alloprevotella. The sequence continues at coordinate 7,937 of JAZTYI010000068.1, forward strand.
TATTTCAATTAGACATCCTTCCAGAAACGGTAACTGCATCAGGTTCGATACTAGCAATGTTGCAAGATTCTTTACTCAAAGTTGAAAATATTCAGTTTGAGATAGATTCTGCATACAATAAAAAGTATAACCTTTGCGACATTGATGCAGTTCTTAAAGTCAAAAACGAGGATGTCGAATGTACATTAAACAGCAATACTCCACACCACGCTTTTAACATAAACTCTAATCTAAAGTTACACAAGAGCAACCTTAAAACTTTGGCTGTTAATGCTAACTTTAAAAACATAGATTTCAACCAAATAGGTTATACAGATTTAATATTTAGCGGTAAATGGAAAGGTATGTTTGCTTTAGACGTGCCTGTTGTTGCTTGTGATAAATATATTGCAAATCTAACGGTTGACTCACTTTCCATAAACCGAACGACACAATCTTATCAATTAGATAAATGCCTTGCATCACTTAACTACACCAAAGGTCAGTCCTCGACTTTACGGGTTAGAAGTGATGATATATCATTAGATATTGACGGTAACATTCAACATGACAACATCTTTGCTCACTGGATTTCTACAATCACAAACCATGTTCCGGCAATATTAAGTGAAAGCAAAGAGACACATTATACCGACAATAGCACATTCAACTTTAACGTCCGTGTACATGATGGCGCATTTCTCAAAAAATTGATACTGCTTCCTATAGTTGTTTCAGATGGTAGCAGTATTCGCGGTAAATATAACAACCTAAATTCTTTCTCTGAATTCTCTGCGCATATAGAAAAACTTATTTACAAAGAATCTGCATTAGATAATTTATCACTTCACCTCAAATCTCAAGCAAGGGGTGCAGGTCTATTGCTACAAGGTCGCAAAAATATATTCAACGATGACATTCAATTCGTTTTAGGTGCACAACTACATGACAACATCTTAGAAACCAATGTAGAATGGGATGGAGTGAATCACCATAGTTTCTTTGGTAATATTAGTACATTAACAAATGTTTTAAGTAAAGATGAGATCATTACGTCTGTAATTCCATCCACTGTACATATAGAAGACTCTGTATGGAATATATCAAGTGGAGAAATTGTTATAAAGAATAAAGAACCTCACTTTAACAATTTAATACTCAACACAAGCAATCAGAAATTAGCAATCAGCGGTGGATTATCAGATAACAAACATGATTCATTACAGATCACATTAGATAATATAGATGTTGGTTATATACTTGACAAGCTCAATTTTACGAGTGTATTATTTGATGGTTATGCAACTGGTAAAGTTTTATTAAGTTTAAATTCTTCAACCCCATTTCTTCAAACCAATCTATTGGTAGATTCGTTTCGTTTTAACAACACTAATCTTGGAGATGCTAAATTAACAGGTAAGTGGAAAACATATTCTTTACCTATCGAAATTAAGGGGGAATTTATTGAAGATAAAGTTAGTTGCACAAAAGCAGAGGGGCATATACACCCTTCTAAAGATAGCATAGACCTACATATTATAGCAGACAACACTAACATAGAATTTTTGAGATACTGGGTTAATAATATTACCGAAAATATCAGTGGAAGAACTTCTGGTAATTGTAGACTCTATGGCACATTCAGTAATCTAGACTTGAGTGGAAAGATGAATATTAGTACGTCTTTGTATGTGCCATCTAATGGGGTTACTTACAATATTAAAAATGCTCAAGTAGACATTTCTTCAGGATTATTCAAACTCAATCCAAGTACCATAAATTCTCCAAAAGGTGGTGATGGTATTGTTGAAGCAGAACTTAAACATAATAACTTTAGAAACTTCTCCTATAATCTTAATCTTGAAAGCAATAAGTTACTATTGTACGATAAAGTGCGAACTAATGAAATGCCTTTCTACGCAACCACTTATGCTTCAGGTAAAGTCAGATTAGATGGCAAGCCAGGTGTACTTAATCTTAATGTAGACGTTACCCCAACAGACAATTCATTGATCGTATATACCGAATCAGAAGTTTTAAGTACAAATGAAGAGGGGAATGATTTTATAGTTTATCGAAATTTATCAAAAGGACAAAATGTCAATTTTGATATCAATACATTCTCTACGATTCATACTCAGAATATGGATATGAATATGCGCTTCAACATAAATATGAACCCAGCTATTACACTGAAGGTTTTAATGGACGAAGTAACAGGCGACCACTTAAACTTAAGGGGTAATGGTACACTTTCTGCTAATTACTACAATAAAGGAACCTTCCAATTATACGGAAACTATGACATTACAGGTGGTAATTATGTAATGAGTATACAAGAGTTATTGAAAAAGAACCTTGAAATACAAAATGGCAGTTCAATAATTTTTGGAGGAGACCCTAACGATGCACAATTAAATCTCAAAGCTGTTTATACAGTTCCCGCTGCATCTCTAGCGGACCTTAATATTGGTAGCAATTTTTCAGATCGTACAATCAGAGCTAATTGCGTATTAAACATCCATGGTACAGCATCAAATCCAAGTGTAAATTTTGATTTAGACTTACCTAATATCAATGATGACGAAAAGCAAATGGTGCATAAATTGATCGCAACAGAGGATGATCTAAATATGCAAGTAATACATCTTTTAGCATTAGGAAGATTCTACACGTATGATTATGCTCTAACGGAATCAAATTCACAACAGAGTCAATCAACAGTTACAGCAAACTCGTTCCTATCAAGTACCATAAGCAATCAAGTTAATGAGGTTATTAGTAATGCTATTGGCACAAATGATTGGACCTTCGGTACAAATTTATCTACTGGAAGGACAGGATGGAGTGATATGGAAGTAGATGGAGTAATAAGTGGAAAGATGTTAAACAATCGACTCCTACTTAATGGAAATGTCGGATATCACGAAAATCAATATAACGTAACAAGAGGTAGTAACTTTGTAGGTGATTTCAGTGCACAATATCTATTAAGTAAAAATGGAGGAATAAGATTAAAAGCATACAGCGAAACCAACGATAGATATTTTACAAAATCAGCATTAACCACCCAAGGATTCGGAATACAAATTCAGAAAGATTTCAACAGACTTAAAGACTTATTTACTAAATCCACTAAAAAGAATTAAGTTCGTTGAGTTCTTTTCTTACTGAAAAACACTATTATTATGGACTACATAAAAACAGACATTGAAGGAGTTTACATCCTAGAACCCAGACTATTTAAAGATCCAAGAGGATATTTTACGGAGACATACAATAAGATAGATTTTGACAGACATATAGGTTATGATATAAATTTTATTCAGGACAATCAATCCATGTCGTCACGTGGTGTGCTTCGAGGACTCCACTATCAAGAAGGTGCCGACTCACAAGCTAAGCTGGTAAGAGTGATTAAGGGAAGTGTGTTAGATGTTGCAGTGGACTTAAGAAAGACTTCACCCACTTTTGGAAAATATGTCATGGTGGAACTTTCTGACGAAAACATGAAACAATTATTTATCCCACGTGGGTTTGCTCATGGTTTCTATGTCCTTTCAGAAGAAGCTACATTTATTTACAAAGTGGATAACCATTACGCTCCTCAATCAGAAAGGACCTTGGCGTATGATGACAAAACTATAAATATAGATTGGCCAATCTCAGAAGAAAACCCTCCATTGTTGTCCGAGAAGGACCTCAATCGTGCACTCTCATTCGATCAAATCATTCCTTTTGAATAAAGTTTGAAACTCACAAAAACAAAGATTGATGGAACACATCAGAAATTTTTGCATTATCGCACATATTGACCACGGTAAAAGTACACTTGCCGACCGGTTATTAGAACGTACAAAAACAATTCAAGTGACAGAAGGACAGATGCTGGACGATATGGAACTTGAAAAGGAAAGAGGAATCACCATCAAAAGTCATGCTATCCAAATGGAGCATGAAATTGACGGAAAGAAATATGTTCTTAACTTAATTGATACTCCGGGGCACGTTGACTTTGCCTATGAAGTGAGTCGCAGTATTGCTGCATGTGAGGGATGTTTACTTATTGTTGACTCAACACAGGGTGTGCAGGCGCAAACTATATCCAATCTCTACATGGCTATCGAGCACGACTTGGAAATAATACCTGTACTCAACAAATGTGATATGCCCAACTCTATGCCAGAAGAAGTTTCAGATGAAATTATAGAACTTCTTGGTTGTAAAGAAGAGGACATTATTCATGCTTCAGGTAAGACTGGTCAAGGTATAGATGAGATTTTACGAGCCGTTGTTGAGCGTATACCCGCTCCGAAAGGTGACCCGAAAGCACCACTTCAAGCACTCATTTTTGATTCTGTCTTCAACTCTTTTCGTGGCATCATTGCGTATTTCAAAATAGTGAATGGTTCTATTCGCAAGGGAGAAGACGTGTTGTTCGTTAACACTCAAAAGCAATATGACGCAGATGAAATTGGTGTCTTGAAGATGGATCTTTCGCCACGAAAGGAGTTGACATGTGGTGATGTTGGTTATATTGTTTCAGGTATCAAGACTGCTACAGAAGTTAAGGTGGGCGACACAATAACTTCCGTTGCAAATCCCTGTTCAAGTGCTATTGAAGGTTTTGAAGAAGTGAAACCTATGGTGTTTGCAGGTATATACCCCATAGAAACCGAGGATTTTGAAATGCTTCGTGCGTCACTTGAAAAATTACAACTTAACGACGCTTCACTGACATTCTCTCCTGAATCTTCTGTGGCACTTGGATTTGGTTTCCGTTGCGGATTTTTAGGAATGCTTCACATGGAAATCGTACAGGAGCGACTAGATCGTGAATTCAATATGAATGTCATAACAACCGTTCCCAATGTATCCTACCAGGTTTATGATAAGCATGGTGAAATGAAGGAAGTTCACAACCCAGCAGGAATGCCTGATATTCTTGAGATTGAGCATATTGAAGAACCTTACATCCGTGCTTCCATCATCACGCGCACAGACTACATTGGCAATATTATGACGCTTTGTCTTTCAAAGCGTGGAGAATTGATCAAACAGGAATATGTAAGCGGTAACCGCGTAGAACTTCACTATGACATGCCTTTAGCAGAGATTGTTATTGACTTCTATGACAAGCTCAAATCAATATCTAAAGGTTATGCATCTTTTGATTACCACCCAATTGGTTTTCGCCCCTCTAAGTTAGTGAAACTTGACATTCTCCTTAATGGTGAACCAGTTGACGCACTCTCGACGCTGACTCACGTTGACAATTCCGTGACTTTCGGACGTCGCATGTGTGAGAAACTCAAGGAACTCCTTCCCCGCCAACAATTCGACATTGCTATCCAAGCGGCTATTGGTGCAAAGATTATTGCGCGTGAAACGGTAAAACAGGTTCGCAAGGACGTTACTGCAAAATGTTATGGTGGTGACATTTCGCGCAAACGTAAACTTCTTGAGAAACAGAAACGCGGTAAGAAGCGCATGAAGGAAATCGGAAATGTTCAGGTGCCACAGAAGGCATTCCTGGCAGTGCTTAAGTTGGACTAACAGTCTAAAGAAGCGCAACCTATAGAGCAAATTACCTGTGTATGTATTCGTAAAGATTCTCTTTATAAACTTGTTACAACGTTGTTGTTAGATCAAAACATAATGTACCTAAAAGGAGTAGGACCCCATCGTGCTGAAAAACTCAAAAAGTGCTTTGAGATTCACACGGTAAGGGACCTACTCTACAATTTCCCGTATCGTTATGTTGACCGTACAAAATATTACCACATTAACGAGTTAATGGAGGGAATGGATTACATACAACTTCGAGGGCATATCACAGATTTTGATGCTCCAGAGGGCGAGGGGCGTAAGCGTCGTATCAAGGCTTTCTTCACAGACGGAACAGGATATATCCAGTTAGTGTGGTTCAACGGACTAAAATATGTTACTGAGAATTACAAAGTTGGAAAAGAACTCATCATCTTTGGCAAACCATCCTTTTTCAATGGACAAATCAGCATTATCCATCCCGAAATAGAGGTTGTGTCTTCAAATCAGAATTTACGTCTGTTGGTGGTACCTCGTTACCACATGTCAGAAAAGGTGAACGGTCTCATTACCCAACGCCACCTTACCGAATGGGTGTCAAATGCTCTTGAAATGCTTTCGGGTAAGATTTCCGACCCCCTGCCCTCTTCGCTCGTTCAAGAATACAACCTCCTTCCCCTTGAACGTGCACTGCGCATGATGCACTTTCCTAAAAATGCCGAAGAGGTTGCGCTGGCTCGCCAACGTATGAAGTTTGAAGAACTATTTTTTCTTCAACTTGAAATCTTACGCAATGCTGAAAGCAAGAAGACTGTGCAAGGATTTTACATGCCAAGAGTGGGAGCACTCTTCAATAGTTTCTATTCCGACCATCTTCCTTTTTCGCTAACAAGCGCTCAGAAAAGGGTGATTAAGGAAGTTCGTAGCGATTTAATAAGTGGGAAACAGATGAATCGCCTCATACAAGGAGATGTAGGTTCTGGCAAAACGCTTGTAGCATTTCTATGCAGTCTGATAGTCATTGACAACGGATTCCAAGCCTGTTTGATGGCCCCCACAGAAATTCTTGCCGAACAACATTTCCACACGCTATCCTCCTTTGCTGAGCACCTTGGAATCAACATCCAACTTCTCACAGGCAATGTAAAAGGCAAACAGCGTAAGCGTATCGAAGAAGGCATACTTAATGGCGAGGTCAACCTACTGGTAGGCACACATGCCCTCATAGAACCCAATGTGGTCTTTCAAAATTTAGGACTTTGCGTGATTGACGAACAACACCGCTTTGGGGTAAAACAACGCGCACAGTTGTGGAAAAAGAACACTCGTCCACCTCATGTCCTCGTCATGACCGCCACACCTATTCCACGCACCCTTGCCATGACCCTCTATGGTGACCTTGATTTTTCGGTCATTGACGAACTCCCTCCCGGTCGTAAACCCATCCAAACTTTTCATTATTATTATAAGGATTTCTCACGTGTGCTTGAAGGCATACGTTCCGAACTGCAACAAGGTCGGCAAGTCTATGTGGTCTACCCCCTGATTCAGGAAAACGAGCGAATGGACTTGCTCGACCTTGAACGTGGATATGAGGAACTCACCCATGCACTACCCATATATAAAATAGGTAAACTTCATGGCAAAATGAAATCTACGGACAAGGAAAAGATCATGCAACAATTTGCTAACGGTCAAGTCAATGTGCTCGTGGCAACTACTGTTATTGAAGTTGGAGTAAATGTTCCCAACGCTTCAGTCATGGTCATACAGCATGCCGACCGTTTCGGGTTAGCCCAACTCCACCAACTCCGCGGACGAGTTGGACGTGGAGCAGATAAGAGTTATTGTATCTTGCTCACCAACTACGAACTCTCAGAACAAACCCGCCGACGCATGCAAATCATGGTAGATACAACCGACGGATTCATTATTGCCGAAGAAGACCTTAAATCTCGTGGTCCTGGTGATCTTGAAGGTACAGTTCAAAGCGGACTCCCCATTAAATTGCGAGTGGCCAACCTCACTCATGACGCTTCGATTATGGAGCAAACGCGCAGTGCTGTCCGTAAACTTCTGACAGTCGACCCTACACTGTCCCAACCGGAACATCTACACACCTCACATCACCTACGCGTGCTAAAGAGACTCGACGAAAACTACTCGGAAATAAGTTAAGGCAGAACGTTTTTGCCCCCACTACCTGCCCACAAAAATTGTAGAGAGATAACTATAGCAAACATTCCAGGGTTAAAACAAACTCTATAAAATAGTGTTTCTTTATGGCCTTACCCCAACTAAAAGACCTCGTGTTGCGCGACACCCCCTTCGCGGAACTTATGAATAAGCGCATCTACAACGTGCTATTGATTGCTACGAAATACGATGCCTTCATGCTTGAAGATGACGGACGAATCGACGAGCAGATTTTCAACGAATATACAGCGCTAAGCCTGCGCTACCCTCCTCGATTTACGCAGGTAACAACCGAAGAAGAGGCGCTCAAAATGCTTCACGACCGCAACTTCCAACTGATTATCGTAATGCCCAATATGGACAACAGCGATATCTTTGCCGGCGCAAAAAGCATCAAGCAACAATACCCCGAAATCCCCATAGTCGTGCTCACCCCCTTCTCAAAGGAGGTCACCCGCCGTGTCCAACGTGAAGACCTCACGGGGATTGACTACATCTTTTCATGGTTAGGCAATGCCGAACTCCTGTTGGCCATCATCAAGTTGCTTGAAGACAAGTGGAATGCGCCCAACGACGTTGCCTCGGTGGGAGTACAGATCATCATGCTCGTAGAAGACTCCGTCAGGTTCTACTCCTCTGCCCTACCTCACCTCTACCGCTTTGTGCTCGAACAAAGTCAGGAATTTTCTAAAGAGGCCCTCAACGACCACCTAAAGACACTTCGTATGCGCGGACGCCCCAAAATTATGCTGGCCCGCACCTATGAGGAAGCAATGAGCATTTACACAAAATATGAGGATAACATTTTGGGCGTAGTTTCAGACATGAGTTTTATGCGTCAGGGAGCGAAAGACAACCTTGCAGGTTTCCGCCTTGCCTCATACATTAAAAGACGCGACCCGCACATACCTATCATTCTTGAATCAAGCGAAGAGGCCAACCGCTGCTTCGCACAAGAATTGCGCACATCATTTATCCCCAAAAATACAAAAAGCTACCCGCAAGATCTACACCGCGAGATCATGCAAAACTTTGGGTTTGGCGACTTTGTCATTCTCAACCCCGAGAATGGCAAAGAAGTGATGCGCATCAAGAATCTCAAGGACTTGCAGAAAAAACTATTCGACATCCCCCAGGCAAGCCTGCGCTACCACTTGTCACACAATCATTTCTCGCGCTTCTTCTTTTCACGCGCCATGTTCCCGCCGGCCCAGATATTAAAAAAGATAGACGTGCTTGACTATATTGACATGGAGGATGCGCGCCAACTCATTGCCGACCTTATCGCCTCCTACCGACGCATGAAAAACGAAGGAGTAGTAGCGATATATCAAAAGGAGCGCTTCGATGAATACGCCAATTTTGCGCGCATCGGCAACGGTTCGCTAGGCGGTAAAGGGCGTGGTCTCGCCTTTATGGGCACAATGGTGAAGCGCTACCCAAGGTTTGAGACCGACAACTTCACGCTCAACATCCCCAAGACCGTAGTCATAGCCACCGATGTATTTGACGAATTTATGGAGATGGGCAACCTCTACCCCATTGCCCTCTCCGATGCTACGGACGAAGAAATTCTCAAGGCCTTTGAAGCAGCCAGTTTGCCAGAGTATGTTTTAGACGACCTGACCTACCTCTGTGATGTGGTACACGGACCGATTGCGGTGCGCTCTTCCTCACTACTTGAAGACGCACATTATCAACCCTTTGCAGGTATTTATTCTACCTACATGATACCCCACCCCGACGCCTCAAACGGGTCGGTGGAGATGCTTCAGCGCGCCATCAAGGGCGTCTATGCATCCGTGTTTTACAAAGACTCAAAGGCCTACCTCACCGCCACTCAAAACCTCATTGACCAAGAGAAAATGGCTATCGTGCTACAGGAAGTCGTCGGCGCCCCACACGGCAAATATACCGATGCTTCGGGCAATGAGCGAGACGCCTATTTCTACCCCACCCTCTCAGGCGTAGCGCGCTCGCTCAACTTCTATCCCATAGGCGACGAATTGCCCGAGGACGGCATAGCATCCCTGGCCATCGGACTCGGTAAGTACATCGTCGACGGCGGCGTAACGCTACGCGTATCTCCCAAGCACCCCCACCACATCCTCCAACTCAGCGACACAGAAATAGCGCTGCGCGAAACGCAAACACGCTTCTACGCACTCGACCTACGCACGGCAGAAACCAAAGACACGCTCTCCCCCGACGATGCCTTCAACCTGCGCCGACTCTCGCTTAAAGACGCCGAAGCACATGACACCCTCCGCTACGTCGCCTCCACCTACGACCCCTACGACCAAGTCATCAGAGACGGATATTACCCCGGAGGACGCAAGATCATCTCCTTTGCCAACATCCTCCAACACGACCTGTTCCCCCTCGCCTCCACCATCTCCAAACTGCTAAAGGTGGGCACCCTCGAGATGGGGCGACCCGTTGAAATAGAGTTCGCGCTCGACATCAAGACAACCAGCGCAGGCGAAAAGCGCGCTGAGTTCTACCTGCTTCAAATCCGCCCCATCGTCGACAACAAAGAAATCATCGACGAAGACCTCACGCTCATCCCCGAGCGCGACACGCTCATCACAACCCACAACTGCCTGGGCAACGGCATCATCAGCGACGTGACCGACGTAGTGTATGTAAAGTCCGACACCTTCAATGCTGCCAACAATCAACAAGCGGCATACGACATCGAGCGCATCAACGCCACCCTTGCTGCCGAAGACCGCGGTTATGTGCTCGTAGGTCCAGGGCGCTGGGGGAGTTCCGACCCCTGGCTCGGTCTGCCCGTGAAGTGGCCCCACATCAGCGGAGCGCGCGTAATAGTAGAATGCTCGCTGGAGCACTACCGCGTAGACCCCAGTCAAGGCACACACTTCTTTCAGAATCTCACCTCCTTTGGCGTGGGCTACTTCACCATAGCCCCCTTCCGAGGCGATGGCCATTTCGACGAAGCGCGCCTAAGCGCCCTGCCCGCAGAGAGCGAAACGCCCTACGTGCGCCACGTGCGCCTGCCCCATCCCCTCACCATAAAGATGGACGGAAGAAAGGGCGTCGGAGTCATACTCTAAACCCCGTGTGCCACTCCCGCGAAGAAACTATTTCTTTCCTATACGCCTATTTTTTTGGGGGAGAACCTCTCCGAGTGTAAGAAAAGTGCTGTCAGGCAAAAAGGGGGCGCACTAAGCCAGAGCAACTTCCACAAGTACATTTCTGGTATTTTTACACTTTCAGCATAAGGGATTTTCGCAAAGACATGATGGGGGCAATTCGCTTTAATGACGCTACAGGCATTATACGATCTTTTCAGATGCAAAAAAATGAAGAAAATGAGAAATAAATATCGCGTTAACAAACGTTAATGGATTTGCTTTTAGCTCCTAATTTTTGTATCTTTGTATTACGGAAGTGGAGATAGCCCATGAAATCAGGGTTATCTCCACTTTTTTTATCCCAAAAATCCCATTTTTAGGGCTTAAAAATAAGTTACATTGTTTTTTCTAGGTTAAACAACCGGTTTTTAATGTTACTTATTTTTGAACCGCAAATAGACGTAATGGCTATGGCAAGTAACAGCAACGTTAATTTATGTTAAAGTTTTATCGGAAAAATGACGAAAAATGAAGGCTGGTACTGTCACAATTTTTCGCCAATATAATAGCATTGCATGCCTGTCTTTCTGGTCTAATAAATTCAGTTGGATGCTGACATGATCGGGCTTCGTTTCTTACGCGATTATCAATTCATGGGCATTAGTGTTAACGGGTAGAGTCAATTGCAAATTAACTATACAATGCGGTCTAGAGCATAAAACAAGAGGAGACACTGTGGAGCATCTCCTCTTGTGGACTGTTGATGGAAACAAAAAAGTTTCGGTGGCGCGACCGTCTTCTAGACATAGGCGCAATAAGAGCGTTTTTCACTGGGGGCGCAGTTGTTCGAAAGTAGCGAAACGATGCGACCGAGACGCAGGGCGAGATACGGAGGGGGAAGATTAAGACGAGGTAACGCCCAACTTTTGCTTTAGTTCGCCTTCATGCGATAACCGACAGGTGATCGTGAGGATAGTGGCGGTGGCGGTGTACTCGCGCGCGATGATTTCTGCGTCAAAGGCTCTGAGGGTGCGCATGGCGCGATCGACTTCGGTGTAGGGGACGGTGGCGGTAAAGGTGGACGTGACGAAGCGCTTCTCAATTGTGGCATGAGCAAGGGCATCGCCTGCGGCGGTCTTATATGCTACGACTAGTCCGCCTGTCCCTAAATTTACGCCTCCGTAATAACGCACTACCACGACGAGGGTGAAGGTGACGCCAAAGGAGCGGAGTTGCCTGAGAATGGGTGGACCTGAGGAACCTGCGGGTTCTCCATCGTCGTTAGCGCGTGTACGCTCGCCTTGATGCCCCAGGACATAGGCGTAACAGACGTGGCGGGCGTCGAAATACTTTTTACGGTAGGTGGCTACATATTGTTTGACTTCGTCTTCGCTCTCAACGTGATGGACAAAAGCGAGAAAGCGGCTGCGCTTCTCGGAATAAAATCCTTCGGCTACTTCGCCTGTGACGGTGAGGTATTGATCATCCATCTAAAATGTATCGTGGGGGGGGGGGAGAGTGATTTGCTTGTTTTAATTGAAATGATAGAGGAAGGTGGCGATGCCGTCAAGTGCATGCTTTTTTTCGCCCTGTATTTCGATATAAAACTTTATTTCAACCTTTGCTATGCCACGGAGGTTAGCGATGCTTTCTAACTTGGTGACCAAGCGTACGGATTGACCTGAGAGAACGGCTTGACCGAACTTCATCTTGTCCATGCCGTAATTTACAAGCATCTTTATGTTGTTTACCTCTATAATCTGGTCCCACAAATAGGGCAAGAGGGAGAGGGTGAGATAACCATGGACGATGGTCTGACCAAAGGGACTTTCGCTCTTGCAGCGCTCGGTGTCGATATGTATCCATTGATGATCGAGGGTGGCATCGGCAAACATATTTATGCGCTCTTGATCAACCTGCAACCATTCGGAGGTGCCGAGTTCTTTGCCGAGATGTGCTGCAAACTCGTCGTAACTGTTGATAATCAATTTTTCCATTGCTAATTTATTATTGGGTTAAACTATATTTATTTTTAGATTACGATCAGGGGATTGCGCCTTGCGAAGGCATTAAAGACTTGATGAACATTATGCCCATGAGCAGGCGAAAATTCATCGGGGGGGGGATGAGAAGACTTAAATTTTGGTAATAATATAGCAGATGTCCACAAATAATCCTTACACCAAAGATATTGTGCGCTTATTAGTTTAGCCACTAATGGGCACTAATTTTCACTAATGCCTTGCGGGGCATTTAAGACCGGATGGATATTGACTTACCCGACCTTCGGTTCGTGAAA
>JAZTYI010000069.1:0-25980 GCA_045636885.1 Alloprevotella sp.
TATTACTGTCCGCTAAACACAACAATTCTCTCCCAACCCTCTAAAAAAGAGTAGTTGGGAGTTTTTTTATCTATGACAAGCCCTCCTCTATAAATTTAGTTCTTCATTTGGGGGTGGTTCTGCAACCTCCATAAGCATCTGTCTAAGATCTTCTTCTGGTTTATTGAAGAATGTGTATATATTGAGATAATACATCAAGGATATCCTAAGCATTGTGGCTAACCCAGAAAAACTCCAGCGTCGTTCAAGGCTACTTTGAAGCAATGACACGAGCAGATTGGCTATTAAAGTTACCCATATCTGTATTTTGATCGCGTTGGCACTTTCTCCATAAAAGTATCTCAGTGGAAAATTCTGCTTAATCTGCTTGAATAGTGATTCTATCTGCCAACGACGGCGATAAATCTCTACGATAGTCTCTGGACGCATGTCAAAATCATTGGTAAGAAGAGATACCAACTTGGGGGTCTTCCCTTTTTTGATGTCTACATAGGTTACGATTCTTGCAATATGCCTAGTTTCCCCCTTACTGAATACAACAACCTGTTCTCGATATTCCATCTTCCCCTCTGGTGTCATCTCCATGAAGTCAAATAGAAGTTCATATTTGAGGTTCTTCTTCATCTTTGTGACATAAACCACATTGCGTACCGTAAGTTCCTCGAACTTTTCATAGTTGATATAAGCTCGATCCATTGCGGTTATCTCTTTTTCAGAAAACCTTGAAGGCACGAGCATAAAGGAGTCGTTGGTTGCTGCAGAGGTAAACTCTACATCACACGGAACACCCTCATTGGCATGTATAACTGCATGCACCTTAATGCCACCTTTCTTCTTACCCGTCTTCGGGTGACGTCCGACACCTTTGAATATCAAGTTGGAGAACAAGGTAATGGTCGTGGAATCAATGATTCTTAGGCGTTTCATCCATTCCTCTGTCCTCCCTTGACGGCTGTCCGAGGTAAGTTTGGACTTGTTTGCCTCATAAAGGTCACGGTAGACCTCCTCAAAGACTTTTTCAGGGCGTCTAGTATTGGCATCAGACAAAGTACTGCGTTTGGGGACGGTTTCTATGCCTATATGATGAAGTTTGCGGACCTCGGCTATCATAGATGTCTCTATTTCACGCAGTGAATCAAAACGCATTATCACAGCATAGAGCATTGTCAGTAGGTGTGTGAAACCATCGAAACTCTTTACATACCTCTCACCGCCATGATTGCGGCTAATTTGAAGAATCTTGTCCTTGTTTAAGAACTTTGTAAACTGGCCATATATCGGCTGTCCGAAAAAATGTGTACTTTTGCTCATGGTTAACCTTTAAGTGTGGTAACTCAAAGATAACCAAAAAGGGCTGAACTCCAAAATCGGAGATCAGCCCTTTCTTTTTTCTGATTCGATAAGTTTTAGCGGACAGTAATAATTAAAAGTACCAGTAGTGGTACAGTTTCTACCAATACTTGGTATTTTAAGTACCAGTACTGGTAATAAAAATACCAAACCTTGGTACAACTCTCTTCTCTTAAATTATATTTGTGTGATTTCTATATAACCATTCAAGAAAGTAATCTGTAGAACACAAAACTTAAAAGCATTATAGTTAATTCTTGTCCAAGAATTATAAACTGACACGTGTAAAAGTTGTTTTAGATTCTATATGCATTGTTACTCCCAACAATGCTCATAGAAGCGTACAAAGAAAAAAGCAGATAACCTCAGAGTTATCTGCTTTTGCATTTTGCGGAAGCTGGGGGATTCGAACCCCCGGTACGGTTGCCCGTACGTCAGTTTAGCAAACTGGTGGTTTCAGCCACTCACCCAAACTTCCTTTCCGCATTTATTTCTCAAATGCAGTGCAAAATTACAACATTTTTTGAATATGCAAAGTGGTTGCCCTATTTTTTTTACAAAATAGTATAAAAATCGACCGTATTAACCACGATTTACCTATTGAGTGCGCGGAGAAATGGCAATTTTCAGTAATTCTTTAGCCAATGTGGTATGCTCAAACACCAGCCTTGCTTCATCTAGCAAGAGGCGCTCATCCGTGTAGCGAGCCGAGAAGTGACCGATGAGTAACTGGCGCACTTGAGCAGCTTGTGCGATGCTTGCGGCTTGCTTTGCCGTGGAGTGAAAGGTCTCTTTCGCCCTACCCGCTTCGGCTTCTGCAAATGTAGCTTCGTGAAAGAGTAGGTCAACTCCTTTGAGCAGCGGCACATTTCCCATCATGGGGCGTGTGTCGGAGCAATAGGCATAACTGCGCGGCGCCTCGGAGGGAGTAGTAAGCGCTTCGTGAGGGTAAAATTTACCTTCGGGAGTGGTCCACCCCTCGCCCTGCTTGATGTTTTGGATATAGCAATTTGGAATTTCGAGAAAATCAATCATGTCTCTGCGGATGTGGGGCAACACTCCAACCTCCTGGAACAAGAAACCGCAGGTGGGCATACGGTGCGTAAGGGGGAAGGCCGTCACCTTTAGACTTCTATCAGCATACACCTCCGTCACGACATTCGTATCAATCTCATGGATGTAAATCTCAAAGGGGATGCCGTTGCAAAAGAATTCGAATAAAGGGCGGAATAAGACTTCTGCACCTATGGGGGCGTAGATGTGAATGTCTGACGTTCTACCTTTGAGCGCAAGTGTTGATATCAATCCCGGAAGCCCTAAACAATGATCGCCGTGTAGGTGAGAAATAAATATGTGGCTCAAATGATTGAAGCGCAAGCCTGCTCGACGGAATTGAAGTTGCGTGCCTTCGGCACAGTCTATCATAAAAAGTTTTTCACGCACATTGAGCACTTGCGAAGTGGGCAAGTGCTTCAAGGTAGGAGTGGCGCTACCACACCCTAAAATGGTGAGTTCAAACTTTTCCATCGTGCATTCCGTGATTTGCTTCTGCAAAGATAGAGGATTTCCACAATTTATTTATAAATTTGCGAGACTAAATGACAAACAAATTTTCACCATGCATACGAAAGAAGAAAAGGTTGCCGCATTTGGTCGCCTGCTTGATATATTAGACGAACTCCGCGTGAAATGCCCTTGGGACAGAAAGCAAACATTTGAGAGTTTGCGCCCCAATACGATTGAAGAAACCTTCGAACTTGCAGAGGCATTGCTGAAAGGCGATAAGAAAGAAATCAGTAAAGAGTTGGGCGATGTGTTGCTCCATGTGATTTTCTACGCCAAAATTGGTTCGGAAACCAATGACTTTGACATTCATGATGTTTGCGAAAATTTGTCGAACAAGTTGGTGTATCGCCACCCGCATGTATTTGGCGAACAGAAAGGTGTTGATGATGCTGGCGAGGTAATCAAACTTTGGGAGCAGATCAAGCAAACGGAGAAGGACGGCAATAAGTCGGTGCTCTCGGGTGTGCCCAATTCACTGCCTTCGTTGATAAAGGCTTACCGCATTCAGGATAAGGCGCGCGGTGTGGGTTTTGATTGGCAAAAGCGCTCGGACGTTTGGAATAAGGTAAAGGAGGAAATAGCAGAGTTTGAGCAAGAGGTTGAAAACATGGATACCGATAAGGCGGAAGCTGAATTTGGTGACCTGATGTTTAGTCTTATCAACGCAGCTCGCCTATACAAAATCAATCCCGACAACGCACTTGAGCGCACCAACCAAAAGTTTATCTCGCGCTTCAACTACCTGGAAGAAAAAACACTCAAGCAAGGCAAAGATCTCAAGAACATGACATTGGAAGAGATGGATGAGATTTGGGAGGAAGCAAAGCGTGTGTTGAAAGAGAAAAACTGATTGCACACAAATTTCTAAAACAAGACACCTCATGGAGCACACTTCATTTGCATATTACAAGTTACCAAATGAACTGCAGTACACCTACCTCGGTAGTAACTGTCCCCCACTCCGTCTGCATACTTTGTCTGCAATCAATGAAGCGCACAAGGGTTTCTTAATTGCCCCATTTGATACAGATGCCTTCCCCATTCTGCTCATCTCGCCCTGCGTCGAACAATCTTTACCTTTACCTCAAAATACTATTGTATTAACCTCTGAACAAGGTGATTTTGAGAAGATAGATAGAACCTACGTGCAACACTTTAAGCAATGCGAGGAGCTTCTCAACAACGAAAGCTTGCAAAAGATTGTACTCGCTCATAGATTTGAGGCACGGATGGAAGCTCCTTTGAATCATCGTGAGTTGTTTTTATCGGCGGCAACGGCTTTTCCTAAATCTTATGTCGCACTTTGGCATACGGATGAAAGTGGCACCTGGTTGACCATCACCCCCGAGGTTTTACTTGAAAATGAGGCCAGGAAATGGCATACGGTAGCCCTCGCCGGTACGATGCCCAAAGGGGAAAGTCAATGGAGTGAGAAAAATAAAATGGAGCAACAATTTGTTGTTGATTACATCGCCTCGGTGCTTTTTCCACGCACCATCGAACTGAAACTATCGGAAGTACAAACCATTGAAGCTGCTCAATTATTGCACTTACGCACGGACTTTCACTTTACGACAAATGTGAACATTGGAGAAATTCTACATGTACTCCACCCTACCCCTGCCGTATGCGGGTTGCCCAAGCAATATGCATTTGAAGCAATAAAGGACATTGAGAGCTACCCTCGAAAATATTATGCAGGGTTCTCGGGACCCTTACATCACTCACAAGATGGCACCCACCTCTATGTCACGCTCCGTTGTGCACATTGGAAGGAACCGTTCTGCATTGAATATTACGCTGGAGGGGGAATTATTAAAGGTAGTGAGGCACAAGAGGAGTGGACCGAAGTGACAAGGAAGAAAAAAACAGCTGAATGTATAGTGACAAACCACATATTAACTCCCTAACAAAGGCACTACTTCACCTGGGCATTACGGATATTGTCGTGTGTCCGGGTGCTCGCAATGCGCCCTTGTGTCATAATTTTCATCAAGCAGGTTTCGCGCTTCACCCGGTAACCGATGAACGCTCTGCCGCTTTTGTGTCCATTGGTATTTACCTTGAAACGCGTCGCCCGACCGTTGTTTGCGTCACCTCTGGAACGGCGCTTCTTAATACACTTCCAGCCGTTGCTGAAGCCTACTACCGTCATATACCGCTCCTTATTATCTCCGCCGATCGCCCTGAAGAATGGATTGGACACCTTGATGGGCAAACGCTTCCCCAGCGCGGTGCTCTGCTCCCTTATGCCGAATGTGTAAATATTGAGGAACACACAACGCTGAAGACGATTATTCGGCAAATCAAAAGGTCGCTACAAGAGCAAGCACCAACACACATAAACATTCAGATTGAAGAACCGCTCTTTCAATTTACCCAACCATCTCTGCCCGATATTGATGAACACGTTGAGCAAGTTGACTCAGAAGAAAATAGTTTTGACGAAACTCAACTCAACGAAATTGCTCAACTCATCAACAAAGCTCAATTCCCGCTTTTGGTCATGGGGCAACAAGAGGAATTTGAACCTGACTTGTTTGAAGCGTTATCCACGCGCATGGCTATTCTCCCTGAAATTATCAGCAATGCCAAGGACTCACTTTTGAGCGACAAGGTTGAAAAATGTTTGAGTGCCGGTGTTACTTTACCGATTTCGCCTGACCTTATTATACACATTGGCGGCGCCTTTATCGGTAAGCAACTAAAGTTATTTTTAAGACAACAAACTCACATCCCTATCATCAGAATTGGGAAAGAAAAAGAGGTGGCTCAAACCTTTGGTTACGTGACACTTTCCGTGCATGCATCACCGCTACATTTCTTACAAAAATTAGTACCATACTTAACAAAGTGCGAACTTCATAAGCTTTGGAGTGATAGTATAAATAACACATATAACTCTTTGTGTAAAATAGATGTAAGTAAAGAAGAAAAAGCAATTATTGAATATTACAACGCTCTAAAATCACTCCCCCTCGGAAGTTTGCATTTAGCAAATAGTAGTAGCGTAAGATGGGCAAATGCGCATATAGAAGGCGGACATTTTCCCGTATATTGCAACCGCGGTGTGAATGGTATTGAAGGGTCGCTTTCAACGGCAGTTGGGCAAGCGCTGAAGTCGGAAATGATTGTTGGATACATTACTGGAGATTTAAGTTTCTTCTACGATGCCAACGCACTTTGGAATACCCACCTTCGCGAGAATCTTATCATTTTATTGCTCAACAATAGCGGGGGAAAAATCTTCTACAAATTTGGTGCGCTAAAAGACTCTCCAGCCCTCAAAGATTACATCTCCGCACATCATACCACCTCTGCCGAAGGTATCTGTGTTTCCTATGATGCACACTATAAATGCGTCACTCATCCCGAGCAAATCGCTCACTTTATTTCTGAACATCTAAATTCAGAACATAAGCGTCCGCTCGTAATGGAATATATTTGCGATTAAATCTAAAACATTTTCTTATCTATGTGGAAAGAAATTCTCCCCTTTGAAGAAATTATCTTCGAATACTATAACGGCATTGCTAAAATCACGATCAACCGTCCCCGTTATCGTAATGCCTTTACACCTCTCACCGTAAGCGAAATGAGCAAAGCGTTCAACCATTGCCGTGAGGACTCGAACATCCGAGTGGTACTCCTTACGGGGGCTGGTGATATGGCCTTTTGCGCGGGTGGCGACATGAATTATAAGGGTCGCGGTGGTTATGTAGGTAAGGATGATGTGCCTCGCCTGAATGTACTTGATGTGCAAAAGCAAATCCGTACGCTTCCCAAACCCGTCATTGCTATGGTCAACGGTTTCGCTATCGGTGGCGGCCATGTGCTTCACTTGATGTGCGACCTCACCATCGCTTCGTCAACGGCGAAGTTTGGTCAGACAGGACCGCGCGTTGGTTCATTTGACGCTGGATTTGGAGCGTCGTACCTGGCCCGCATTGTCGGACAAAAGCGCGCTCGTGAAATATGGTTTATGTGCCGTCAATATACGGCCCAAGAGGCTTACGAAATGGGCATGGTCAATAAGGTTGTTGCCCCTGAAGAGCTTGAAAGCGAATGTATTAAGTGGGCAGAACAGATGATGGAACACTCTCCCCTCGCCCTCCGCATGATTAAAGCGGGACTCAATGCCGAACTCGACGGACAAGCAGGTATTCAGCAATTAGCTGGTGATTGCACCATGCTTTACTACCTTCTTGACGAAGCCCATGAAGGAGGCCAAGCCTTTCTTGAAAAGCGCAAACCCGATTGGTCGAAGTTCCCCAAATTGCCTTAATCCATCGTCACTCACTTTAGACACACATTGTTTATGCACTACTTTATTCTCCCCCACAAATTAACGTTTAGTTTCCCCGCCGGAACATCCCGTGGGGTATATACGCATAGACAAGTGTGGTACGTGTTTATCAGTGAATCTCCTATCGACGAGGATACATGTCGTGCTATCATTGCCGATCCCCGATTGCTATCAGCATACAAAATCGGTGTAGGGGAAATTGCCCCGCTACACGACCTTTCATGCGAATATGGGCGAGAATTTCAGAATACTATTGACAAGTGTTGTCGGGAGTTTGTAGCCAGTAAGGATACAGAATGTTTGCGCCACTACCCCTCCATACGCTTTGGCATAGAAACAGCCTTGCGTTCACTCCATGCGCATGACGGATTAAGCCTTTTCGACACCGATTTCACCCGCGGAGAAATGGGCATCTCCATCAATGGATTGGTGTGGATGGGCGATAAAGACACGATGCGCCAACGCATGCTTCAGAAGATGCAAGCGGGTTTCACTTGCATAAAGTTAAAGATAGGCGCACTCCGCATTGAGGAAGAATTAGCACTACTACAGGAATTACGCAAAATTGCTCCCGCCAAAGATTTACAAATTCGCGTCGATGCCAACGGTGCTTTTACAGAAGAGGAAGCGCTTGAGGTGATGGAACAACTGGAAAAATTGGAGGTACACAGCATTGAGCAACCTATTCGCTCGGGCGATTGGGACAGCATGTCTCGACTTTGCAAGTCTGCCCCACTCCCCATTGCCTTGGATGAAGAACTCATTGGCGTAAACACACCTAAATTAAAAGAGCGGTTGCTTCAGGAAATCAATCCCGCTTACATCGTACTCAAACCCACCCTTCACGGAGGCATACAAGGATGTGACGAATGGATTGAACGAGCAACCCGCCACAACATCGGCTATTGGATAACCTCTGCCCTCGAAAGTAATATTGGTCTTAATGCTATTGCGCAATACACCGCCACATTGCAAACGGGCGACTTCGCTCAAGGATTAGGCACGGGGCAGTTATTCGTTGAAAACATTCAACATACAGGACTTACCATTGAAGGAAATAAACTTTTCCGAAAGTCCTTTTAAGTATAGCAGAAGTCCACAAATATTTTTCACCACAGAGTTTTTATAATATTTTGAAATAACCACATGGCTAAATACAAAGTGAAAGAACGAAAGGATTTCACAATCTCTCGTCGGAGATTTATCCGATCAATGAAATACGCAGGAGCAACTCATCTTCAAGCAATTTAATACGCTTATCTTTAACAGCAATCACTTTCTCTGTCACTAAAGCCGAGATGGTTCGGATAGCATTACTCGTCGTCATATTTGAGTAATCAGCAAGTTCTTGGCGCGTCAAATCAAGATCAATAAAACCCTCTGTATCAACACCAAAAGTATCACGCATTGTAAGTAAAGATTCAGCAATGCGACCTCTTACATGTTTCTGCGTAAGACTCACCATTCGCTTGTCTGAAATTCCCAAATCCTTCGCCAATTCCTCCACAAAAAATTTCATCACAGATGGACACTTTGCCATCACCGAATGAATAAGGTTCATGGGTACACAACAGATGGTTGCCGAACCGAAAGCAGTTGCGCCTGTAACATAAGGTTCGTGTGCCAAAGAAGCGCGATAACCAAAGAAACTGCCCATCCCCAACATGCGCATGATTTGGCATCGCCCACAAACACCTTCACGATAGACTTTTACGGCACCATCAAGGACCACAAAAAGATGGTTAGGACTTTCCCCTTCTTTGTAAATGGGTTCATGACGCTTATACTCAACAACTTCAGCGCTACGCTCCAACATTCTGCGCTCTTCCATAGGAAGCAAATCAAGCAATGGGGAAAGCGCTTGTACTACCTCTGGATTTATAGAATTTTGCTGACGAATATACATATTTTAGTTTAGCAGTTTTGTGTGAAATCTGAAGAAGAAAAAATACTCTATAAAGAGTTCTCAAATGTCCCTATTCTGACTAAAAATTCAGCAAGAAAGGGGACTTAATTTATGTTCTTAAGCATAAATTTCGGCAAATGTAATGCGCTTTTTCGGGGTAAGCAAGATTTATCAACAAAATGTTTTATCGAGATTGCAAAATAAGGCAATTATAGCGCCATAGAACCACTTTTCAATGGGTTTTAGGGCTAAAACTACGCATTATCCCCCCATTTCGCAAAGCAAATGTATTTTTTTCTTAAAAAACCTTTGGGGATACACAATTTATAAGTATTTTTGAGCAGAATTGTAAACAGCAATTATCAAAACCATAAAAAACTATATTCATGGCGTACTTAAAATTTGACAGAACGCAGATGACGAATCTTCAAGACTCACTCTTCAAGGAGTTCTTGATTACGAATCAGTCAGGAGCGTATTGTTCCACCACTTTGGTAGGGTGTAACATTCGTAAGTACCATGGTCTTTTGGTAGGTCCCGTACCTGCTATTGACGATGAAAACCACGTATTGCTCTCTTCACTTGACGAGACGGTTATTCAGCATGGTGCAGAATTTAATCTTGGTTTACACAAGTATCAGGGTGAAAACTATAGCCCGAAGGGACACAAGTACATCGTAAGTTTTGAATGGGACAAGGTGCCTACTTGGACATACCGCATTGGTGGTGTATTGTTGAAGAAGGAAATCTGTTTCCGCTCTGACCACTTCCGTTTGTACATTCGTTACACGTTGCTTGAAGCTCACTCTGCAACTACGCTCCGCTTGAAGCCTTATTTGGCGTTCAGAAGTGTGCGTCATTGGACACAAGAAAATGGTAAGGCAAACACAGGTTACCAACCCATCGAAAACGGTTTGAAGATGTGCCTCTACGAAGGTTATCCCGAATTGTTCATGCAGACGGATGCGCCTTGCACTTACCACCACGAACCTAACTGGTATAAGGGTCTTGATTACCCGAAGGAACGCGAACGCGGTTACTACTCTTCAGAAGACCTCCTTGTGCCCGGTTACTTGGAAATGCCCATCAAGAAGGGTGAAAGCATCATCTTCACCGCTTCGCTTCGTGAAAAGGAACCTGCGCTCTTGAAGCCCCTCATGGAAGAAGAAATGGCAAAGGCTGCTCCTCATGATAGCCTCTACCACTGCCTCGTACATGCGGCTCATCAGTTCCGCGTACAGAAGGAAGGCGAAGAATACATCCTTGCGGGTTATCCTTGGTTCAAGAGTCGTGCACGCGACCTCTTCATTGCACTTCCTGGTTTGACACTCTCAATCGGCGAAACCGAAGCCTTTGAAACGTACATGCGTACTGCTGAAAAGGCACTTCGCAACTTGATCAGCAACGAACCTATCAGTGTTGACATCCATGAAATGGAGCAACCCGACACTGTGCTTTGGGCTATCTGGTGTATCCAGCAATACGGCAAGTATGTAGGTCGTCAGAAGTGTTACGAAAAGTATGGCGCTTTGCTTAAGGACCTCGTGAAGTACTTGATGAATGGCGGACATTCTAACCTCTTCCTCCACGACAACGGACTCCTTTATAGCAACGGACGCGACAAGGCTGTGACTTGGATGAACTCTACTTACAACGGTCGCCCCATTACGCCTCGATCTGGTTACATCGTTGAATTCAACGCTTTGTGGTACAACGCCATTAAGTTCTACCAGCAGATGTTGAGCGAAACTCCCGGACCTGAAAACGAAATCTACGCTGCTGAGTGTGAAGAACTCGCTCAGAAGTTGCAACAGTCGTTTAAGAACGTATTCCTCAACGAACACGGATACCTCCTCGACTACGTTGACGGTCAGATGCAGGATTGGAGCGTTCGCCCCAACCAAATCTTCGCTATCGCCCTCGACTTCTCACCGCTTGACCTCAAGGAACGCAAGCGTGTTCTCGACATTTGCACTCGCGAATTGGTAACACCTAAGGGTGTGCGCTCACTCTCTCCAAAGAGTGGTGGTTACAATCCTCTCTACGTAGGTCAGCAGACACAGCGCGACTTTGCTTACCACAACGGTACGGCGTGGCCCTGGCTCACAGGTTTCTACCTTGAAGCATACTTGCGTATATATAAGATGAGTGGTGTAAACTTTATCGAGCGCCAGTTGATTGGTTTCGAAGAAGAACTCTTCTACCATTGCGTAGGTACAATTCCCGAACTCTTTGACGGTAATCCCAGATTCTCTGGTCGCGGTGCCATTTCATTTGCCATGAACGTAAGCGGACTCTTGAGAGCCATCAACATTCTTGACAAGTACACTCGCGAATAAAGAGAAAACCCACCGTCAGAAAAGACGTTAATAATTAACTCATTTAGATTAACAACCCACCTCTGCAACTGCCCTCAGTTGCAAGTTGCAGAGGTTAAACATAAGAAACCATGAAAGTATTAATGTTCGGTTGGGAATTTCCTCCTCATATCTTAGGTGGTCTTGGTACAGCCAGTTATGGTTTGACCAAGGGATTGTCCCTTCAGTCCGACATGGAAATTACCTTCTGTTTGCCCAAACCATGGGGTGACGAAGACAAGAGTTTCATGAATATCATCGGTATGAATGAAACACCTGTTGTTTGGAAGGACGTTAGTTGGGAATATGTAAAAGAACGCATCGGACACAAATGCGATCCCCAAACTTACTTCGACCTCCGCGACCATATCTACGCTGACTTCAGCTACAGATACACGGATGACCTTGGTTGCATCAACTTCTCAGGTAGATATCCCGACAACCTCCACGAAGAAATCAACAACTACTCCATCGTAGCAGGTGTCATTGCGCGTCAGCAACAATATGACATCATTCACGCTCACGACTGGTTGACCTACCCTGCAGGTATTCACGCGAAGAACATTTCTGGAAAGCCCTTGGTCATCCACGTTCACGCTACAGACTTCGACCGCTCAAGAGGTAATGTTAACCCCACGGTGTATAGCATCGAAAAAGACGGTATGGACAACGCTGACTGCATCATGTGTGTGTCTGAACTCACGCGCCAAACGGTCATCAAGCATTACCATCAAGATCCTGCAAAGTGTGTTACCATGCACAATGCCGTTTACCCCTTGGAACCCGAAATTCAGGAAATCATCAAGAAGGGTCGCACCAAGAAGGATAACAATGAAAAGGTGGTTACGTTCCTCGGACGTATCACCATGCAGAAGGGTCCCGAATACTTTGTTGAAGCAGCAGCCCTCGTACTTCAGCGTACCCACAACATCCGTTTCTGCTTTGCAGGTTCTGGAGATATGCTTGAAGAAATGATTGAACTCGCAGCTCAACGCGGTATTGCTGATAAGTTCCACTTCCCAGGCTTCATGAAGGGTAAGCAAGTTTATGAAACATTCCGTGACAGCGACGTTTACGTTATGCCCTCTGTTTCAGAACCCTTCGGTATCTCACCGCTTGAAGCCATGCAGTGTGGTGTTCCCTCTATTATTAGTAAACAAAGTGGATGTGCAGAAATTCTCGATAAGTGTATCAAGACCGACTATTGGGACATTCACGCTATGGCAGACGCCATGTATTCAATTTGCACAAACGAAGGTCTCTACGAATACCTCAAGGTTGAAGGTATTAAGGAAGTAGACGAAATCACCTGGGAAAAGGTTGGTTTGAGAATTCGCAAGTGCTACGATGAAACCATTGAACGCTTTAACAGACACTAAAAAAACTATCCACAACTATGAAAACTGTTTGCTTATATTTTGAAATTCACCAAAATATCCACTTGAAGCGCTACCGTTTCTTTGATATCGGTACCGACCACTATTATTACGATGACTATGAAAATGAGCGTTCTATTACTGAAACTGCTGAACGTTCATACGAACCTGCCCTCAAGGCGCTCCTTGAAATGGCCGACATGTACGGCGATTACTTCAAGTGTGCCTTCTCACTCTCTGGTTGCGCTATCGAAATGCTCGAAACCTACGCGCCTCAGGTCATCGAACTCCTCCAGGAACTCAACAATAAGGGTTGCGTAGAATTCCTCGCAGAGCCCTATTCTCACGGTTTCTCATCCATTAAGGATGCAGAATGCTTCAAGGAAGAAGTAGACCGCGTATGCAAGAAGATCAAGGCACTCTTCGGTCAGACTCCCAAGGTGTTCCGCAACTCTGCCCTCATCTATTCAGATGAAATTGGTGAACTCGTAGCCGACATGGGCTTCAAGGGCATGCTCGCAGAAGGTGCTAAGCAGGTACTCGGTTGGAAGAGTCCCCACTTCGTTTACGCTTGCAACCGCAATCCGAACCTCAAGCTCCTCCTCCGCGACCACAGCCTCTCAGAAGATATCTCTTACCGCTTCAACGACTCTTCATGGAGCGAATATCCCCTCTTTGCAGACAACTATGCACAGTGGATTGCCAACCTCCCCGAAGAAAGTCAGGTGATCAACCTCTTCATGGAACTCTGCGCACTCGGTATCTTCCAGCCCCTCTCTTCAAACATCCTCGAGTTTATGAAGGCACTCCCCGCTCAGCTTAAGGAACGCGGCATTACCTTCTCAACTCCCTCAGAAATCTGCTCTAAGATTAAGTCTGTAGGTACAATCGACGTGCCCTACCCCACATCTTGGGTAGACGAAGAACGCGACCTCTCACCCTGGTTGGGCAATGTGATGCAACAGGAAGCCTTCAACAAGCTCTACAGCGTAGCTGAACGCGTACGCATCTGCAACGACCGTCGCCTCAAGCAAGACTGGGACTACCTCCAGGCATCTAACAACTTCCGCTTCATCTCCACAAAGCCCAATTCATACGGTGCTTACCGCGGTATCTACGACTCTCCCTATGATGCGTTCACAAACTACATGAACATCATTGGCGACTTCGTAACACGCGTAAATAACATCTATGGCGGTATGGAAAACGAAGAACTTAATTCGCTCCTCACGACCATCAAGAACCAGGATGAAGAACTCGCCGTTAAGGAAAAGGAAATCAAGAAGCTCAAGCAAGTAGTTGCAAAGCTCGGCGGCACAGAAGCTCTTGAAGCGCCTAAGGCAGAAGCACCCGCAGCTCCCGCAAAGAAGGCAGCTCCTAAAAAGTGCGCGCCCAAAAAGACTACTGCTGAAAAGAAGGAAGCACCTGCGAAGAAGGCACCCGCCAAGAAGGCAGCTACTAAGAAGTAAGGCACATTTGCTTTACACATTCATACTAAAAAGTAGGGGGACTTGGTCCCCCTACTTTTTTATGTTAAACTAAACCGACTATATGAAGATAGAAGTTAACCCCAAAGATACCCCTCGCGCAGAGGCATTTGACCTATGGATGTCGTCTCCGATGCCCATGGTGACACTAACAAAGACGTTTAACGTCACTCGACTCCAAAGGGTAGCTCACCGCCGGAACGTAAAGTTCAACGCCCTCCTTTGCTGGTGTATCGGAAGGGCAGCAAGTCAGATAAAAGAATTCTACTTCCTGCCAGAAAATGGTAAACTCTTCAGCTTTGAAAAGTTAGCAATAAATGTAATTGTCAATAATAACCAAGGAGGTATAAGTTCATGCGACATACCCTACGATGATAACATCATCGCTTTTTGCGATACATACAATAAACTTACTCATAAGGTTTCTACTACATCCCAAAGTTCCTATCTTGATAACTATATGGTAGTGGGCACCTCCGCCATGATTCAAACCGAACTTGATAGCATCGTTAATCAATACACCGATAAATTCTGTAACCCTATGGTCATGTGGGGTAAATATCGCAAAAACTGGTGGAAGACCGTGCTCCCCATATCCTTCCAATTCCATCACGTACAAATGGACGGAGGGCAAGCAACACAATTTTTGGACCTACTACAACAAGAAATCTTAAACCTATGAGGATCATAAACTAAAAAATTAAGGGGATAATATAGCAGTTGACCCAAGTTGAAGTTTCATGACGCTGAAGGCATCACCGCTCTATAACTTTAAAAAATTCACTCGCTGAATGACGCTGAAGGCGTCACCGCTTAGATCAACAGCTATATTATTGCCAAAATTAATAGCATATCCAAGTGCTGTGAGCCATCCTACAGGGGACAATAGAGAAACTCAATATTGTCCTTAATACACAGCTTAACTTCGTTCACCGGCGATAACGCAAGTGGATCTCTTAATCCCCCCCGCAAATTCTTTGCTCGTATAACAAACCAGAGGGACAAAGGCAATGCACGTATATATTCCCAATGCGGCAACCATAGGTCATGTGAGTAACAGCTATATCATTGACATACGCTTAAAACAATTCATGACCGCCCATTAAAAAATGAGAAATCCTTGTTAAACGGAGCCCCAAAATCGCGCGAGAAAAATGACGAAAAATGAGAAATAATATTGGTGTTAACAAGTGTTAATGGATTTGCATTTCGCTTTGAAATTTTGTATCTTTGTACTACGGAAGTGGAGATACCCCTTGGAATCGAGGGTATCTCCACTTTTTTGTCTCAAAAATCCCATTTTTAGGGTTAAAAAATAAGTTACATTGGTTTTTCAATGTTAAACAACGGGTTTTCAATGTTACTTATTGTTGCTCCGAAAATACATGTCATCTCGTTTGTAAGTAGCATGAGTGTTAATTTGTGTTAAAGTTTTCACAGAAAAATGACGAAAAATGAAGGTTTGAACTGTCACAATTTTTCGCCAATATAATTGCTGTTGCATGCCTACCTTGCAGAGTCAGTAAACACATACGGATCGTGACTTGGCTACCTTCGGTTGATAAAGCGATTTTCAATACGCGTGCAATAGCGTTCAATACTGATTCCAGAAATGCTGGAATCGAATTGTTAAATTTTCTTTTGTGTGATGCTTATCCATTTTGAGGACTATTATATCCCGATCTACACTTTGAACGCAGCGTTACCCATGATGTAAAGCATTACAGTTGCTTGCATAAGCATGTAACAAACCACATTGCATGTATAGCAGTAGTTTTAAATTACACGAATACAAAAAAAATAAAGGACGCCATGAAGCGTCCTTTATTGAAGTGGGCAGGGACGGATTCGAACCGCCGAAGCCGTAAGGCAACAGATTTACAGTCTGCCCGTTTTAACCACTTACCTACCTACCCTGGGCAATGCTTAAGGGAAGAGGGTGTCGTGTGTCGACGTTGTCGTTCTTCCCTTGATTGCGATGCAAAGTTATGTCTTAGTTTTGTAACTGCCAAGAGAAATCGGCCATTTTAATTGCTGTAAGTGCAAATTCTTTTCCTTTATTGCCAATTTTGCCAACTGTACGTTCCAAAGCTTGCTCTTCGCTGTTTACGGTTAACACGCCGTATATGATGGGGGTGTCGCCTGTGGCATTGATGTGTGCGATGCCCTGGGTGGTGCCTTGGCAGATGTAATCAAAGTGGGGGGTGTCGCCCTTGATGACGCATCCGATGGCGATGATGGCGTCGAGGTATCCTCGCTTGGCGAGTTGTGAACTGGCGTAAATGAGTTCGAAGCTTCCGGGCACTCGCTCTATGGTGATGCTACTTTCGGCTACGCCGTATTGCTTGAGGGTTTCTACTGCGCCATTGAGGAGGGTGTCAGTGATGTGGTTGTTCCACTCTGTGACTACGATTCCGAAGCGGTATTGTGAGGCGTCAGGCACTTCGTTGCTGGCGGTATCGGTATAGGAGAATGATGACATGGTGTGTGTGTATATATATATTGTGAGGATTGCTGTAATTGAAATTGAGAATTGAGCCACTCGGATGTTGGGGGTGAGCTCAATTCTCAATCTTATCTACAGAGGAAAATTAGCGGCGATTAGCGTTTCGCGCGCTCGATGTATTTTTCGATTTCGGCGGGTGTACCAATTACGAGGGTTGATGTGGGGAAGTTGCTCTTGATGTTTTCGTAGAGCTTGAGTGCTTCTGCTTTCTTGTCTTGACTTTCGAGAAGCTTGCCTGCTTCAAGGAGACACATGGGAGTGAGCGCGGCGTTGTTTGCCTGATCAGCGGCATCCTTGAATATTGCAATAGCGTCATCAATGCGGTCTACGCCTGCATAGCACTGTGCGAGGGCGAAGAGTCCCATTGCGGAGATGGATTGGTCATCGCCAGGGGTGAACGCTTCAAGGTGGGGGATTGCTTCTTGATACTTGTTTTGCTGTGCGTAGCAGATACCTGCGTAGAGGTGGGCAAGGTTGGCGCCGTCTGTTCCGCTATAATCTTCTGCAATCTTGATGTAACCGGGGAAAGTACCTTCGCCATTGAGCGCGGTTTCGAAGTCGCTTGTCTGGATGTACTGAAGTCCGTCGGTGCAGAGGGTTTGTGCCTTTTCTTCGCGGGGCTTTTGGTAAGCATAGGTGTAAGCGAGGTATCCGCCTACGATTACGACTACTGCTGTAAAGATGGCGATGAGGTTCTTCTTGTTAGTTTCAACCCAAGCGCCTGTTGTTGCTATGACTTCGGCTGCTTGATTTTCGGGGGTGTTTTGATTCTGTGACATACGTGTATAAATTATTTATTTGTTTTCAGTTGGTTTTTCGAACCGCAAAAATAATGATTTTCGTTTGATTAGTAAAATATTCTGGGGCTTTTTTGGTTGAACCTCTGTTTTTGGGGGGATTTATTTATGGTTTACTGGATACTCGTTATCTTTGCAAATCCAATATTTATTATCACCCGCACGCGGTGATGGTTTTGAAATTGATGGATTAACTTATGAAACTCGAAAGATTAACGATACTGAATTATAAGAACATTGCCGATGGGGCGTTGACTTTCTCATCAAATGTCAACTGCTTCGTGGGGCGCAACGGCATGGGGAAGACAAATGTGTTGGACGCTATATATTATTTGTCTTTTTGCAAGAGTAGGTTTTCGACGGTTGATGCTGCTGTGATGCGCCACGGTGAGGAATATTTTCTGTTGCAGGGTGGATATCGACGTGAAGATGGGGGCGAAGAACTGGTAAACGTGGCCTTTAAAAAGGGAGGACGCAAACATGTGAAGCGTAACGAAAAGGAGTATAAACGACTGTCGGAACATCTGGGAGTGATTCCCTTGGTGATGATTTCTCCTTCGGATTCAATGTTGATTGATGCTGGAAGCGAGGAGCGACGCAGGTTTATGGACGTTGTCATTGCTCAATACAACAGTAGGTATGTGGAATGCTTGTTGCGTTATGACAAGACGCTGAAGCAGCGCAATGCCCTGTTGAAGCAGGAGGAGAGTCCGGATTGGAATGTCATGGACGTGATTGAAGATATGATGTCGGCGGATGCTGATTATATCTATCAGTGTAGAAGGGAGTTTGTGACGTCATTCACGCCTATTTTTCAGAAATTGTATTTAAATTTGTGTGACAACGACGTTGAGCAGGTTTCTATAGACTACGTGTCTCATCTATCCAGGGGGGAACTTAAGGGGCAACTCTTGTCGTTCAGAGAGAAAGAGCGCATTGTGGGGTATACACTTCATGGGGTGCACCGCGACGACTTGGACTTCTCCCTCAACGGTTATCCCATCCGCCAAGAGGGGTCGCAGGGACAGACGAAGACTTACTTCATCGGGCTGAAGTTGGCACAATTCATCTACTTGAAAGAGCGGGGCAATAACCGCGTGCCGCTACTCCTGCTGGATGATATATTCGACAAATTGGACGCTGGACGCGTGGCGCGGATTATTGATTATGTATCAAGCAACGCGTTTGGACAGATTTTTATAACTGATACTAATCGTGAACATTTGGACACCATACTGGCTACGACGACAAATGAATACAAACTCTTTCACGTGTCGGACGGAGCAATAAAAGAAGTTACTGACCATGAAACGCCGGAATGCTGAAAATATTACTGATGTCTTACATCAATACTTACGTCTGAATGGTCTGGAGGGTCCGCTGAATGAATATAGACTCCTTCAAGCATGGGAGGAGGTTATGGGCGAGATGGTGGCACGGTATACGGCGCAGAAATACTTGAAAAACCAAACGCTATACGTTCACCTTACCTCGGCAGCACTAAAGGCGGACTTAATGATGAGAAGAAGCGAAATTGTAGCAGCGCTAAATGAAAAGGTGGGAAGCATCGTTGTTTACGATTTAGTGATCCGATAAGGGGGAACAGCAATAGATATACGTTCGACCTCTATATGAAGTCGCTTCTATAAATCAACTTCTAAACACTTAAACTGACTAACCATGAAAATTTTCACCAATCCCACACAGTTGATAGGCAACACCCCACTGTTGGAGGCAAGCAGATTAACGACCGCTTTGGGTTTGACCGCTCGCTTGTTATTTAAAATCGAGGCATTTAACCCTGGAGGAAGTATAAAGGACCGTGTTGCGCTGGCAATGATAGAAGATGCTGAGCGCAAACAATTACTCCCAGCAGGGGGCACTATCATTGAGGCTACGAGTGGAAACACGGGGATCGGATTAGCCTGGATAGCAAACTTAAAGGGGTATCGCCTCATTCTCACCATGCCTGAAACGATGAGCATTGAGCGACAAAAACTGCTGAAAGTTCTTGGCGCTGAGGTGGTGCTCACCCCTGGAGCAGAGGGGATGAATGGCGCCGTAAAAAGGGCGGAACAACTAAAAAACGAAATACCCGGGTCGGTCATCATGCAACAATTTTCCAATGAGTCCTGTGTGACAGCACACATGCTTCATACGGGTAAGGAAATCCTTGACGCTACAGATGGGCGAGTTGACGCACTAATAGCAGGAGTCGGCACAGGGGGGACACTTACGGGCATTGCAAAAGTCTTGAAATCAAACGATGAAAATGTGCGCATTATAGCCGTTGAACCGGAAGCATCCCCTGTGCTTTCTGGAGGCAAATCGGGAGGGCATAATATTCAGGGTATTGGCGCTGGATTTATCCCGCCCATCTACGATGCTTCATTGGTTGACGAAATCATGCAAGTGAATGACGCAAAAGCACGTGAGGGCGTAGACCTGCTCCTCCGTCATGAAGGACTCTTTTGCGGCATCTCATCAGGAGCCGCCCTTTCTGCAGCATTGCGCGTAGCACAACGTCCTGAGTTTGCCCGTGCCACACTTGTCGTCATGCTCCCTGACTCTGGGAATCGTTATTTATCTCTACTATAAATCACGGAAATCTAAACAATGCAACATAAGGTTAACATCATCAAAGATGTCACAGAGGTGCTTTCCAACCTCTCTCAACATCAGGATTTATTCCTACACCATAACCATACAGAGCGTTTGCCGTCAGGACCGTCGTTGAAGGAGATTATTTTGCTGGTGCGTTCTGTAGTTTTTCCAGGTTATTATGGGTGTTCGGCCCTAAATTCCACCACCATCCCCTATCACATTGGCACCACACTTGAGCGCTTATTGCTGTTGCTTACGGAGCAGATTGAGGCTGGTCTGTGCTTTGGTTGCCCTATTGGAAAAAAGTGTGACGCATGCAATTGCAAGCAACGTGCTGAACAGTGCGCAGTTGAAATTATCCGCAGCCTCCCTAAGTTGCGCGACCTCTTGGCCACTGACGTTGAAGCAGCGTATATGGGTGACCCTGCCGCTCATAGTCGTGCAGAAGTCATCTGTTGCTACCCCACCATCAAAGCACTTACCTGTTACCGATTAGCGCATGAGTTGCACAAGTTGCAAGTCCCTCTAATTCCACGCATTATAACAGAGATGGCGCACAGCGAAACGGGGATAGACATTCATCCTGCCGCGCAGATAGGATCACACTTTACGATAGACCATGGCACAGGGGTGGTAATTGGCGCCACATGCATAATTGGCAACCATGTCAAACTTTATCAAGGCGTGACGCTCGGAGCGAAAAGTTTTCCCCTTGACGAAGAGGGCAATCCCATCAAGCACATACCGCGCCATCCCATCCTTGAAGACGGCGTAATTGTATACTCCAACGCAACAATACTGGGTAGAGTAACCATCGGCAAGGATGCCGTAATTGGTGCAAACGTCTGGATTACGAAGGACGTTGAAGCCGACTCAAAGGTAAGTTTTGGAAAATAGTCATAGTTGCGCTTTCCGTTTAGCAATCATGGTTCTTTTTTTAAAAAATATACCCCCATTTCGTTAATTTTATATAAGTACACTTTGCTAAAAAATGTCAGCAACGTAACTTTGCTCTATCAGACACTATAATCCTCAATATCCATTCATCGTTTTTTATGGGAGGTTTCTTTGGCACGGTGAGCCTACAACCATGCATCACCGATTTGTTTTACGGCACAGATTATAATTCACACCTCGGCACACGTCGTGGCGGTATGGCTACGTATTGCACCGAGCATGGTTTTTCACGCTCAATCCACAACCTTGAGAATACGTATTTTCGCACGCGCTTTGAGGCGGAACTTGATGAGTTTCATGGCAATTCCGGCATTGGTATTATCAGCGACACTGACGCTCAGCCGCTCTTGATGAATTCTCACCTGGGGCGCTTCGCTATTGTGACCGTTGCGCGCATTATCAATATTGAGCAACTCGCACAACGATTGCTGGACGAGGGTCACCACTTGTCAGAATTTAGTTCTGGGAGAATCAACCCTACAGAACTCATTGCGCTGCTCATCATTCGCGGACGCACATTCGTTGACGGTATAGAAAACGTATTCCGAGAAGTCAAGGGTTCGTGCTCACTTCTTTTGCTCACAGAGAACGGGATTATTGCTGCTCGCGACTCTTGGGGGAGAACGCCCGTTGTCGTTGGTATAAAGGACGGCGCTATGGCCGTGTCGAGCGAATCCACTGCATTCCACAACCTCGGATATAAAATCTACACCTACCTCGGTCCGGGTGAAATCGTACACCTGCGCCCTAATGGCATGGATCAGTTGCGCGTGCCTAACAAGCGCATGCAGATCTGTTCTTTCCTTTGGGTGTATTACGGATTCCCCACATCGTGTTACGAAGGCATTAACGTGGAAGACGTGCGCTACAAATGCGGAGAAGCCATGGGAAAGGTTGATTCCGTAGAGGCAGATTTCTGTTGTGGCATCCCCGATTCGGGCGTTGGCATGGCTATGGGATATGCTGCAGGTCATGGCATCCCCTACCGTCGCGCCATTTCTAAATACACCCCCACTTGGCCACGTTCATTCACACCCCGCAATCAGTCGCTACGCTCATTGGTGGCCAAGATGAAATTGATTACCAATAAGGAGATGCTCCATGGCAAGCGCGTGCTTTTCTGTGATGACAGCATCGTCCGTGGTACACAACTCCGTGATAAGGCGAAGGAATTAGTAGCCGACGGCGCTCGCGAAGTACACATGCGCATCGCATGTCCCCCACTCTTCTACGGATGTCCCTTCTTAAACTTCACTTCTCAAAAGAGTGATATGGAACTCATCACCCGCCAACTGATTGAAGAATTTGAAGGCGACGGAGATAAACACATTGAGCGATATGCCGAAACGGGAAGCGCAGAGTACGAAAAAATTGTGCATACACTTGCCGAGCGCCTTTCGCTCTCGTCCTTAAAGTTCAGCACCATAGAGGACCTTGTCGAAAGCATCGGTCTCCCCAAGTGTCAACTCTGTACGCATTGCTTCGACGGAAGCAGTAAGTACACTCTTGACGAAGTGAATCTTGAGCAGTAAAAAATGTTTTTGTATATCCCTAACACATAATGAGGCAAGGCAACACACACTGTCACACAGCAATGTTGCTTTGCCTCAATCTTTTCAAATGAACCAGCAAACCATCATCCCCGAAATCACAACCGACGGCAGTCAAACATTATACATACCCGAACTCGACGAACATTACCACTCCGTAAAGGGCGCCATCAGCGAATCGCTGCATGTATACGTGGGTTTAGGTTTTCGCCACGCAATTGCCCAACGTCAGTCCACCGCTCCGATACGCATCTTTGAGGTAGGATTTGGCACAGGACTTAATGCCCTCCTCACGCTCGAGGCG
Source organism: Alloprevotella sp. (assembly GCA_045636885.1). Lineage (GTDB taxonomy): Bacteria > Bacteroidota > Bacteroidia > Bacteroidales > Bacteroidaceae > Alloprevotella. The sequence goes on from JAZTYI010000069.1 coordinate 23,067, forward strand.
GCAAGAGAAGCGGGCGTGTGCGTCGAGTATACCTCCATCGAACTCTATCCGCTCGATTGGCAACAAGCCCAAACACTAAATTATACGAACCCCTCACTTTTTAAGCAAATTCACGATGCACCATGGGATGAAAAAGTGGTTGTGACGGAGCATTTCACCCTGCATAAGGTGCACGGCGATATCATGACAACAGCAATTCCTGCCTCCGATGTAGTATATTTTGACGCTTTCGCCCCTGAGAAGCAACCCCATTTGTGGTCACCCCTCCTCTTCAGTCGCATCTATGAGGCAATGACCCCTGGAGGCATCATGACCACGTATTGCGCCAAGGGAGTTGTGCGCCGCATGATGCAACACATAGGTTTTACAGTGGAGCGACTCCAGGGCCCTCCACAGGGAAAGAGAGAGGTACTCAGAGCAACAAAATAACCCAACATCAACCTGTTTTTTCTTGAGCAGTGCCCCATCGCTCAATTTTGGCACAGTATTTGCATGCGCACAAGAACAATACTATCAAAGTGTGCTCACACAAATAAAAAATCAAATACATTGTTTATGAAAAAAGGACAAATCGGAATCACAACGGAAAACATCTTCCCCGTGATAAAAAAGTTTTTGTATAGCGACCACGAGATTTTCCTTCGTGAAGTTGTGGCAAATGCCGTTGATGCTACGCAAAAGTTGAAGACACTCAGTGCGCGCGGAGAGGTGAGTGGCGAACTGGGCGACTTGACCGTGCAGGTGAAGGTAGATGCTGAGGCTAAGACGCTTACGATTAGCGACCGCGGTATCGGTATGACCGCCGAGGAGATTGAAAAGTACATCAATCAGATTGCCTTCTCTGGCGCAACCGACTTCCTCGAACGCTATAAGGACGATGCGAATGCAATTATTGGCCACTTCGGACTTGGTTTCTACTCTACCTTTATGGTGAGCGAGCGTGTAGACATCGTTACGCGTAGCTATCAGGAGGGCGCTCAGGCGGTGAAGTGGACGTGTGACGGTTCGCCCGAATTTGAAATCACGGAGGTGGAAAAGGCTGAGCGTGGCACGGACATCGTGCTCCATATTGCCGAAGATTGTAAGGAGTTTCTCGAAGAAGCAACCATCAGCAAGTTGCTCACAAAGTATTGCCGCTTCTTGGCCGTGCCCGTAGCCTTCGGACATAAGAAGGAGTGGAAGGATGGCAAGCAGGTGGAAACCGACGAGCTCAACGTCATCAACGACACCGCGCCCCTTTGGACAAAGACGCCCTCAACGCTCACGGATGAAGACTACAAGAAGTTCTACACCGACCTTTACCCCATGGCGGACGAACCCCTCTTCTGGATTCACCTCAACGTAGATTACCCCTTCAACCTCACGGGTATACTTTACTTTCCCAAAATCAAGCAAAATATTGACTTCCAGCGCAATAAAATTCAACTATATTGCAACCAAGTCTTCGTGACGGATCAGGTGGAAAATGTCGTTCCCGAATTTCTTACCCTCCTCCACGGCGTAATCGACTCTCCCGATATTCCCTTGAACGTAAGCCGTAGCTATTTGCAAAACGATGCCAACGTGAAGAAGATTTCTTCGTACATCACCAAGAAGGTGGCCGACCGCTTGGCAAGCCTTTTCAAAAACAACCGCGAGGAGTTTGAACAAAAGTGGGCAGACCTCAAACTCTTCATCCATTACGGCATGCTCTCGCAACCCGATTTCTACGAAAAGGCGCATAAGTTTGCACTCTTTGCCGATGTTGATGGCAAGCAATACACTTATGAGGAGTATAAGGAGTTCATTAAGGACAATCAGACCGATAAAGAGGGCAACCTCATCTACCTTTATGCCAGCGATAAAGAGCAACAATTCTCACACATTGAGGCGGCTAAGGCAAAGGGTTATAACGTGCTCCTCATGGACGGTCAGCTCGATGCTCCGATGGTCTCAATGCTTGAGCAGAAGTTTGAAAAGGCGCGCCTCGTGCGTGTGGATGGCGATGTGATTAGCCGCTTGATTCAGAAGGAAGACGAGGCCGTAAATGCCCTCACGGAAGCACAAAGCAAGAAGCTTGCCACCGCCTTTGAGGCCATGGTGCCCAAGATGGAAAAGATGGAACTCCGCGTGCAAACCGAAGCCCTTGCCGAAGACGATGCACCCATCGTAGTAACTCAGAGCGAATACATGCGCCGCATGAAGGAGATGGCACAATTCCAAGGCGGCATGAGTTTCTATGGCGAAATGCCGGATATGTATAACGTGGTGCTCAACTCAAATCACCCCTTGGTGAAGAAGATAATGACCGAGGTAGAAAGCGCAACATCCGAAAGTCTCAAACCCATAGAAAACGAAATGCGTGGCCTTAACGCGCGCCTTCAGGTGTTGGAGCAAGAGCAGAAGGATAAGAAGTACGACGAAATCTCTGAGACTGAGCGCAAAGACCTTCAGGAATGCCGTGACGCCATTGTCGCCGAAGAGGCAAAGCAAAAGGAAGTACTTGCCGCCTTCGCTAACGGAAATGCCGTTATTCCCCAACTCATCGACTTGGCATTGCTCCAAAGCGGATTGTTGAAGGGTAGCGAACTCAACCGCTTCATCAAGCGCTCTATTGAGTTGATGAAGTAAGGTGGAGGGCGTAGGAGAGAATATGCATACGCATTTCGACTAGCACACGCAGATGCGCATAATGCAAAAGTGGAGATACACCCTTTACCCGGGCGGTATCTCCACTTTTTTTAGTAGATAAGGTTACCACTTTGAACGTTTCAGCAATTGTAATATATTTTTTATTATTGCTGTCCGGTAAACATATTTTATAGCATAGAAAAAAGCTGAATTCCATGTTTGGAGTTCAGCTTCTTTTTTGTTCCTTTGTTTTCACCACAAAAACATTCTTGAAACATGGGCAAAAGTACACATTTTACCGGAC
>JAZTYI010000070.1:0-21215 GCA_045636885.1 Alloprevotella sp.
GATGGGTTTTGCACGCAGACTTCGCAGACTATCGCAGAAGTCTATAGTGATTGCAACTTGTTTTTTTAGAATTCGCAGAACCGCACACGCTTTGCTTGTGCTAAGCATCCGCAGTGAAATTTGGGTAAAGTCCTCTTGTGACTTTTTGTGTTGGGTTCCAATCTCGGTGGAGGTTAGAATTTGTTCAGAGAGTTTCTTCTTTCATGGTTGGTGGGTTTTGTACGCAGACTTCGCTGACTGTCGCAGAAGTCTATAGTGATTGCAACTTGTGTTTTTAGAATTCGCAGAACCGCACACGCTTCGCTTGTGCTAAGCATCCACAGTGAAATTTGGGTGAAGTCTTCTTGTGACGTTTTGTGTTGGGTTCCAATCTCGGTGGTTAGAATTTGTTGACTACTCTATGGACGCCATCCATTATGTCGTTGACGTTAAAGTTTATAAGCAGTCCAACACGCTTGTCCATTAGTTTAAGATAGGTAAGTAGTTGCTTATGGTGTACGGGTTTTATTTCTTCTACAGATATTATTTCTACAATTAGTTTGTCATCAACAAGTAGGTCGAGTCTTAACCCCTCGCCAATGTTGATGCCTTTATAATTAAGTCCCACCTCAACCTGTGATGCAACAGGTATTCCCTCAAGTTTAAGTTCATGTATCAATGCTTTTTCGTATGCGCTTTCTAATAGGCCAGGACCTAAAGTTTTGTAAACTTCCATAGCGCACCCGATGACTTTATATGATAGAGAATTCAACGTGTCCATAGTAACGATTGGGTCGTATAACTTTTCTGTGAAAGTCTGCGGAGTCTGCGTGAGACCGAAAACCAAATAAGGTATGCCAAAACGATTGAGTCTTGACATACCTTATATAATATATGTGTGTTTATTCGTACACCTCAATAACCTTTTTCTTACCTGCAGCGCCAACAGCCTTTGCGGCACCGTTAAAGATTTCGTCCTTGCGGTCGATAGTGAAGCGACGGAACTTTCCAGGGATTTTGAGGAGTTTGGTTTGCTTCTTGTTGAGCGCTTCTTTATCCGTAATCCATTTTTCTGCTGTGAAGCATACGTCAGGGTTCGCCTGTGTGGAAGGCGTTTCTGTCAAGTCGTAAATATAACGGATGCGGCGCATGGTAATGGTGAACTTACCATCTTCTGCTTGTGTGACGAGTTGGTAATAGAAACGTGTGCCATCAGTAACGAGGGCTTTGCGCTTAAAGTACATATACTCTTCAACTGCGATGGCCAATGTGCCAGTTTCGGGTTGATCTTCCTGAATGCGTGTTTGTGGCAACACATTTTCGCCCTGAATCACCATTTCGGTGAGGAACGTTTTCAACCCTTCATGGATTTCAGTTTTGCTCTTATTGGGAACCTCAAATGACTTTTCAAACACAACAATGCCATTTTGTTCGGGCACTGCGCCAGCGAGGTATTTATTCATATCTTGTTGCTTCTGGGCCATCACGCCGATGGGGAGCAACATCATGAGGAGAAGTGCAAATTTCTTCATAGTAGGATAGGGGTTATTTTATGATGTTTCGGGGCAAAGGTACAATAAAGAAATGAGAAATGGAAAATGAAAAATAAGAAAGTCCATGCGAGACGTGATTTTTAACAATGGTATCACGGTTTGTGGGGTAGTAACCACAACATCATGTTACACGCCTGAACCCGGCTAAATACATTTATCACGATAAGAAACCACCTCCACAAAATAGAATTGACAATGTCTGTAAATAATCAATCTGTGTTTTTAGATGTCCTCCATTTCTTCTTATTGTAAAGTGCAATAAAATGCACAATATTTTGTTTATTCAAGAAAATACCCCTACTTTTGCATAATAAGTGAAATATATTGCACTATGGAATATGGAAAATTGATAAAGGAGCGCAGAGCAGTGTTGGGGTTGACCCAACAAGATTTGGCGGATTACTCAGGTCTCAGTCTGCGCATCATCAAAAGTGTAGAGTCGGAACAGGGTAATCCCTCCTTAAAAACCTTGGAGAAAATAGCCGAGGTTTTAGGTTTGGAACTCATCATGAAAGTTAAAATCCTGAATGAATAATGAGACGTGCGTTATGAAACCGATAAACGTTTGTGTTTATACCGCGTTCAAAGGAGTAATAAGTAGTGTTAAACTTTGTTTGGCGATATCATCGACATAGTTCCTGATATGAAGGATGCCAAGATTTTTAATGGCAGAACTTTTTTTAACTAACTACACCTCTGATATAGCAAACTCCAAACGTTCTATTTTAATATCCTCCCCAAAGTTGTATAAAGTGGAACGTAATGTAGTGGTAAAATTACTATGTGAATTGCTTTGTAGGGGACATGAAGTCTTGATTTTGACTTCCCAAAGCAATGAACAAACCGAATATCTCCTCTCAAGAGGACTGCCCGTGAAAATTAAGCCCGATTTATCAATCTGCACCACTATTATCGATAAATCCATCGTCTGGTATGGAGCAATAAATGCGCTTGGTTATATGTCCGAAGAAGATAATGCAATAAAAGTGACCGATAATAATTTAGCAAACGATTTGATAGAAGTACTTCTCTGTTGAAGGAAACACTGCTGAATTCGTATTCTATCTATTGTTACCCAGTAACTTTGAAGCAATAGACTTTATGTATCCATCTCACCTATATAATGGTGAAGTGGATACATTTTTAGTAAGGTAAGTCCATTTGTGTATATAAAAATCGCCTTGAAGTTCTCAACTGACAACTCAAATCTTCTTAGTATAGGTGCGCGGTGATGATTGATAGCAAACGGAGAAAACAGCAAACGTCTTCAAATGGAAGTTGCAGATTTTCGGAGATTAATTCTTGAATCTGCAAAACCTTTTATAAATTTGTGTTCAAAATCTGACAATTTTATATTAGAAAAGTCAATCAGTAAAAATAATTCAAAAAAACGATATGAAAAGCAATTATATGGATCATCGAAATGACGGATGTGGTTGCTTCTATCCTGCATTAGTCATTTTCGGATTACTATATCTACTATGTTCTGGTGTAAAAGATTGCTGAAGTTCTTCACATAGTACACAATCTTCTAAAGAGTCCTATAATGACAGGTACGTTCGTGAGATGCATGAACGGCAATTGGAGCAAGACCGCAGAAATGGGAATTGCGAAAACTGTCATGGACGTGGTTACATTATATTCTGCCATAACGAAGGTAAAATAATAAATTGCACAATAGACAACGAATCCTCTCGTCATGACCATGTAAAATGTGATGTATGTAACGGGACAGGAAAGTCAAACTAAAAATATAATTGTTGATGAGTATGAATCAGTTTGTTTTTAATGAAATCCATCCATTCAAATCAGATGACAAAAAATGGGGATACAAAAAAGATCATAAAATAATCATAGAACCTTTATATCAAGGGGCTATGCCTTTCCACGATGATATTTGTTGGGTCAAGCAAATAGCGTGGGGGGCAATAGATATAAAAAAAAATAATATCATTCCATTTATATATAAGCATGTTAATAGATTGTGCCCAAATCGTTATTTGGTATGTTCTTTTAAGAATAGATATGGCATAATTGATAATTGTGGAAACTATATAATAGATCTCAAATACGATGTAATTACTGTTGTAGACACAAACATTCTGAAGTTAGAGATTGGACGAGAAATAGAATGGTGTAATTTTGACGGAGAATCTATTTGTGATTCTATTAAGGAATCAATTATAGGTATAGGTACATACGGCTTTTTTACAGAATTCATGTTAAAAAGTAAAAGCTACGTTTCACATAAAGAAGGAGGTAGTTTCTTTGTTGACAAAGAATATGATTATTGGACAAGTAATAATAACTATATCGTTTTCGGAGGGAATTATAACGAGTCTTATGAGCAATCGGAAATCCTTGTGTACTCTGCAAAGGGCGAGTTGGTATATACTCGTAAAATCACAGAGACAATCAGTGATGTTATAATAGTTCGTGGGCATCTAGTTTTGTTAAACTCTAGCCAAGATAACGAAAATAATGTGATTTTCATTGATCTCAAGAATCATTCAGAGCGCATTATTCCAAATATTAAAAGTATTTCTCTCCTTGACCAAGAATACATTAATTTTATTTCTTCAGAAGAGGGTAAAGGTTTTGGACTTTTAAATTCGTCAGGAGATGTTGTTATTCCATGCGATTATTCTGGTATGGGAGAGTCTTTTTTTAATAATGTTGTATATGGTAGTTATTACGATGGTATAAATATTGCAGCAACTAAAGATGGAGAAAAATGTGGTATAATTGATCTGTCACAAAACACTGTTATACCATTTAAATATACCAAAATAAAGGAAAGTGGCATTTCAAATATAAAATCATGTCTCGTTTTGTTAGATGGTTTGTGGGGTGTTCTTGATTTAAATAACAAATTCATTTTAGAATGTAAATATCAAGAATTAAACAAGTTTTACAACAACCATTCAGTTGCAAAGATAGATAAATTGTATGGAGTGATTAATGAAGCGGGTAACACTCTCATTCCATTTATATATGATAGTTTAAAGTGCTTATGTAATGGTTATTATATTGCCCAAAAAGATGGTAATTATTATATACTTGACCAATATGGAAATATCACGTTAGAGAGTCAATATGATTCCATTGAGTATTTTTATTCGAAAGCTGTTGTTAGAGTAAAGAATTGGAAACACTGGGGGTATGTAAATATGTATGGTGAAGAAACCATTCCCTGTTTATTTATTACTAGAGAATATCAGTCATATTTGGACAACGGAATGAATTTACCTTGTATCGTTCACGAGCAATCATTTCAAATAGACATAGATGAATTAAAAAAAATATGCTCTTATCTACAATTGGAAGATTTATCATCATATTCTATAGCAAAAATGCAATCATTTGGTAGAACAGAATATGATGGTTATGAACAATATGATGATGAAGACATAATTATAGAATATCAAGGTTATTATATCTATAGTAAAGCAAAGGATGCAGAATATATAGGAGAGCAAAAACGTTCGATGTCATGTGTGATAAATCCTGATGGTAATATTATATACACTTCATATAGATCGACATTATCTTTTATTTCAAGTGATGCACATACAATTGAATTGGAAGTCGAAAACGATTATGATTACTTAAACAGAGAAAGATTGGTTATTGATAAATCATCGAAGACAATAATAGAGAATTATACCAGAGTAGACGATAGTGATTTGTTGATTGTAACGAAAGGTTTTCAACATGGAGTTGCAAATAATAAAAAAGATATTCTTATTCCTATTGAATACAACAAAATTACAATAATAGGAAAGTTTGTTTATGCTGTAACATCATCAAATTGTATCCTTTGGCATGTAAATAAGGGCATCATCAAACAAATTTTCTTTGATAAACTCAAAGATTTGTATTATCAAGATTACCAAATAAGTTCCATTTCAGACAATTTTGTGAGATTTAACAAGCAATATAACAGTAAATATGGAATAGATATGATTCTAAAGCCATCTGGTGATGTATTGTTTTATCAGATTGAAAATATTAATAAATTTGGAGGTTTGTATGTTATTTCTCTAATGGAGAATGTTGAACATGAAATGCTGATAGACGAGGATGCTCTTTGTTATTTACATAATACACCTAAACATAAGAGGGCACTATTCAATGATAAATTAGAACCATTATATCCCGACGAATTCTTTGAGTGTATTGTGCATTGTAAGGAAGGATTGTTTATTGGTAATAATAGAAATAATTATGTCGTTTTTGATATGCATGGGCAAAAGTTATTCTCCACAAATTACTATGATAGAATTCATGACTTCCATGAAAGTTTAGCTATTGTTGAACGAGATGGGAAATATGGGGTTATCGATGCCTCTGGGAAAGAAATTGTCCCGTGTATACATACGCAAATTTCCGATTTCAAAGATGGTAAAGCTTCAATGGAGAAATATGGTACAAAAATTGAAATATACAAAGATGGTAGCATGCAAAAATTGCTATGGGGAAAAGTGAATGACAATGTTTTCTGTCACATTGTAAACAACAAACTATTATTCGTTGATGAATATGACAATGTTATTGATAACTACCTTTCTAACAAGGAAAATGATTTGTTGCTAGTAGCATACACGGAAGGCTCATATCAAATGTATGATGAAGATATACATGATAATATACCTGGTAAGCTGTTTTTTATTGACAAAAGTGGATTAATAAAAGCACATAAACCTAATAATAGGCTATTGCGGATATCTAGTAGCTGTATACTTTATGGGGCAGATTCATTATCAAATCAATATGTATCGCGTAATTCATTATGTCACATTGGGAAAGAATGTGGGTATTCGCAATGTCATTTTATTACAATTGATGGGTTAGAGAGTGAATACTTGTCATCTATATGTGAGCAATATCATTTTATACTGCAAGAAGGTGTATATAAGATGGTTGACAATAATTTACATGTGTTGTGGGAGGCTAATGCGCATATGAATATCAAATCAACAGGTGTGGATTCGTTTAAATTAGTATGTTTCTCTAATTATGAAGAACAATCAAATCATAATGACGACAATGACTATTATCAAAACGATAAGACATTAATACAAGTATGGGATAGTGAAACTCATCATACAAAATCAGCAATAGCATCATGTTCATGCTATTTCGATTCTGAGATAGTAAAATTTTCTAATGATGGGGATTATATGATTATTCCTATTATTAGACATGTTGGCTATTCTGTAAAACGAGAAGAATTACACCTTGTTGTGCTAGATAAAGATGTCAATATAACCATAGATGAAGATTTTGGATATGCCAAAATAAAAAAAATATATAAAGATAAAATTTTGCTTGCAAATTTCTATATTGATATTAAGGAATCATGGAATTATTATTCTGAAGAAAGCAGTTACGATGAAATAACAGAAAATGATGGTTATACATTAATGTCCTTAACCGGTGAACGATTAGGGGAAGGAAGAGATTCTCAATATATCATAATTGAGAAAGCTATTCGGGAACATTCTCTTTATGTAGACCCTTCCCAATATATAAGGAATGGAGTGTTGGATCTTGAAAATGACACGGAAATTATACCTCCTATTTATAAACGTTGTATTGTAATGGGGTATGATGAAGATGTTTATGTTATAGTGGAAGATGAAACTGAGAAATTAGGACTATTTTATGGAGCAAAAAAGGTCTTGGAATGTAAATTTAAGGAAATAGACTTCCTTACTATCCATGCAGAAAAAAAAGGAGATTATGATTCTCCAGAACTTGAATTAAAAACTAAATATATCCGTTATAAAGATGACTTTGATTATGAAGGTATAATTTATAATGGAAATATTGTTCATGACCTCGACAATTGCAAAGTTAGTGGAATTGATGCTGTATATTCTGACAATCTCGAAGAAGGAGCTGATTTCGCAATAATAACTTACACAGACACTATGGATGTCTATCATAAAGAAACATTTATAGGAACATATAAGACTTGTAAGGTTCGAATGGGCAAAAGAGACAAGGACGGCTGTTTCTTGAAGCTCATCGATGGAAATCGAGAGGGACTTATCGGCGAAAATGGGTGTTATATACCTTTAGACCATCATAAAATTAGGTTTGATGAGTATTGGGGAACAGATTTTCATATTTGTGTCATCGGAGACCGCATTTATGAAAAAGATGGTAGGACTATATATTTAGGTAATAATACAGAATCTTTAATCGCAACATATTCTAATTATATTGTTTGTCATGCATTTTGGAAAAATGATGAGCATTGTTATAGATTTTATGACAAAAACAAGAATCTTTTAGAATATCAAGAGGAAGAACATTCTCTATTAGGAAAAATCGCTTGTATTGAAAATCTATCAGAAGTTGTCTTTTCTTATGAGGAAAAGAAATTTGTAAAGTCTCCTTATTACGAGGAACCAGAAGAAGAACAGGAAGATTATTACAATGAATATGATGATACTCCAAGTATTTATGTTAATCCATATTATAACGATAATCTTGATATGGACCAACAATCTATAGAATTTTGGAATAGTTTATAACAATGGCAAAGCTAAGATTACATAGGGGGCGATTCCAAGCCCAAGGTAATGGTACTGAAGAATCCGTTCCATGGTCGCTTGTTAAACCAATCACAAAGTTACAAGCAGATTCTTCAATAGCTAAACTAGAGACAAAATTAACTCCTGCAGAACGTTCGGCTAGAATAAAATGTTTTGAAATAGCATATGAATTTATACGAAGAGTTCCGTCGTGTGGTGTATCTGCATTTTTCAAGCATTCATGCGTACCATTTCCACCAATAAAGGACATTAGAGTTGATATTGATGTTTTAGCTGGGACTGCTTTCATTGACGATTAATATGAAAGATAAATTGTTATTCACAAATACTTATAACTCGAAACGTAGCAATGGAGCAAATCGAGCTTATTGGACTAAGTCTGTCAAGAAAATACTATCGTGCGACGTGGATGTCCTTTTATCTTCAAAAAACGTAGATACGTATTGCGAGCACATGCCTATATTTAGTTGTTTTGTTAAAAATAAGAAAAGAGGTCTAGTTGTATATCAATACAGTCCAGCATTAATCAAGCAAGAGGAAATGTCTTATGACAAATACATGACCGCATGGACATCCCAAAGACAATTTGAAGGTCAACGCATAAGCATTCTTACAATATGCCTCATACCATCTCATAACAATATGGAAACAAGCAAAGTTCTTATAAAAGCATGGTTTGATAAGCGAAAAGACATTAAAAAGATAATAGACAGAATATATGAAATGTAAGAAAAATTATAGAAAAAAGTTCCAAGAGCAATGATAAATAAAGAATTCCACAAATACCTACTCTATAAGAATACAAGAGAACTTGAGTATAAGGAATTTAGAATCTAAAGAACTCTTTTTTTAAATGAGGTAAATAAATTATTTATGGCACTAGCAATAAACATAAACGACTTGCTCAACAAGCAGAAGATAGAATCCAACCGAATCGAGTTCAAAAAGGGGTGGAATCCAGCGAGCATATACCATAGTGTATGTGCGTTCGCCAATGACTTTGACGACCTTGGCGGTGGTTACATCGTGGTGGGTGTGGATACTGATGAAGAAACAGGAGTTGCCATCCGTCCAGTTGAAGGTATACCAACAGAAAAGATTGATGGTATTCTTCAAGATATGGTAGGTTACAATAACAAGATTTCGCCTTATTATATGCCTCGCACGAGTGTTGAAGACGTGGACGGTAAGTCTGTGCTCGTGATATGGTGTCCTGCAGGTATCAACCGCCCATATTCTGTACCAGAGAATGTTACTGCAAAGAGCAATACAAAAGAGTATTTCTATGTCCGTAGTGGCACGAGCAGTATCATTGCTAAGGGCGAAGTTCTTGATGAACTGCGTGAGTTGGCAAGCCGTGTGCCATTTGACGAACGTGGAAATCCCGACATTAAGATTGAGGATATTTCAACGCTGTTGCTAAGAGAATATTTAGTTAAGGTGGGTAGTAAACTTGCCAATGAGTTATATACAAAACCTCTCGAAAGTATATTGGAGCAAATGGATTTGTATGTCGGTCCTAAGGAAAATCGTTTGCCCAGAAATGTGGCAGCGATGATGTTCTGTGAGGATCCAAGCAAATTCTTCAAGCGTACACAAGTTGAAGTGGTATATTTCCCTGAAGGACGACTGAATAATCCCAACAACTTATATGAAGGTCCTGTAATTAAGGGTTCCATCACACAGATAATTGACAGAACATTGGAATACTTGAACCGTATGCTCGTTATGCAGACGGTTATAAAACCCAAGGATAGCAGTAGGAGTCAGAAGTTCTTTACTTATCCATACCAAGCATTGGAGGAGAGCGTAACGAATTCACTCTATCACAGAGATTATCGTGAATGGGAACCTGTGGTGATTACCGTAGAACCTCAAGGTATCACCATACAGAATGTCGGTGGTCCCGATAGAAGCATTTCTGCTGCTGATATCTCAAGGTGTGAAATCTTAGTATCTAAGCGTTATCGAAATCGCAGACTTGGTGAATACCTTAAGGAGTTGGATTTGACAGAAGGTCGTAGTACTGGTATTCCAACCATTCAGAATGTTTTGGAGAATAATGGTTCGCCACGAGCAACTATCGTGACTGATGAAGACCGCACCTTCTTTAGAATAATGATCCCTTGCCATGAAGCTGCTGGTAATATTATCGCAGACATTGCACATAAAGATGGTTCATTAAAGGCATCAAAACGAGGAACCCTAAAAACAGCACTACAAAGTGCACCAGAAAGTGCACTGCAAACTGCACTCGAAAGTGCACTGCAAACTGCACCGAAAAGTGCACTCAAAATTATAGAACAAATAAGTAATAACCCACGAGCAACCATGACGGATATAGCAAACCTAACTGGTTATTCAAGAAGATGGGTTGCCCAGACAATAAAACGACTTCAAGAACAAGATATCATTAAGCGAATTGGATCAGACAAGTCTGGTTATTGGGAAATTATAGATTGATAGTAAAAAGAATTTAAGATGTTGTTAGGACCAAAGATAAAAGAATTAAGACTTGAGAATGGAGTGCTTCAAAGACAATTAGCCTCTCTTCTTGAGATTGATACCCCGATGTTTTCAAAAATCGAAAGAGGGGATAGACGCGCGAAGCGCACTCAAGTAATTCAATTAGCCAATTATTTCAATGTTGACGAGAAAGAACTTCTCACCCTTTGGGTTGCGGATAAGGTCCTTGATGCAGTAGAGGATGAAGAGGTATTAAGGTTAGACGCTATTAGAGTGGCGCAGTCGAGTCTTGGACAGACAGATAATAATATCAAACAATATATCAAACAATAGAACAAGTATGTCAAAAGCGCAGTTGAAAAAGAACCTGATGGCGTTAACAAAAGAACAGGTTATTGATGTGGTTTTGGAGCTTTACGATGCTCGTAAAGAAGCCAAAGAATATCTTGACTTTTACTTAAATCCTAATGATGACGCTAAATTGGAGGAGTATAAGAAAATAATCTACAATGAATTCTTTCCTAAGCGTGGTGAACCCAAATGCCGCTTTAGTGTTTGCAGGAAGGCAATAAGCGATTTCAAGAAGTTGAAACCTTCTCCATATTGCATAGCAGACTTAATGTTATTCTATATTGAAACAGGGGTAAACTTCACTGTTGAATATGGCGACATGTGGGAGCAATACTATACTGCTTTAGAAAATAATTTTGACAAAGCTATGGCATTTGTCTGTAAGAATGGTTATCTGGAAGAACTTCGTCCACGCATCGAGAATATGCTTAAATTGTCAGAAAAATGTGGCTGGGGATTCCCTGATACTTTATATGACTTTTACTATCAATATCAATAGGAAAGCATAGAAAAGTAGATAAGTTCCTCTTTGTCAATCCAACGGGACTTCCTGCGTGGCGTGCGCATTATAAGTCGAAATGAGGAACTTTTCCGTTGAAAAGTTGTATCTTTGTGGAGAAGTATCAACAGACTAAAATTTTATTTCAATGAACGACATTCCAAATTGCCCGAAGTGTGGCAGTGAATACACTTACTTTGACGGTTCGCTTTTTGTATGCCCCGACTGCGCACATGAGTTTCATGAAGCAGAGCAGGAGAGTGCTGAAGAAGTGCTCGTGCCTCGTGATAGCAATGGCGCAGAACTCTTTGATGGCGATGCTGTTACTGTAATTAAGGACCTTAAAGTAAAAGGTTCTTCTATGGTCATCAAGCGCGGTACGAAGGTGAAGAGCATCCGCCTTACGGAGAATCCCGAAGAGGTGGATTGCAAGATTGATGGTAGCGGCATTGTGTTGAAAACTTGCTTCTTGAAGAAGTAAAAAAATGAAATAATCACATCGTCATTATATATTACGTGACATGAAAGTATTCCTCGAGACCAGTGTCTTGGGGAATACTTTTTCCTGAGAATAAGAAATTGTCTTCCCTTTCAGTATCGGCATAGATTAATTTACTACATTTGTGTCGGTAAAACATTTCAATAAGTCTTTGACTAAAGATTAAAAGTTGTGCACGACACGGATAAGTGTTTTTATTTATGAACAAATTAAACTTGCGATTTATTGTGAGGCGTTGTTTCCTTCTTGCTGTTGCCCTACTGGTAAGTGTATCAGTAAAGGCGGAAGAGGGCGTTCTCCTGAAATTAAAGAGTGGTACCGAGGTCGGATTTGTGTTTGCCTCGCAGCCTAAAATTTTCACGGGGACCGAACTTGTGATCAAGACTGCTGACGGAACGTCTGTGAGTTACGATTATGCAGAAGTCGGCAACATAAGTTTTTGTGAAGTCAATCTCACTGATATTTCAGACATAAAGGATAAGTCAAGCAAAGTTGTGTTTCGTATGCTTGATGGCAAATTGAGCGTTGAGGGCTTGAAATTAAATGAAACTGTAAGTGTCTTCGATGTAAGTGGTAAGATGCTGCATCAAGTCAAACAGTCTACGACTGCCCTCCCTCTTCAAATTCCCCTCACAGAAAAAGGTGTGCTCATCATCCGCACGAGCACAGGTGTGAGTTATAAGTTAATAAACAAGTAATGAATTAGAATTTAATAGATATGAAAAAACTTTTTACCCTTATCTCCGTGCTTGCCCTTACTCTTGGCGCTTCAGCACAAACGCAACACATGTATGAATGGAAGAATGGTAGCATCACGGTGCGCACCGTTACCGAAGTTGACAGCCTTACGTTCTCGCTTCCTGCAGATGCCGTAACGTTTACCACGGGCAATCCCTCTGCGCTTACAGAGAACAGTATGACGGCCTCTTACTCACTTTCCACCTCGTTAACGATTAACAATTCGGGTGCAACGACCGAGCAAGGTGTGTGTTACTCATTAGAGCATGAGGAACCTACAATTGCAGATTCTAAGGTGGTGTACGGCACCATGTATAAAGGTAGTTGGAAGTCCACTCTGTCACAACTTCGTAGTGGCGCATTATATTATTACCGCCCTTACTTAAAGATTGCCGATGCCGTGTTCTACGGCCTAGTGAAGTCATTCACTGTTCTTGGTGATTATGTTGATACCCCCGAAGCGCCTGCTGGAAGTTCAAAAGTGCTGAACGGCGATTTCGAACTTTGGGACGGTTCAACTCCCCTCTACTGGAAGAGCGCGTCAACAGCCAGCAACGCCACCCTTTCACAGAGCACCGATGCGCGTGGCGGTCAGTATGCCGTATGCGTGCAGGGTAATACAGCTGCCAACAAGCGCCTCGCTTATCAGGAAATGAAACTCGCCGCAGGTACTTATACGATGAGCTTCTATGCCAAGGCTGCTACCGACGCCGTGTCAAGCGTGCGCCCCGGTTACGTACCCATGAAGGCCGACGGTTCTATCGACTCTTCTAACTACAAGTTCGGTAGTTACACCAACGATATCCCCGCAGAATGGACTTTGATCACGCATGAATTCACCCTCGCAAGTGAAACTACCATCTGCTTGGTGATCATGAACCCCAAGACAACCGCGGCACACACTGCTTCCGATGTCCTCATCGACGACTTCACTCTCGTAAAGCAGTAAGCGTCTGATATCCATTTTTTTGAAAGGAGGGTGTGTCGAAATGCAAAATTTCGGCACACTCTCTTTAGGTGGTAAGAATGTGTAAAATGCAAGGCGCTGAAATTGAGGATGAAGGGAGTATACTGAAGTACATGAGCGATGATATTTAGGTGGTAACGCCACATCTTCTTTGTAAAACAAGGTAATGATATAGGACTTATATCATTCCAAAACTCTATTTGTGCGGTTACTTTTGGTGCCACCGATTTTCTTTGATTCCTTTTAGCCACTAATTTTCACCCATGTACACTAATGCCTTGCGGTGCGATTTCATCCGAACGGTATTAGTGTATATTTGTGTTCATTAGTGGCTAAAAATAATGGTAATGATATAGGAGTTGCTTGCGTGACCTTTGGTAGACCCTGGAAAAGTTTCATCCTAAATGTCCTCCTTTCCTTTTGCAGTAAGCCACCACCCCGTCCACCATATCGCGGAACGACAGGGCGTGCAGAATGTCATAGTGGTCAAGAAACATTTTCACTCCGCCGTACTGGCTGATATAACGATATGAGTCAACGTTCGATAAACCGAAACGCTGACCGAACTCGTTGATTAGTGCAACCAAAAAGCTGATTTTATGTTTCTCTAATTCACTCATAATTTTTGGGGTGTTACCAACAAAATACACTCCACAGGTACAACTATTTTTAAATTCTCTAGTAAGGGTGTGATAAAAAAGTAAAGATTTGGGGAAGTGAAAAGCATATTGTAATCATTTGGACAATTCTTGTATCAAGACCATCCCCAATTAGGAGTTGCTTGAATCGTAGGTTGCTGTTTCGCAAAATATCGTACCTGAAATGCAAGAAATGTGGTTTGTTGTACACATTTCTATATATAATATGCGAAAAAAAATGTGTTGAAGGGTGCTGTTTTAAGAAAATAAAATAACTTTGCAACTTAGACTTAACAAACATATTGTAACAAAATTCTTGTTTTTGCTTTCACAATGAAAATAAATCTCCTGCAAATGGACTTGTTGTGGGCTAATCCGAAGGGTAACTGTGAGGAGGCGGCTCGCAAGATGCGTGAGATGGACGCAGCAGATGTGTATATACTTCCCGAAATGTTTTCTACGGGTTTCGCTACCGTGCCCGAGGGCGTTGCTGAGGAGTGGCAGAATGATACGTGCCCTTCTCACCAATGGATGCTCGAGATGGCAAGGGAATTGGACGCGGCAGTGGTAGGTAGTATCGCCGTTCGCGAACAAGATGGTCGCTACTTCAATCGTCTTTGCTTCGTGCGCCCTGATGGTGAAACCACACTTTATGATAAGCATCACCTCTTCACCTTCGGCGGCGAGCACTTGCGCTATACGGCGGGGCAGGAGCGTGTGGTGGCTGAGTTTCGCGGATTCCGCTTCCTGCTTCAGATTTGTTACGACCTCCGCTTCCCCGTCTTTGCGAGAAATAAGGCTGATGAGGCTTACGATGCCGCGATCTATGTGGCGAGTTGGCCCACGCCTCGTGTGGAAGCCTGGTTGTCATTGCTGAAAGCAAGAGCCATTGAAAATCAATGCTATGTTTGCGCTGTGAATCGCGTAGGTACGGATCCCTATTGTCAATATTCAGGCGGCACACAGTTGATTGACCCCTACGGAAAGGTGGTTGCAGAGTGCCCCATGGGAGAAGCGACGGAAACGTCGGGAGTTCTGGATAAGGAAATGCTTGAGGCATTCCGTCAGAAGTTCCCCGTGCTTCACGATGCGGACACATTTTGAAAGGAGAAATGAGAAAGGAGAAATGAGAAAGACCATGCGGATGATTATTCCCTCCAGTGTTTATCTTCTAAATCCCTCTCGTTTATTCATACCTTGTTTACTTGTCAACTAAAAAACTAACTATATGAAAAGATTACTCCTCGGAGACGAAGCCATTGCTCTTGGCGCTGTACATGCCGGCATTGGTGGCGTTTATGCTTATCCCGGAACGCCCTCCACAGAAATAACAGAATTTATTCAGGGTGATGCCCTCGCTACAGAGCGTGGTGTGCACAGCCGTTGGTGTACGAATGAAAAGACTGCTATGGAAGCAGCGCTCGGTATGTCGTATGCCGGTAAGCGTGCGTTGGTGTGCATGAAGCACGTGGGTATGAATGTTGCGGCGGATGCTTTTGTGAACTCAGCCATCACGGGTGTTCACGGCGGTATCGTAGTCGTGGCGGCGGATGACCCCTCTATGCACTCCAGTCAGAATGAGCAGGACAGCCGTTTCTACGCATCCTTCGCTCTCGTTCCTACCTTCGAACCCTCGAATCAGCAAGAGGCGTACGACATGATGGAGAGTGCGTTCACCCTTTCTGAAACATTGAAGGAACCCGTAGTGTTGCGCGTCGTAACACGCCTTGCCCACAGCCGTGCGGCGGTAGAAGTGCGCGAAGCGCGTGAGTTGCAAAACCTCGGAATTTGTGAAGAACGCTGGGTGCTTCTTCCCGGCATTGCACGTCAACGCTATGCGGCGCTTATCGCCAAGCAAGACGATATGCTTAAGGCTTCTGCCGACTCATTATATAATAAGGTAGAGAAAGGTGGTAGTGGCAAACTCGGCATTATTGCTTGCGGTATTGCTTACAACTATGTAAAGGAAGTGGTAGGCAATGATGCGAACGTTTTGAAGGTAAGCCAGTATCCCCTTCCCGAAGATGCTGTTCGCGCTTTGGCGCAGGAAAATGACGCTGTGCTTGTTGTGGAAGACGGTCAGCCCGTTGTGGAACAGCAAGTGAAGGCCATTCTTGGTGGAGCGTATGACGTGAAAGGTCGTTTGACAGGTGCGCTTCCCCGCACCGGAGAATTGACGCCTGATAACGTAGCCAAGGCGCTCGGAGTGACTCCCAAGCAGACGCTTCCCGCTTCTGAAATCGTGGCACCCCGTCCTCCGCAGTTGTGTCAGGGTTGTGGTCACAGAGATGTCTATGCGGCGCTCAATCAAGTGTTGGCAACGTATCCCGATTACCGTGTGTTTGGCGACATCGGTTGTTACACACTCGGTGCACTTCCTCCCTTCCGCGCGCTTGCAAGTTGTGTAGATATGGGTGCCTCAATCACCATGGCAAAGGGTGCTGCTGATGCAGGTTTCTTCCCCGCAGTAGCGATTATCGGTGACTCCACGTTTACGCACAGTGGTATGACTGGACTCCTCGATGCCGTAAATGATAAGAGCAACATTACCGTAGTGATTTCCGACAACCTTACAACGGGTATGACGGGCGGTCAAGATTCTGCAGGAACAAATAAGTTTGAGGCGATTTGTATTGCCCTCGGCGTAGAACCCGAACACGTGCGTGTCGTAGTTCCCCTTCCCAAGAATATGGAAGAAATTACGCGCATCTTGAAGGAAGAAATTGATTACCCCGGAGTTTCGGTTATCATTCCTCGCCGTGAATGTATTCAAACAGCTGCTCGTAAGGCGCGCGCAGCCCGTTCTAACAAGTAAGATTATTCAGTTTTCGCAAACATAAGTTCTTTTCGTTCACAGATTTTAGGTGATTTTAGGGTAGGGGAGCGTCCCCGCACGGACCTCAAAACCTTATGGTCTTAAAACCTTATAACCTAAGAAGTTGAGCTTTTGCGAAACTTCCACAATATTATGAAGAAAGATATTATCCTTTGCGGTGTGGGCGGACAAGGAATCCTCTCCATCGCAACTATCATAGGCGAAGCGGCGACAAAGGCAGGTTTGAACCTCAAGCAGGCTGAAGTGCACGGTATGAGTCAGCGCGGCGGTGACGTGCAGAGTCACTTGCGCCTTTCCGACGCAGAAATTTATAGCGACCTTATAGCCGAAGGCAGCGCAGACATGATTATCAGCATGGAACCCATGGAAAGTCTGCGTTATCTTCCTTACCTTGCTGCCGATGGTAAAATCGTGACGAGCAACAAACCCTTTGTAAACATCCCCAACTATCCCGAAATGGCTGACGTAACGGCAGCGCTTGAAAGTCTGCCTTCGGTAGCGATGGATATTGAGGAGGTTGCGAAAAATGCGGGTAATGCGCGCGGTGCAAACATGGTGCTTCTCGGCATGGCAGCACGCTATCTTCAGATTCTTACGCCCGACCAACTCTGCGACGCTATTCGCACAATTTTTGCGCGCAAGGGTGAGGCGATTGTTGAGGCAAATATTAAGGCCTTCCAGGCAGGTTATGGCGAATAAAACGGTGGTGTTATGAGCAGAAACTTTCCCCCTGACACCTGTCCCTACCTCCATGAGGAGATGGAGACTATGACGCGCGAGCAAATCTCTGCGCTTCAGTTGGAACGCCTACAGGCAACCGTGCGTCACTGTATGAATTCGCCCTTCTACAAGCAGCGCTTTGAGGAAATCGGACTCAAACCCGAGGACATCAAGACCCTTGACGACATTCGCAAAATCCCCTTCACCACAAAGGCAGATTTGCGCGACACCTATCCCTTCGGCATGGCGAGTGTGCCCCTTCGTGAATGCACACGCTTGCACTCTTCCAGCGGTACGACAGGTACACCCACGGTAATTCTTCACACGAAGAAGGACTTGGAAGAGTGGGCAAACCAAGTGGCACGCAACCTGTGGATGGTGGGACTTCGTCCTGACGATGTCTTCCAAAATTCCAGCGGTTACGGTATGTTTACTGGCGGTCTCGGATTTCAGTACGGTGCCGAGCGTATGGGCATGTTGACCATCCCTGCTGCTGCCGGAAATTCCTTGCGTCAGATTAAGTTCATGACAGACTTCGGTACGACTGCCCTTCATGCGGTGCCCTCATACGTAACGCGCCTTTACGAAGTGATGCAGAGTGCGGGGGTTGACCCTCGTAAGGATACCAAATTGAAAGTTCTTGCCATCGGTGCCGAACCCCATTCGGAGGAACAGCGTCGCCGTATTGAGGAAATGATGGGCGTGAAGGCCTACAACTCTTTTGGCATGAGCGAAATGTGCGGTCCTGGTGTCGGTTTTGAGTGTCAGGAGCAAAACGGTCTCCACTTCTGGGAAGACTATTACATCGTAGAAATCGTAGATCCCGAAACCTTGGAACCCGTTGCTGACGGCGAAATTGGCGAACTCGTATTGACGTCCCTCTGTCGTGAAGCCATGCCCTTGCTTCGTTACCGCACCCGCGACTTAACCCGTGTGCTCGGTCGTACGTGTCCTTGTGGTCGCAACCATGTGCGTATTGACCGCATGAGGGGTAGAAGTGACGACATGATGGTGCTTCGCGGGGTGAACATCTTCCCGATTCAGATTGAGAAGATCCTCATGACTTTCCCCGAACTGGCGAACAATTACCTCATTACGCTCACTACGGATGCCGACAACGACAACATGACCGTTGAAGTGGAATTGGAGGAACTCTTCACCGATGACTTCCGCCGCTTGCAGGAACTTACCAACCGCATACAGCGCGCGTTGAAGGACGAAATCCTGCTCACGCCCCACGTCAAGTTGCTCCCGAAGGGCACACTCCCCGTATCGGAAGGCAAGGCGGTGCGTGTGGTTGACAAGCGTAAGGTGTACCAATAATTAGTGAGAAGTGAGGAGAGAGGAGATAGGAGTCCGTTCGGACTTAATCCCTCCCCTCCTAAAAATGCAACCACAATGGCAGAAAGTATTATCCTTAAGAAAAGTAAGTCTTTTGCTTTGCGAATCATTAAGTTATACAAGTACTTAACTGAACAGAAAAAAGAATTCGTATTATCCAAACAGCTTCTGCGTAGTGGCACAAGTATTGGTGCAAACGCTAAAGAAGGGGCTTATGGGCAGTCTAAAGCAGATTTATGCGCTCGACTTTTTGTAGCCCAAAAGGAATGCGCTGAAACAGAGTATTGGTTAGAACTTCTTTATGAAAGCGACTATATCACCCAAAATGAGTTTGATAGCATATACAAAGATTGCCAAGAACTCATGCGCTTAATCGTTTCATCCACAAAGACTTTACAAGGAAAGAATTAATTTCGGATATTACCGCCGAATGGTCTACTCTCTACTCACTACTCTCTACTCTCTACTCTCTAATTTCACAACTATGACCATCAAACAACTTTCTATATTTATTGAGAACAAGAGTGGCACGCTGATTCGTGTGCTTGACTTGCTCAGCCGTGCGAATATTCAAATCATCGCTTCGACGATTGCCGACACGCAGGACTACGGTATTTACCGCGTGCTCTGTTCTGCCCCCGGTGAAGCTTACCTTATTTTGAAGGACAACGGTATTAACGTGCAACTTGCCGACGTTATGGCCATCACGATTGATGACGAACCCGGGCGTGCTGCACTTGCCGTGAAGGCGCTTTCGGATGCGGGTGTAAACATCCTTTACATGTACTCCTTCCTTTGGAAAGGTAAGGGCGTTTTGACCATGCGCACCGACGAAGTTGCTCTTGCTGAAAAGGTAATTCAAGAGAACGCTATCCAACTCTTACACGAAACTGAATTTATGGTGTAAAACAAGTTTCGCAAGTGCTCAACTTGTTTTAAGGTTTTAAGGTTGTGAGGTTATAAAGAACCATTCGGACTGCATAGTCCTTAAAACCTTATAACCTCATAACCTAACGAAACTGAAGCTTGCGAAAGTTGAGTAATCAACTTCTAATTATGATTTATAATCCCGAAATGGAGTGCATGTCTCGCGAAGACATGCGCCGCTTACAGTCAGAACGCCTCATTGAAACGGTGAAGCGTTGCTACGAAAACGTACCCTTCTACAAAAAGAAGATGGACCAGAAGGGCATTCGCCCCGAGGACATCAAGTCTATCGACGATATAACGAAACTTCCCTTTACTACGAAGCACGATCTCCGTGATGAATATCCCTTTGGACTTCAGGCGGTGCCCATGGAGCAGGTGGTGCGTGTGCATGCCTCTTCGGGTACAACTGGTAAACCCGTTGTGGCAACTTATACGCAAAACGACCTCAATAATTGGGCAGAAGGCGTAGCGCGTGTCCTTGCCGTGGGCGACGTAGGTCCTGGCGATGTCGTGCAGGTGTCTTACGGCTACGGTCTTTTCACCGGTGGACTCGGTGCGCATCAGGGGGCGAATAAATTAGGTGCCATTCAGTTGCCCACCTCTGCGGGTAATTCCGAAAAGCAGGTAATGCTCATGAAGGACTTTGGTACTACCGCCCTTTGCTGTACGCCCTCTTACGCCCTCCACTTGACGGAAGTCATGAGGAAGTGCGACATCAAGAAGGAAGACCTCAAGTTGCGCGTGGGTTTCTTCGGTGCAGAACCCTGGACATGGGGTATTCGTCGTGAGTTGGAAGATAAGCTCGGCATTAAGGCCATCGATATTTACGGCCTTACGGAAATGTCAGGTCCTGGTGTGGGCGGAGAATGCCAATACCAAGACGGTACGCACGTTTGGGAAGACATGTTCTATCCAGAAATCGTAAATCCCGACACGCTCGAACCCGTAGCGCCCGGTGAACGTGGTGAACTCGTTTTCACCTCTCTCTGCAAGGAAGCCATGCCCATCATTCGCTACCGCACACGTGACCTTACGCACCTCATTTATGAAAAGTGTCGTTGCGGACGTACTGCCGTGCGTATGGGTAAGATTCTCGGACGTAGCGACGACATGCTTATCATCCGCGGCGTGA
>JAZTYI010000071.1:0-23505 GCA_045636885.1 Alloprevotella sp.
TTATTCGTGAAATTCGTGTTCTCTTAAACATAGAAATTCTCGTTTTTTTCGGTTGAATATCTATGAGGGGGCTTGTATGAGTACAACTATCCATCAAACAAAGAGTTATCTGTATTTACCGGACAGTAATAATTTGAAAAAAGCAACACCTGCGTCTTTCCCTGTATTTCAAAGAGATAGACGCAGGTATTTTTTACAAAATATAGCAGTATAAAATGGCGTTAGAACTATTGTAGAAGTTATATAATTGCCACTGCAGATGTAGGGTGTAAGTATGATCTTGATAATAAGGAGAATAGCGCCTATTTTTCACATAGTCCGCCTTAAAATTGCTCTTATTTTCACATTTTCCTACCTGTATTCGGACTGAAATTCCACATTTCCCCGATTTTTATTGTGTTCAATTTGCAAAAATTCAAAGAAATAAATTGCTGTCAGGTAAAATTTAGGTAATAATATTTCAGATGTCCACAAATAATCCTCACTCCAAAGATGTTGTGCTCTTATTATTTTAGCCACTAATAGGCACAAATTTACACTAATGCCTTGCGGAGTATTTAAGACTGGATGGATGTTAGTGCCCATTTGTGTTCATTAGTGGTTCATAGTAAAACAAAAGAATTTTCGTGGACAACCAAAGGTCACGCAAGTAACTGCTATATTGTTGCCAAAACAAAAACCATCAGATGGCGAAAAATTGTGACAGTTCAGGGCTTCATTTTTCGTCATTTTTTGCCGAAAACTTTAACAAACATTAACACTCCGCCTACTCCCCGTTGCGACAATATCTATTTGCGGTGCAAGAATAAGTAACATAGAAAACCGGTTGTTTAACCTTGAAAAAACAAGGTAACTTATTTTTTGACCCTAAAAATGGGTTTTTCAGGACAAAAAAAGTGGAGATACCCCTGATTCCATGGGGCATCTCCACTTCCGTAACACAAAGATACAAAATTTCAAAGCGAAATGCAAATTCGTTAACACTTGTTAACACCAATATTATTTCTCATTTTTCGTCATTTTTTACGTTCAAAAACGCACGCAAATTTCAGGTACGTGAGTGGGCATACACAACCTTCTTTCTGCGGTATAATTTATGCTTTAGAAAGTAGTGCAAGCGCTTTGTTTTCCTCCGCCTCCATAATCTCGCGCTCTCCGGGTCCCTTGTCGTTGATGCCACAGAGGTGGAGAATGCCGTGGATGATGACGCGGTGGAGCTCCTCTTCGTAGGTAGCACCTACGTCTTCGGCATTCGTGCGCACGGTGTCGAGGGAGATGAAGAGGTCGCCACTGATTTTATTGCCCTCCGTATAGTCGAAGGTAATGATGTCCGTGTAATAATCGTGCTGGAGGAACTCGCGGTTGACCTCCAAGATCTTTTCATCGTCCACGAAGATGTAGGCGATGGCGCCACAGCGCTTACCGTGCGCCTTTGCCACGGCGTTTACCCAAGCAGTGGTGGCTGCTTGGTCGATATCGGGGAGGGGGAGGTTGATGCTGTCGTAGGTAATCATTGAGGGGACTTAAAAAGTGAGGAGTTAGTAGGTAGTAGTGAGGAGTTATGCCATGCGGAGTATTTTTTGCACCCCCTCACCGCTAAAGCGGTCCCCTCCCCCTATAAAAAGAGGGAGAGCGCCGTCCGGAGTGGAGTGCATGCAGGTTCTATTCTTCCTCTTCACGGCGCTGCTTTTTCTTCTTCTCCTTCACCGTCTCTGCGCCCTCTACTACGAGGACAAATTCTCCGCGAGGTTCGGTTTCTTCAAAGTGGGCGAGGACTTCGGCAATCGTGCCGCGCACGCTCTGCTCGTACATCTTTGAGATTTCTCTGCAAGCAGACATGCGGCGGTCGGCACCGAAGACTTCTGCAAACTGTTGGAGGGTTTTGACTACGCGGTAGGGGGATTCGTAGAAGATTATCGTGCGCTCTTCCGAGGCAAGTGCTTGGAGGCGTGTCTGACGACCTTTCTTTTGGGGCAAGAAACCTTCAAACGTGAAGCGTTCGCAGGGCAATCCACTGGACACGAGGGCGGGCACAAAGGCAGTTGCACCGGGCAGGCACTGCACCTCTACACCGCGCTCCACACAGGCACGCACCAACATGAAACCGGGGTCGGAAATGGCGGGAGTGCCCGCATCAGAAATGAGGGCGATATTCTCACCTGCGGCAATGCGTGCGGCAAAGGCGTTGGCGGTTTGATGCTCGTTAAACTTATGGTGTGAGCACAACTGGTTCTTAATATCAAAGTGCTTGAGCAGCAGACCCGAAGTGCGCGTGTCTTCCGCAAGGATGAGGTCTGCTTCCTTCAAGATGCGAATGGCGCGCATCGTCATGTCTTCCAAATTGCCCACCGGGGTAGGCACTAAATAAAGAGTTCCCATACTGCAAAGTTATTGGATTTCGGGATAAGTGCGTAAGGTTTGGGGGATTTTTCTTAATTTTGCCCCAGAATATTATTATTGTACTGCCCTCGTTGGGCGGTCTCATTCCCTCGAAACTATGTTTCAGCAAGAAATAAACTTCGACCGCTTTGTGCGTGGCGCCCTGCTTGTCGGTGGACTCGTCCTGTTGGGATACGCCGTCAATGCGTTGAGCAGTGTGTTGCTGCCCTTTGTGTTGGCATGGATGTTGGCTTACATGCTCAACCCTGTGGTGACCTTCCTGCAGGTAAGGTGCAAACTGCGCCTGCGCTGGTTCAGCGTAACGCTCACCCTGCTCCTGCTGGCGGGCATTGGCACCGGTTGCTTCATGCTCATCGTGCCGCCCTCTATTGAGGAATTCTCCAACCTCAAACGGTTGATTGTAGAATACCTTCACAACGGTTCGGGCAACGCAACCATTCCCGCCATTGTCAGCGACTTCGTGCGCGAACACATGCAGCACGAGGAGGTGCGCAACTTCCTTCAAACCGATGACGTTCAGACCTTTTTGGGCAAAAGCGTAGAGCGCCTGGGCAACCTGCTGTGGGCTACGGCAAACGCCCTTTGGAGCGTTGTCTCCTGGTGTATCACGCTGCTTTACCTCTTCTTCCTCCTAATGGATTTTGAGAAGGCGTCAAAGGCGTGGATCAACTACATCCCCAAGCCCTATCGCGACCACGTATCCCTGCTTGCCACCGATGTGCAAACGGGCATGAGCGCTTACTTCCGCGGGCAGGCTTTAGTGGCGCTCTGCGTGGGCATTCTGTTTGCCACAGGTTTTGCCATCATCGACCTCCCCTTGGCTATTGGTTTCGGACTCTTTGTAGGTGCGCTCAACTTCGTGCCTTACCTGCAAATGGTGTCTATTCCGCTCGCAGTGCTACTTGCACTGCTGAAAGCAGCCGAGACGGGTGAAAACTTTTGGGGCATCCTCTTGCTCGTAGGACTTGTATATGTCATTGTGCAACTGATTCAAGACCTTATCATTGTGCCAAAAATCATGGGGCACATTATGGGAATTTCTCCCGCCATCATATTGCTGTCGCTCTCCATTTGGGGTTACATTTTGGGCTTCCTCGGCCTCATCATTGCCCTACCCTTGACGACGCTCATCCTCTCTTATTACAAACGCTATATTATAAGGGAATGAAGTTTCGCTAAGGCTCAACTTCATAGGTTATGAGGGCGCTTCGCTTTAAGGTTATGAGGTTTGGAGGTTCTGAGGTTCCATTCGGAAAGCAAACAACTCCTTTCCTATAAATCTGTGAGATGAAGAAACTTATACTTGACTCTATTGATTGAATTATTGACACTCCCACATTATGGAAGATACTTTTGACATACGTGCCGAACAGCGCAGTGTGAGCAATTCCGAAAAGGAATTTGAGAAGGCACTGCGCCCCCTGAATTTCAGCGACTTTACGGGACAGCAGCAGGTGGTGGACAACCTGCAGATTTTCGTAGAGGCGGCGAAGTTTCGTGGTGAACCGCTTGACCACACCCTGCTCCACGGACCTCCGGGGTTGGGGAAGACAACGCTTTCAAATATCATTGCCAACGAACTGGGCGTAGGGTTTAAGATTACCTCAGGTCCTGTGCTCGACAAACCTGGCGACCTGGCGGGTTTGCTGACCTCGCTGGAACCCAACGACGTCCTTTTCATCGATGAAATCCACCGTCTGTCGCCCGTCGTTGAGGAATATTTGTATTCCGCCATGGAAGACTACCGCATCGACATCATGATCGACCGCGGACCTGCGGCGCGCTCCATTCAGATTGACCTCAATCCGTTTACCCTTGTGGGCGCCACTACGCGAAGCGGTTTGCTTACCGCTCCCCTCCGTGCCCGCTTCGGCATCAACCTCCACTTAGAATATTACGACGCTGCAACGCTTCAGAAGATTGTGGAGCGCTCCGCCAAGTTGCTCGGCGTGAAGATCGACGGTCGTGCGGCGGCGGAAATTGCGGGTAGAAGCCGTGGCACTCCCCGTATTGCCAACTCCCTCTTGCGCCGCGTGCGCGATTTTGCCCAGGTAAAGGGAAATGGCAACATCGAACTCGACATTGCCCGCTACGCCCTTGAAGCACTGAACATTGACAAGTATGGTCTTGACCAGATTGACAACAAGATTCTTACGACCATCATCGACAAGTTTAAGGGCGGTCCCGTGGGTATTACCACCATCGCCACGGCTGTGGGTGAAGATGCGGGTACGGTAGAAGAAGTGTACGAGCCCTTCCTCATCAAAGAAGGTTTCATCCGCCGCACACCCCGCGGACGCGAGGTTACAGAATTGGCGTACCGCCACCTGGGGCGCACCCCTCAAGCGGGTTCTCCCATCATGCCTACGCTCTTTGATTTCCCCGATGAGGGATAAAAATCAAGGGGTAAAGCATGAAAAACCTGCTCTGTAGCACGGAATTAGAAAAATTATCCGTACTTTTGTGCCTAATATGCATGAAAATGCTTTCTGCGCTGAACAATCCAGTGATAATATATAATTTTTTAACACACACAATCCGATGAATGTGATTACGAAATCTGTTACTCTCGCTGACGGACGCACCATCAGCATTGAAACAGGAAAACTCGCAAAGCAAGCTGACGGTAGCGTAATGCTCCGTATGAACAACACGATGTTGCTTGCTACAGTTTGTGGTGCCAAAGACGCTAACCCCGGCACCGATTTTATGCCGCTCCAATGCGACTATAAGGAAAAATACTCTGCAGCCGGTCGTTTCCCCGGTGGTTTCACCAAGCGTGAAGGTCGTGCTTCTGACTACGAAATCTTGACCAGCCGCCTCGTTGACCGTGCGCTCCGCCCCCTCTTCCCTGGCGACTACCACGCAGAAGTATATGTAAATATCATCCTCTTCTCTGCCGATGGCGTAGATCAGCCCGATGCACTCGCAGGTTTTGCTGCTTCTGCCGCACTTGCTTGTACAGACATCCCCTTCGAAGGTCCCATCTCTGAAGTTCGCGTAGCTCGCATCAACGGTGAGTACGTGATCAACCCCACTTTCGAACAAATGAAGGAGGCGGATATGGACCTCATGGTGGCTGCTACGATGGACAACATCATGATGGTGGAAGGCGAAATGGACGAAGTGCCCGAATCTGCCCTTCTCGAAGCGCTCAAGGCGGCTCACGAAGCTATCAAGCCCATGTGCCAACTCCAGATTGACCTCATGAAGGAACTCGGTACTGACGTGAAGCGCGAATACTGCCACGAAGTGAACGACGAAGACCTCCGCAAGTTGTGTCACGAGCAGTGCTACCAGAAGTGTTACGACATCACAAAGAGTGCCCTCGAAAAGCATGCACGCCTCGAAGCTTTTGAAGCTGTGCGTGAAGCATTCAAGGAAGAATATGCTGCTGCTCATGCAGAACTTTCAGCAGAAGAACTCGAAGAAAAGAACGACCTTATCAACCGTTACTACCACGATGTAGAAAAGGACGCTATGCGCCGTTGCATTCTCGATGAAGGTATCCGCCTCGACGGTCGTAAGACTACGGACATCCGCCCCATCTGGTGCGAAGTTGATCCCCTTCCCATGCCTCACGGATCTTCTATCTTCACACGTGGTGAAACACAGTCGCTCTCTACTTGTACGCTCGGTACAAAGCTCGACGAAAAGATGGTTGACGACGTGCTCGACAAGAGCTACCAGCGCTTCTTGCTCCACTATAACTTCCCCCCCTTCTCAACAGGTGAAGCAAAGGCACAGCGTGGCGTAGGCCGTCGCGAAATTGGTCACGGTCACCTCGCATGGCGCGGTTTGAAGGGTCAGATTCCCGCAGAATTCCCCTACACAGTGCGCGTAGTGAGCGACATTCTCGAGTCTAACGGTTCTTCTTCAATGGCTACAGTTTGTGCCGGCACGCTCGCACTCATGGATGCTGGTGTGCCCATGAAGGCTCCCGTAAGTGGTATCGCAATGGGTCTTATCAAGAACCCCGGAGAAGACAAGTACGCAGTGCTCTCTGACATCCTCGGTGATGAAGACCACCTCGGTGATATGGACTTTAAGACAACGGGTACACTTAAGGGTCTTACTGCTACGCAGATGGACATCAAGTGTGACGGTCTTTCTTACGAAATTCTTGAAAAAGCACTTGCGCAGGCTAAGGCAGGACGTGAACACATTCTCTCTTGCATGATGGAAACGATGAGCGAACCCCGTGCTGAACTCAAGCCCCACGTTCCCCGCATCGAAGCATTCGATATTCCTAAGGAATTCATCGGTGCTGTCATCGGCCCTGGCGGTAAGATCATTCAGGGTATGCAGGAAGAAACTGGTGCTACCATTACCATCGAAGAAGCTGACGGCGTAGGTAAGATTCAGGTGAGCGGTCCTAACAAGGAAAGCATTGAAGCAGCTATCGCTAAGATTAAGGCGATTGTGGCAATTCCTGAAGTGGGTGAAGTTTACAATGCAAAGGTAGTGAGCATCATGCCCTACGGTTGCTTCGTAGAATTCATGGCAGGCAAGGAAGGTTTGCTCCACATCTCTGAAATCTCTTGGAAGCGCCTTGAAAGTGTTGAAGAAGCCGGACTTAAGGAAGGCGACAACATCACTGTGAAACTCCTTGAAATCGATCCCAAGACTGGCAAGTTCCGCCTCTCACACCGCGTGCTCGAAGAAAAGCCCGAGGGTTGGGAAGAACGCCCCCGTCGTCCCCGTCGCGAAGCGGCAGATGGCGAACGCCGTCCCCGTCGTGAGAAGAGCGAATAATCGAACTTCTATACCATATAGAATGAATCATAGTTAAAAGAGGGTGTGTCGAAAATATTCGGCACACCCTCTTAAATGTGTAAGAGTGATAAAATACAAGGCGCTGAAATGGAGGATGAAGGGAATGTACTGAAGTACATGACCAAGTGCGAAATGGGGAAGCAACGCAGCTGTTTGCTTATTATGACACAACGCCTTTTTGTGAAAGAAAGAATGCTGGTTTTGGCAATAGTTTACATTATTATTGCCTTTAGTTATTACAAAAACGGAAAGGGGGCGCTACTCCTGCATTTGCTGGATATTGCGCTTTAGTCCCTCAAATTTAGCACGCTTGACGGCGCTGCCTTTGAAGAGTCGTTGGTAAGTCTCTTTTTCAAGGGTGTGCCAATCATTGGGAGTCATCTTAAGAAGGTCTTGGGAGGGCGCGAAATCTGTACAAGAAGTGGGCGTGGAGAAGCGGTTGTGCGGACACGCTTCCTGGCAACGGTCGCAACCGTAAAAGCAGGGGTGAAGCACTTGAGAAGCAAAGGCGGGGAGCGCTCCGCGATGCTCAATCGTGAGATAGGAGAGGCAGCGACGGGCGTCAAGACCTGTGTGTGGACTTAAAGCTCGAGTGGGGCAGGCGTCAATGCAACGCGTGCAGGTGCCGCAACGGTTGGGTTGCGGAGCGTCGTAAGCGTCTATCTCCTCCGTGAGGATGAGTGTTCCGATGAAGAAATAACTACCGGCTTGCGGAATGATGAGTTGTGTGTTGCGTCCTAACCATCCGAGTCCCGTGCGCCATGCCCAGTAATGTTCATCAACGGGTGCTGTGTCGCAGAAGGCGCGCCCCACGTATGCTTTGCCCGTCAATTCAGCGATGGAATCGAGCATTTTTTGCAAGCGTACCTTTACCACATCGTGATAATCCTTACCGCGGGCATAGCGTGAGAGCGTATAACTATCAGCGGGGAAATCCTCTGCCGTAAAATAGTTAAGCGCTACGCACACCACGCTTCTCGCTCCTTCCACCAAGAGCTGGGGGTTGAGGCGCTTCTCCAAGTGTTGCTCTAAATAATGCATCTCCGCATGGCGCCCTTCGACTAAATAATGGTGCCACTGTGCCACACGCCAATCTTCAACAGGCATGGCGGGGGCACATCCTATTGCTGAGAAACCCAAGGTTTGGGATAAGTGAGCGAGTTGTTGGTGAGTGAGCATTTATTGAGAACGTTTAGAACTGAAAACAGGAAAAATGTAGAGGGAATAGATACTTATAGCGGTATAACATCGCCTATAACATCTATTCCCTCTATACGTTTGTAAGCATCAATCAAACACCTTAAAGGTGTATCCCTGCGAGAGCAACCATTCGATAGCGCGGGGCAGTGCGTAGAGTATCTTATCGTGGCTCTTCAAGGAGTCGTGGAAAGTAATAATAGACCCTGGTCGGGCATAGCGACGCACGTTGAGGAGCACATCACGCCCGTTGAGATGCGTGGAATAATCACGCGTCACTAAGTCCCACATCACCACGCGATAACCACGACGCTTCACGAGCATGTAATGGTTGTGAAGCATCCACCCGTGAGGAGGGCGGAAGAGGTCGGTCTGGAGTATCAAGTTGGCCTTATCCACATTGGCAATGAAGCGTTCCGCACTGTGGCGCACGCCGCCCCAATGATTGTACGTATGGTTACCGATACGATGACCACGCGCTTTTACCATCTCGAAGATCTCGGGATACTTACGTGCATTATCGCCCACCATAAAGAAGGTGGCTTTCACGCCATACTTATCGAGCACGTCAAGCACCCAAGGCGTTACCTCGGGAATCGGACCGTCATCAAAGGTGAGATAAACGGCCTTTTCATTTTTATCCATGCGCCAAAGAGCACGTGGATAGAGCCAGCGCATAAAGCGGGCAGGTTGTTCGATAAACACAGGTAGGGTTGAGGCAAAAAAGAATAAAGACTGTATGTAAGAGATAGAGCGCACTTTCGTCCCTCTATCCTTACACATATAGATTACTCTTGGTTCAAATAGTAATTACCAATATTGAACGCTTCAAATTCACCAGCATGCTCCATAAACGCTACTTCCTCGGGGGTCAGCGCATTGTTGGCATACAACAAGGTGAAGGTCATCACACAAGCGTTAGCAGCCTTAAAACATGCTGAATGGAAGGTTTCAAGGCGTTCGGCACCCAGCGATGACAGCCAGCGCAGATTGCTCATGGCTATTGCTGCCACTTCATGCGCCATAGCGTTTGCTTCTTCCTCATTGCCCACCTTCATCCAAATGCCTGGTACGTCGTAGTCATCCTGTTCATAAGGCACGGTAGAAGAGGGGAATTTCTCCTTGGCAAGTTCGAGCACTGTTTTCGCCTTATCCACCTTGCCCTCACGGAGCAACTGATCGGCAAGCATGATCAACATACGGCGGTGGGTGTAGCACATGCGCATCACGGTTTCATCAAGGTAAATGCCTTCCTTATTGACGTTACCGTAGGCAAAGCGATTCACCATATTGTCGTACATGACGTCGCTGTCAACAATGCCCATTCTGCCGAAGTTGAAGGGTGTAAGGCGGTAGGCAAGACCTTCGAGGATGCAGAAGTTTTCAAGGCGTGCATAGTTGCTCTGACCCAACGTTACAGACATGTAGATGGGGCGCTTCCAGTCGTTGCGCGCCAGCATTTCATAGACCATCATTTCGCTCTTTGTAAGCGATGTTTTGCCCTTAATGCTCACCTGCATGTATTCGGGGAAGTCCTCGTAACCTGCAGGCACCTTCATGCCTTGAGCAATGCAGTTTTCCTTGTTCACCTTTACGACAAACGAGTCGGTGGGCAATTCGCCCTGCTTGCGCACATAGTTATCAATGAGGAAACTCAATTCATAGGGATTCACGTCGGGACGCAACTGCTTCAAGTTGTCAAGTTCGGCCTTGCGCGCAGGGTTCACCTTAAACCAATCGTGACCCATATTGTCGACATACTCATAGCGGTTCCAGGTGATGGGAAGTCCTGGAGAATCCCACGCCTGACGGCGCATCTGGTCGGTGTACCAGTCGGTTTGCAAATACGAAAGGTTGCACACACGAGCGTCTGTACGAAGGCCTTCCGTATCCTGTGCATACCAAAGGGGGAAGGTGTCATTATCACCGTTGGTATAGATAATGGGGTATCCCTTTTCGGGCAGGGTGTTGAGGTAGTTCATACCAAAGTCACGACAAGCGTAACGATCCGAACGGTCGTGATCGTCCCACGTTTGACTCACCATCTGAAGAGGTACCAACACCCCCACAAGACAAGCCACACCTGTGGCTACCTTCGGTGAAATATAGCGGCGAAGCATGTCGGCAATGGCGGCAACACCAAGACCGATCCACATGGCAAAGGCGTAGAACGAACCTGCATACGCATAGTCGCGCTCACGGGGCTGTCCGGGCGTTTGGTTCAAGTAGAGCACAATGGCAAGTCCCGTCATGAAGAACAAGAAGAACACTACCCAGAACTGGCGCACACCTTGCTCATTCTTCATCGCTTGCCAGAACATACCCAGCAATCCGAGCAACAGGGGCAAGCAGAAGAACACGTTTCTGCCCTTATTGTTCTTCAGATAGTCGGGCAACAAACTCTGGTCGCCATACATGGCATTGTCGATAAAGGGAATACCCGTAATCCAGTTACCCTTATCCAGGTCGCCATGACTCTGAATATCATTCTGTCGACCTGCAAAGTTCCACATGAAGTAGCGCCAATACATGAAGCGCATCTGGTAGTTCAAGAAGAATCTGATGTTATCCGCCTGCGAGGGTTTTTCAAAGGGGAATGTGTAGCCCTCGTATGAGGCCGTCTTGTAATCCTTGCTTACTCCTCCACACCAACTTTCGTAACTCTCTGCATGCGCTGGCGAGTGCATACGGGGGAAGAACATCTTCGTTTCGGGAGCATAGATGTAAGCGTCAGTCACCTCGATTTCGTCGTAGCGGTCGGGTTCATTGGCATCCATCTTCTCATGGCGCTGGATGTGATTCTTCTTTGAAATATCTACGGGGTTCACCGTGTAGGGAGCGCCAAAGAAGAGGGGGTGAGAACCATATTGCTCACGGTTCAGGTAACTGCCAAGCGTGAAGATGTCCTCGGGTGATGATTGGTCCATGGGCGTGTTCTGCGTAGAGCGAATCACGATTACGGCATACGATGAGTAACCCACCATCATCATCAACATACAGAGCAACGATGTGTTGAGCAGGCGCTTACGCATCAAGTAATTGCCATCCGCCGTCTTCCAACGCAGCAGGAAGAAGAGCACAGCAAGCAACACAATGCCCAACACGATGGCCATGCCGCCGTTGCCAATAAAGGGAATACCCAACAAGGCTACGGCCGTAAGGTACAGTCCGTTCATGAGGTTGCGATTGCTACGTGTGGTGCTCCAGATGGCCGCCAATACCACACTGATCAGCACGAGGATGTAGATGACAAGACCACTGTTGAAACCCATGCCTACCGTATTGACGAAGAAGAGTTCAAACCAGCCGCCCACCTTTACGATACCCGGCACGAGTCCGTAGAGCACAAGCGCTACGAGTACAAAACTGATGGCCAGTGCCACAAGTGATTGCTTGGCGTTTGCCATGGGCTTCTTCTTGTAGAAGTAAACGAGCACAATGGCTGGCAAGCACAAGAGGTTGAGCAAGTGCACACCAATAGAAAGTCCCGTGAGGTAGAAGATCAACACCAACCAGCGGTCGCTACCGGGTTCGTCGGCATGGTCTTCCCACTTGAGAATCAACCAGAACACGATGGCTGTCAAGAACGAAGAATAAGCATATACTTCACCCTCAACCGCTGAAAACCAGAACGTATCGCTCCACGTATAGGCCAAGGCGCCACACACACCCGCCCCCATAATCGTAGCGAGTTGCGTGCCTGTTTCGACAATGCCGTCCTTACAAATCAGTTTGCGCGTAAGGTGCGTAATGCTCCAAAAGAGGAACAGAATACAAAACGCCGACAACACCGCCGACATGATGTTTACGCAGAGAGCGGCCTGTGAAGGGTCGCTGGCAAACTGCGTGAAGAAGTTGCCCGTAAGCATAAAGAAGGGCGCACCAGGGGGGTGACCCACTTCCATCTTGTAAGCAGTGGTGATAAACTCTGGGCAATCCCAGAAACTGGCAGTGGGTTCTACCGTCATGCAGTAGGTAAATGCTGCAACGGCAAAAACCAACCACCCCATCAGATTGTTAATGCGAGTGTAGTGCTTCATATCTTAATTCGATTTTTCTGTTCACTGTTAAAATCACATATCAACTTGCAAAGGTAAGCATTTTGTCTGTGGTGGAGCGAGGATTTTGGGATTTATTGAGGTTGATATTTATAATTAGTGGGGGAGGGGGAGTATTTTAGGAGTGAGGAGAGAGTAGTGAGTAGTGAGTAACCCTTGCGGGATGAAGTTCCGGATGGCGCTCTCCCCCTGTTTATAGGGGGAGGGGACCAGCTCTGCTGGTGGGGGGGTGCAGAAACAGTGAGTAGTGAGTAGTTGCCATGCGGGACTATTTTCGCACCCCCTCACCAGCAGAGCTGGTCCCCTCCCCCTATAAACAGGGGGAGAGCGCCGTCCGGACTATTATTCCGAATGGACTACTCACTCCTCTCTCCTCACTACTCACTAAATTGAACTCCTCACTATTTTTTTGCTGTCCAGTAATGCTTCTAACTCTCAAACAATGAAGTCATTTAAAGTGTACAAGCCCCCCCTTTTTATTTTTTCACGCAGAGACCGCAGAGATCGCAGAGACCATGCGGATCCAAGATAAATATGGATGGAATTACACAGAGCGCACACACTTCGCTTGTGCTTGTCATCCGGATGGTTACATACGAGCGAAGCTATGTATGTCTTTGCGAAATCCTTTATAGAGAAAGGGTAAATGCTCTGCATAGTCTTTGCGAAACTCTGCGAACTTTGCGTGAGATTTTTTACCGGACACCAATATATGAATTAAAAAAAGGGAGGGGTACAAAAAAACTGTTGAGTAAATGCCGCATGACATTTACTCAACAGTGTGGGCCAACTTGGGCTTGAACCAAGGACCTCCGGATTATGAGTCCGTTGCTCTAACCAACTGAGCTATAAGCCCTAACCGATAACTGTGGTTATCTGAGTGCAAAGTTATGAAAAAAAGTGGAACCAACAAAGTTGTTTGCCTGTTTTGTTGGTTCCGCTTTATTTATGCTGTAGAGGGGGAATCCCTCCTTGTGCAACCTACTTTATACGTTGCGCCATAATAGCACGTTCCAGTGTGCCGAGTTCCTTGTCCAAACGTTTTGCTGAACCCGTTCCCCCGCAGAGTTTGTCAAGTTCTGCCCAAAAGGCGGGACTGTGGTTGAGTTCCTTAAGGTGGCAGAGTTCGTGGGCTATGACGTAATCAATAAGGTGAGAGGGGAGGAGCAGAAGCCACAGACTGAGGTTGACATTGCGCAGGGAGGAGCAACTGCCCCAACGGGTAGAAACATCCTTGATAGTAAGGCGGTTGAACTGAATGTTGTGTGTTGTGGCAATGTTGCGCAGGCGCTGGGTAAGGATTACTTGAGCGTTGTTGCGCAGGGCGGTGGC
Source organism: Alloprevotella sp. (assembly GCA_045636885.1). Taxonomy (GTDB): domain Bacteria; phylum Bacteroidota; class Bacteroidia; order Bacteroidales; family Bacteroidaceae; genus Alloprevotella. Next base: position 13,764 of record JAZTYI010000071.1, read on the forward strand.
CAACACTTTGTTTGCCCATTCCAAACTCGCCGCGCCTTCAAACCTAAATCCTTTCGGCATATAAACAATCGCGCTTTCGGGAGTTCGCTTGATGGTAGCGTGAGGTTCCCTGCCTTCCTCAAAATGCAGGTGGTAGAGGTCTGTGGATATTTGGAAGTCGTAGTTGAGTTTGAATACCATTTTTTGAAAGGAGAACCAACGAACGAAGCAAGAGCAGAAGATAAACTTGTTTATATTATGCCTTGCAAGGAGGAGGTAAAGACCGCAAAGCGGGATTAATGAGAAAGGAGAAAGGAGAAATAGACCTGCGGAATATGCTGCGCTTGCTATTTCTCCTTTCTCCTTTTCCCTTTCTTATTTATTAAGCATTTGCTTAACAAGTTCAGAAACAAGTTTTCCGTCAGCCTTACCAGCAAACTTCTTAGAGGCTACGCCCATTACCTTGCCCATTTCCTTGGGGCTTGTAGCGCCTACTTCAGCAATGATTTCGGCGAGGGCAGCGCGGAGTTCTTCTTCGGTAAGTGGTTTGGGAAGGTATTCTTCTACGACAAGCACCTGACCCATTTCCTCTTCAGCGAGGTCGGGACGGTTTTGCTCGGTGTAGAGTGCTGCGGTGTCGCGACCTTGCTTTGCCAATTTAGCCAAAATCTTGAGCGCGTCGGCATCTGCAAGTTCTTCGCTCGCACCGGGAGCGGTCTGTGCTTCAATAAAAAGTTTCTTAATGTTGCGGAGCGCCATGAGGCGAACCTTATCCTTAGCCTTCATGGCTACGGGAATATCTTGTGAGATTTTTTCAAAGAGCGTCATAAGTAAAATGAGAAATAATTACTGTGGTTGTGAATATTCCTTGATTTTCTGGAGTTGCTCGCGCGTACGCTTTGCTGTGGGGATGGTTTCTACTTGATCAATGAGCAGTTCGTTGTCAAGATCTTCTGGTGAGAAGATATAGACTGGGCGTTTGGGCTTGGTGGTTGTTTTTCGGGTTTCCCCATAATAAGTTTGGAGAAGCGCGTCACGCTCAATGCGCTTGAGGAGTTGCTCCTCATCCACTTCTTCCTCTTCTACGAGTCCAAATCCTGAAGCGAGAATGGTGACCTTTACTTCACCCTTCAGCGATTCATCCTTTGCTAACCCCCATTTGTATTCCAAATCCTTGCGCTCAAACTTTGCGATAAAGTCTTCTACCTCGCAGAGTTCGTTCATCTGAAGCGTCTCGTGCTTCTCGGGGAAGGTGATGCACATCACCAGGCGGCGGGCAGTAAAGATGTCGTTCTGGTTGAGCAAGGGAGAGTTAAGGGCATTCTCAATAGCGGCGGTAATACGGTTTTCTCCGTGTGCCGTGCCTGTAGAAATGACGCATACGCCCCCCTCTTTAAGCACCATACACACGTCGCGGAAGTCGAGCATAATGACCCCGCGCATTTTGATAATATCCACCACACTGCGCACGGCATTCGTAAGTGTATAGTCCGCCTTCTGGAATCCCTCCATCACGCTATTGGTGTGGTAAACACTCAGCATGCGTTGGTTGTTCACCACGATAAGCGAGTCCACTTCCTTTGCCAATTCTTCGAGTCCGTCAAGCGCTTTGTCAATCTGCTTTTTGCCCTCAAAGAGGAAAGGAAGCGTGACAATGCCCACGGTAAGAATGTCGCGTGCCTTCACTTCTCGCGCCACAATCGGCGCAGCACCTGTGCCCGTTCCGCCACCCATACCTGCGGTGACAAACACCATTTGGGTTTCCTTATCGATGGCATCGTAAATTGCAGCGAGCGAATCTTCGCGTTCGGCATACTGTTTACCGATTTCGGGTTTGCCACCTGCTCCCAAACCAGGTCCGAACTGAATGCGGTTAGGAATGGGAGAATCCTCCAACGCTTTGCTATCCGTGTTACACACCAAGAAACTCACGTCGTACATCCCATCTCGATACATATTGGCCACGGCATTACCGCCGCCACCGCCCACCCCGATGACTTTAATAAGGGTGTTGGTGGCAGGAGCCGTTATCTGTATAAGTTGATCGTCGAACATGAAAGTCGTTGTTGAGGAATTTTTTGTTGGGAGAAGGGTGGTTTATTAAGGGAGGAAGTTGACTGAAGAAGTCATGTCGATAGCATTTGTTGCTTCAGGCTCAATAGCTACAACAACTTCGCCACCAATCTTTGCCTTAATTTCGTTGAGTTGCTCCTTCGTGCGCTTGTAGGTCGGTGTGATTTCGACCATAGAAATAATTTCTTCGTTGTCGAGGTCTTCAAGGCCAAAGAGGTACACCTTGGGGCGCTTCTTGCTGGTGCCACTGCGGTCGTTTGTTCCGTAGAACTGCTCACGACGCGTGTCGTTTTCTTCCGCCTTCTCTTCGAGTTCGCGCAAGCGTTCCTGCTCTTCCTGATTCATCTTTTCGCGAATACCCGGAACGTTGGTAATACCAAAACCTGTAGCGAGGATGGTAATCTTCACCTTCTTACCCAAAGAAGGATCGATCGAAAGTCCCCACTTGGTTTCTACATCATCGCGGAACTTGCCCATGAATTCGTGCACCTCGTTCATTTCTTCCATCATCAAGGTGTCGCCTTCATTTTCGGAGCAGAATGAGATAGAGAGCAACACCTTCTTGGAATTGAAGATGTCATTGCTGTTGAGGAGCGGAGAGTGAAGCGCATCCTGAATAGCGGCAGTCACACGGTTTTCGCCTTCGCCATAACCCGTTGACATGATGGCCACACCGCCGTCCTTAAGCACTGTGCACACATCACGGAAGTCGAGGTTGATAACGCCGTGCATCGTGATGATTTCTGCGATACTGCGCGCGGCTACAGAAAGCGTATTGTCGGCACGTTCAAAAGCCGAGAGCACATTGAGGTCGGGGTAGATTTCGCGCAAGCGTTCGTTGTTGATAACAAGGAGGGCATCTACGTGCTTCGCAATTTCTTCCACGCCATCGAGCGCTTGGTCAATCTTGCGTGTACCTTCAAAGAGGAAGGGGATGGTCACAATACCTACGGTGAGGATGCCCATAGCCTTTGCTTCGCGAGCAATGACGGGCGCTGCACCAGTACCTGTACCGCCACCCATTCCGGCGGTGATGAACACCATCTTCGTGCCGTCGTTGAGCATGTTTTGGATGCTCTGGATGCTTTCTTCTGCAGCGTCACGAGCACGTGCGGGGCGATTACCCGCACCAAGACCTTCGCTGCCTAATTGCAAGCGCACGGGGATGGGCGAGTCTTGAAGCGCCTTTGAGTCGGTGTTACAGATGACAAAGTTTACGTCATGGATGCCTTCGCGATACATGTAATTAACGGCATTACCACCACCGCCACCCACACCGATGACCTTTATAATAGAAGGAGTTGCTGTAGGCACTCCCAAGTCAATGAGATTATCTTCGTTCATTCTTTCAACTGTTTTCAATTAAAGGATAAGGAGAAGGGGTTAGTCGTCGTTAACAAGTTTGCCCAACCAATTACCAAAACTCTTCATGCCTCTTACGATAGCATTAGGCTTCTTGGGAGTTTCTTCTTCCTCAACAAATTCTTCTTCGGGTTCGGTTGGTTCTTCTTGTGGTTCTTCAACAACGGGTTCGGGAGTTGGTTCTGCTACCACTTCAACGATGGGTTCTACAAGAAGTTCCTGCACGACGGGAGCAACGGGTTCTTCCTGCTCAAAGAGTTGGGGCGTTTCTTCGCTCAATTCTCCGCCACAGCAGTTTTGTTCCGCCTGCTCGATGAGGGCAAGCGCTGCTGCGTAGTCGCCTTCACGAACGGGGTCAACGTTTAAGTTCTTCGGACCGCGGATAGAGAAGCGTGTATTCTTCACAACGCGGAGTTTTTCAATACCCACAAGCTTTGCCACCACGCTCTCCATATTCTTGAGCATAGAGGCACCGCCAGTAATAATGATGCCGGCTACGAGTTGGTTCTTTTCGTAGTTGGTAAGTTCAATCTGCTTCTTGATATTGAGTACAATTTCCTCAACGCGTGCTTCGATCAACCCTGAAAACTCTGTGTAGGGGAATTCGCGACCGTCGCTGGTTACGATGGGAGGATTGTTGTCGCCACCATTAGTGATGGCAGCACCCCACTTAAGTTTGAGCGTTTCAGCTTCATCTTCTTCAATCTGCAAGGAAGTGATGTCGCGTGTGATGTTAGCACCACCAAGGGGGATTACCGCCAAGTGGCGCAACATGTTGCTCTTGAATACAGATACCGAAGTGGTTTCAGCGCCCATATCTACGAACACACATCCCGAACGCTTTTCGGGTTCGGTAAGCATAACGTCGGCAAGGCGCAATACGGTGATGGGCATTTCTGCCACCTCAATGCCTGCCGCACGGAAGCAGTTGCGAATTTGGTCAGACATGCTGCTGTTGGCAACAATGTTGAGGTAGCGCGCCTCAAGGTTGTCGGCGAGCATGCCCACGGGTTCGTTGGTAAACTGTGTGCCTACCTTATATTCCTGGGGCACAGTGCCCAAGATGTGACGTTCGGGAGTAGCCTTCTGAAGATTTTCTACGCGCAACGCCTCCATAATATCTTGCGAGATGATGTGCTTCTCGCTAAAGGTGCGCTGGATGGTGTTGGTCACGGTATGCATACCCATACCTCCGATGCCCACGTAGGCCTTTGTGATGCGCTTCTTGAGTTGTGTCTCAAGGGTCTCCTTGATATTCTTTGCACACTGCGTCATCTTGTCGATGTTGCTGATGCGTCCCTTGCGGATGAAGGATTGTGAGGGTTCCTGCGTAAAGGCAAGTACCTCGATGGCGCCGTCGGGCTGCTTGCGACCGGCTATGGCGGTAACTTTCGACGAACCAAGGTCGATTGCTACAACAAACTCTTTAATGTCTGCCATGCTTATAAGTGTGTTATATGATTCTGTAAGGATTATGTTATTTCTTGCCAATCACTTGATTGGTGTAGGCGATGTTCAGTTCACGATATTTGTTCCACCCCACGACGGGCATCACGCGGTCGTAGAAGAGTTTGAGATTGTCAAACTTTTTCTCCACCTTTTCTATTCGCCCAAAACGGATGATTTGCTTTCCCACGCGCGGATAAATATCTGCCTTCTTGTCGGGATGGATGTGCACTTGCTCCAACTGATGATTCCAGAAGTCGTTAGCATAAACAAACTGTGCCAACTTTACCAATTCCTCGGCGGCATAAGTGGAGTCAATACTTCCCGTTGCCACAAAGAAGTTGCCGGAATAATGCATCGTGGGGAGTTGGCGTCCCGTCTTGTCCAAATAATAGGATGTTCCCCCTTCTGGCATCACGCGCATGATGGGGATGCGTTGGTCAACAAGAATATTGACGTTCCCCCCGGGGGTCTTGTAGCAAATCACCTCGCTGATGTAGGGATTCTTTAGCAGTGAGCGCTCAATGGCTTTGCTGTTAATGCCGTCCATCACCTTGCCCACGGGATACACTTGCGCGTCCTGAATGGTGCGAATAATCTCGTCGTGCTTCACAAACCCTCGCTCCTCATTCGCAATCTTCACGTTTACAGCCACACAGATATTCTTGTCGCCCTTTCCTGTCAAATACTTAAACGCAAAGACAAGATAGCCGACAAGAACCAAGATGGTTACCAAGCGAAAGATTATTTTGAGAATTTTAAGCACGAGGAGGGGGAGATATTTAGTGAGGAGTGAGGAGTTAGTAGTGAGGAACCCATGCGGAAGATGGTCCGGACGGTAGCTGTACTCTGTCAGTTGTACTCTAAAACTACTTTGTTTCCAAAATAGTTTGGAACTCCTTCATGTAGTCTTCTACGTCGCCTGCGCCGAGCACTACGAGCACGTCCATGGCTTCTGCCTTCACAATTTCTGGCAGGTCTTGCTTCTGGCAGAGGCTCTTCTTCATGTCTGCGCGGAGGTGGTCGAAGATGAGTTGACTGGTGACGCCCTCAATGGGGAGTTCGCGGGCGGGATAGATTTCCGTGAGCCACACTTCATCGAGCAATGAGAGGGCTTCGGCAAACTCCTTGTAGAAGTCGCGAGTGCGGGTGAAGAGGTGAGGTTGGAAGATGCCCGAAATCTTGCGTCCGGCAAATACTTCGCGGATGGAGAGGATGCTCTGGCGGATTTCTTCGGGGTGGTGGGCATAATCGCTGAGGAGCACGCAACGGTCGTTCTTGATTTTGAAATCAAATCTGCGGTCCACACCGCCGTAAGTCTTCATGGCCTCACGAATTTCTTCGGCAGTCAGTCCTGCCAACTGCGCCAAGGCACACGCACCGATACCGTTGTCGATGTTGATGCTCACGGGCACACCCAATTCGATGTCCTTCACATTTTCGATGGGCGAAACGAGGTCGAAGATGATGCGGCCACCGCCGATGCGAATGTTCTCTGCGTGGAAGTCGCCCTCATGACGGGAGTATTCGTAGCGACGCACGCCTTCCTGCAAGCGTTCTTGGAACTTCAAACCCTTATGCACTACCACGGCACCACCGGGTTGCACGAGCGAGGTGTAATGGCTGAAACTTTCGAGGTAAGCCTCCTCTGTGCCGTAGATGTCAAGGTGGTCGGCGTCGGCAGAAGTGATGAGCGTAGCATAGGGAGGGAGGTGGTGGAACGCACGGTCAAACCCCTCGGCCTCAATCACCCCGTAGGGACTTTCGGGAGCGATAAGGTAGTTCGTACCGTAGTTCTTCGTGATGCCACCTAAGAAGGCGTTACACTTCACGTGGCTACTGTGAAGCAGGTGTGCTGTCATCGCCGAAGTCGTAGTCTTGCCGTGCGTACCTGCGCAACACAGACCCTTCATCTGTCTCGTGATGATGCCCAACACCTCGGCACGCTTCTTCATCTCAAAACCCTCACGGCGGAAATAGTTGAACTCCTCGTGCGTAGCAGGGATGGCGGGGGTGTAAACTACGAGCGTCTCTGCCTTATCCTTGAAGCAGGCGGGTATGTGTTGTTCGCCGTCTTCGTAATGGATGGCTGCGCCTTCTTCACACAACTTTTTCGTAAGTGGCGTTTCCACGCGGTCGTAACCGCCTACGGTATATCCTTGCGAAAGAAAGTAGCGCACCAGGGCGCTCATGCCGATACCTCCGGCACCGAGGAAGTAGATATGTTGCATTGAGAAAGAAGTTTTGAGGTTGTAAGGTTGGGAGGTTATGAGGTTGCAAGGTCGCTACGCTTTAAGGTTTTGAGGAATATCCAGATTGTTTATAGAAACGAGTGGTAAGTAAACCGAATGGTCAACCTTAAAACCTTATAACCTGCAACCTTAAAACCTAAGCAATTGAGTAATTGCGAACCTTAAAACCTTTAAGCGAAGCGACCTTATACCCTTATGATTGTGCCAGCTCCAACACTTCGCGGGCAATGTCCATCGCCGCGTTGGGTTTGGCAAGGGTGAGAATGTTATCACTGAGTTCCTTGAGTTGCAGGGGTTCTTGCACGAGCGCAATAGCACGGGGCATGAGTGCCTGACGCGCTTCGTCGTCCTTGATATACACGGCAGCGCCCTTCTTCACAAGTGCCAAGGCATTCTTCGTTTGGTGGTCTTCTGCCACATTGGGCGAGGGCACAAGAATCACAGGTTTACCCAAGAGGCAAAATTCTGAGATACTGCCAGCTCCAGCACGCGAGATAACAAGATCGGCCACGGTGTAAGCAGCTGCCATGTCGGAAATGAAGTCGGTCACGATGAGGTTTTCGGGGCGTCCCGCGCGACGCAGGGCGTCGGCAATTTCGTTGTGGTAGAAACTACCCGTTTGCCAAATAAACTGCACCTCATCTTGCTGGCGAATGAGTTCCAAGCACGAGAGCACACTCTCATTGATGGTGCGAGCGCCGAGCGAACCGCCCACGATGAGCACGGTGCGCTTCTTGTCGTCAAGTCCGAAATGCGCAATCGCCTCATGATACGTCATCGAGGGGGTAAGGAGGTTTTGGCGCACGGGGTTTCCCGTGAAGATGATGTTTTCTTTGGGGAAGAAGCGCTCCATACCTTCGTAGGCCACACAAATCTTCCGTGCCGAGCGTGCCAGGAGTTTGTTGGTCACCCCAGCGTAAGAGTTTTGCTCCTGAATGAGCGTGGGAATACCCGCCTTTGCCGCCATGTTGAGCGTCGGACCGCTGGCATATCCGCCCACGCCGACCACCACATTGGGCTGGAAGTCGCTGATAATGCGCTTTGCCATACGGCGGCTCTTCATGAGTTTCCACAGCACACTGATGTTCTTAAACAAATTCTTGCGGTCGAATCCCTGCACGGGAAGTCCCACAATTTCATACCCCGCTGCCGGTACGCGCTGCATTTCCATGCGCCCTTCGGCACCGACAAACAATATTTTTGCATCCGGACGCAACTCGCGCACGGCATTGGCTATGGAGATTGCGGGAAAGATGTGACCACCTGTGCCACCACCGCTGACTATTACCTTTAATTCGCTCATAGTATCGTTTTAAGGGAGGGGGTAAAAACCCATAAATATCAATCCCATAAGGTTACTATACGGGATTTTGCAAAGTTAACAAAATAAATTTGCATTATGCATGCGCATCTGCGTAATATTTTTTTGAAAATAAAAGTGGGGAATGCAAGTGCTCCGTTTCGGTCGCTCGTTATGCTACCAAAATCAGGAAAACAGACTGTTTCTGAACTATTGGTGACCAATAGAATAATAATTATTGCTGTCCGGTAAACTTTTTGAGGAGTAACGGCCTGAAAGGCCAATAAGCATCCAGCCCAGGGCAACGCCCTGGGCTAATGGCTTTATCCCCTTTCAGGGGAATCAATGCAAACTGTGGGGCTTATACTATTCAAACAAATTAATGTTCATATAGTTAGAGCTGTTTACCGGACAGCAATAAATAATAATATAGCAATTGCCCTAAAGGACACGCAAGCAAGTGCCATAATAATGCCTAATATTATTACCTACATCTTTGCGTCCCTTTAAAGGGCACAAAGAGTAATGTTATATGTCTGAAATACCAGTCAAACGGGGTACCAATTCTCACCCGAAAAATGACGAAAAATGCAAAATAATATTGGTGTTAACAAGTGTTAACGGATTTGCATTTCGCACCGAAATTTTGTATCTTTGTATTACGGAAGTGGAGATAGCCCTTGAAATCAGGGTTATCTCCACTTTTTTTGTCCCGAAAAACCCATTTTTAGGGGCAAAAAATAAGTTACCTTGTTTTTTCAAGGTTAAACAACCGGTTTTCTATGTTACTTATTCTTACACCGCAAATAGATATTGTTGCGAGGGTGAGTAGTTAGAGTGTTAATGTTTGTTAAAGTTTTCGGCGAAAAATGAGGAAAAATGAAGGGTGAAAGTGTCACAATTTTTCGCCATGGTAAGCGGTAGGTAGTGAGTAGAGAGTAGTGAGTAGAGAGTAGTCCTTGCGGACTATTATTCCGCATGGACTACTCACTACTCTCTCCTCACTACTAACTAAATTCACCTCCTCACTACTAACTATTTTTCTGTCCGGTTAATGCTTCTAACTCTCAAACAATGAAGTCATTTCAAGTGTACAAGCCCCCTTTTTATTTTTTCACGCAGAGGCCGCAGGACCATACGGACCCAAGATAATATGGTTAGAATTACGCAGAGCGCACCCGCTCGATAATAAGAGGGTGTGTCAAAACTGGCACACCCTCTTTGTATATATTCCCCATTCAGCAAGCGAGTCATAAACCCTCTTTTTTTTGTATCCCGTTTTTTGAAGGCTTTATAACCCTTAAAAAGGCATTATAAGGCTATTTTATGC
>JAZTYI010000072.1:0-15964 GCA_045636885.1 Alloprevotella sp.
TCCATGCTGGATGAATATTTCTTAATCAGAGGCGAATAACACGAATGCCATCCGGATGGTATTCGTGCAATTCGTATGCGATAAGCAAAGATAACACCCCGCAAGGATTCGTGTTATTCGTGAAATTCGTGTTCTCTTAAACATAGAAATTCTCGTTTTTTTCGGTTGAATATCTATGAGGGGGCTTGTATGAGTACAACTATCCATCAAACAAAGAGTTATCTATATTTACCGGACAGCAATAAAAATAAAAAAACCGCCAATCTTATAAGAATTGACGGATTTTTCTTTAGATGACATCTGTTCTGTAATACAAAGAACTGACCTATTGCATAGTTTATTCAACGTTAAGGAACCACATAGATAATAGCGGATAACGACCTTATAAAGTTTCAAACTCTAACAGCCTACTCCTTAACAATTTTGAATCCTAACTTGCAAATTAACTTAAGTGTGCCAAGGGCTGTATCTCGATCATACGCCTTTTCCACTTTGGGCAAATCTTCGTATGCCACCAAGCAAGGATGTTGCTTCAAAGCATCACTCCGTTCTTCTCCCCAAGTCCATCCCTGCTCCATCCTACTCTGCGCCCACACCTCATGCACATTCTTCGCCATCTGCTCCACCAACTCGCTCAATTCTTCAGGCAACTGGATATCACTCGTATCCACAGGTTGCGGTAAGTAATTCTTGTTCATAGTTCTTTTAGGTTAAAACGTTTATTGTATAGAGACGAAAAAGTGAGCAATTCTATCAAAATTTTCTATGAAATGCATAAATTTTGAGAAATAACAGAATACTTTGGTTATAAGGTATATATTACGCTCATAAAGGAAGTTCTTTATCTTTGAAAATACATGCTAATATTATCCATCAAACGCTTCTCAAACTCAGGAGTTTTATCATACTCTATATAATCAATGCTACATAAATCATATTCAATATTTTCATCGTAAGAAGTCGAATCTATTTTTATGGGAATAATAGGTTTATCATTCTTTACAGCTAGCCCTATCTCTTTCACCACATTAGGAGATTTATTGGAATTTTCAGAGGAAAGAAACAAGACCATAGTGGACTTTTTTATTTGATTCACGATTACACCTTTAAAATTACTACCTGAATATTTTCCCACCTCATCAATCCAATAATCAAAATTATGCTTGACTAGTAAAGAACATATTTCACGTGCCGTTTCAAAATCCTTGCGAGAATAACTTACAAATATAAACGGTGTTTCTGTTTTCTGTATATTTAATTCGGAATTATTTTCTTCTACCTCCAAATTTTCATTCGGAAGATATTTTCCAATAGCTTCAAAGAACATAACAAAATCCCACTCTGTCATTTTATGCCAACAATCGTACAAATAGAGTTCTACCTTCAATGCCTTATTAGTACGCAAGAGATTAGCAATAATTGTACTTATCATATACAAAGCTACTTCCTTATATGGAATTTTTGCCACACCAGCACCAATTGTAGGAAATGCAATTGAATTCAGCTCTAAACTAGACAACAAACGAAAACATTTGTTCACGGAGTTCTCTAAGACAAACTGGTTAAGATTTATATTTTTTTCAACATACTCAAAAGAATGCGCTCCAAAAGTAACAACATGAAACACGTACTTATTAGGAAGTTTCCCTGCACTAGTTACAACTACATCACCTAACTTCGCTGGAACAAATTTCTGTCTGTCCAAAAGAATACTTTCACCAGCTCCTCTAGAAATAGAACGAGATACTCCGCCTCCCATAGACAAACGACAATCATCAGAACTCACTATAACATCTGCACTTGTTTCTAATATAGACCCCAACACAACTCTTAATTGGGAATTCTTGATAAAATAACAATGTTCTTTCATGATTTATTTTCGTAATTTCATTTGATTGGGTTTCATTTCCAACACATCAGCCAACTCAGCACTAATATCATCCTTCATTTTCAGCATCAACATTTCTATATCATTATAATCTCGCCAATATGCCTTCTTGCTGTCTAAAAATTTCTAAATTTAACAACACTTTCATCTTGTCGCTGTATAAAAGGCCGTAAACCATTTGATGAAAATCTTTCACTCAATACGTCACCATACTCAAAATCTTCTCGAGAATAACTTAAAAATATATCGTACTTCATAATAGTTAAATTTGAATCATTTCCTCTTCACCAAATCCCACCCCAGTTTCTTCAACAATTTAATTGTATTCATTGCCATATCTCGGTCGAAGGTCTTTTCGGATTCGGGAAGTTTGGAATAGGGCACCATGCAGGGTGTTTGTTTTTTCTCATCGTCACGTTGGGGACCGTAAGTCCAACCTTGGGATTGGCGTTCTGCAGTCCATACGTTGTGAGCATGTTCTGCTATTGCTTCGCGAAGTTCTATGAGTTCATCTCCCAATTCTACATCTGTGAGGTCTATAAGGTGGGGTACGTAATTCTCAGGACATTCATTTTCAACCGTGACAAGATAATTTCTGGAATCTGCCCAAGCATCCATAAATTGCTCTAAGGAATAGGTGTCTTGAGAATTCATAGAGTTGGGGGCATAAATGGCATGACGATGTATCAAATTCATCACAGTCGGTAATTATTTTTCTCGGCACGAAAATAAATTTTCTCGGCATGAAAATAAAGTTCCAAAGCATAGAAATAAAACCTAGCATGGAAACGACATGTTCCTCAAAGCTACAATCACTATGACTTTATCTTTTTCATTTCCTCTTCCTTGTAAACGTCCTTAAGAACCTCAAGTATCTTCATATTCACATCATACTCTGACTTAAGAACTTTCAATAGTACTGTAAATGCACCCCACAGAGAAAATGAGACAAATGCCAAGACGCAAACGGTTTGAATCCAAATCACAGGACTATAGGACTCTTCCGAAACCGTAACAGGTAAACTTTCAGTAACTTTTGTTGGGTGACAAGACGTCAATACTGTGCTCTCAATCACATCACTTTCTGTCACTTTCTTCACCTTGTACTCATCGGGACTATATTTATAAATACCGCATCCAAGCAATACAAAGGAAAAGACCAATGCAGACACGACTAATGCGATGGCACGATACTTATTATTTCTATTAATTCTAACTAAACGATCTATTTCTTTAAGATGCTCGTTCATAACAATATCCAATTTAATAGTTTAACATTCTTAAAATATCTGGTAGTTTGCATATAATATTTCTATCCAATTGCTTTTCTTCATCGGTTAAATCAGCATAAGGTTTGATTAAATTGTGTACATACATGTTGTTCTTCAATTTACCCAACGTCGCCTTATCAAGAGTCTTACCCTGTTCGTTTTTGCCCAAAGCTCGATATCCCATCAAGAGTTTTTCCATGTTCCAACGGTGATGCTCGGTGTAAGCCATTTGCTCAATTTGTTTTTCTGAGAATGTTGCGAACTTAGCCTTCTCCTCATCCAAACCTATAGAACGCAATTTGAACTCTACAGAGTCTGCCAAATAAAGATTAGACCACTTGTTTGCCGTAGATACAGGTTTCCACTTCTCTAAGAGCGATTCTAAAGAGGGCAAACTAGAAGGCAGTGTTTTATCAAATGCGAAGTAGAAATCATAGATATAGTTAAATGCCATAGCTAGATGGTTAGAATTATAATCCACTGCAAAACTATCGTCAATCATTCCAAACGGATACATATTGGCATACTTCTTATTCTTTGCTCCATCAGACTTTGCAGAATCTCCAAATGCCTTTATCAGTGCCCCAGTCTTCTCTTGTCTTACAAAAATATTCACAACCTGGTCAGGATCTACAATGACCCAAGGATTCACCCCGTCGTTTCTGCCTCGTGTATAAACTTCTTCAGGGAGATACATGGCCATACCAAAGTTCTGAGAAGGATTATGGACACAAAATGCAATAGTAATTATCGCATCTTTATCATCCAACTGCTTAGTAATCCAATCTCTGACGTACTTTGATTCTACACGTCCTTTAATAAACTCAAACTGAACATCCAGAAAATTATTACGCTTGACGTCCTTGCTCCACTCCCAGAAATGGCAATCTGAAAGATTAGCATATTTTGTCGGTGCAATATCAAAATATCCAGCATGACGCCCTATAAAGAAATTCATTTCTCTGTCAGCATGGTCGTCAATAAAAGTAATGCGCGTTCGATTCTTACCGTTTTTTTCATTAAAGTTCGGAAAATGCATCATGTGGGCAGCCTCCTTAGCAAGAGCGATCCCCATGCGATTCATGCCCACAATGATTAGGTGAACGTGTTTTGAACTGTCTGCGGTGATACCACCATGGTCTAGTTCAGGATAAACAATCCTTTTATCTCCCTTACCATAATCGCTGTTCGTCAAAAGTCGGTTTGCCCAACGTTTGTAGAAGTTGTAGGGTTTGAACTCAAAATACTTTTTCCAGTCCTCACTGATATCATTAAGTTGAAGTGCGGCAAACGATGCTTCATTTTCAAACCAAATTGTCAATGATTTCCTTTCCGTCATTTTGTGCTTAGCATGTATCTCTACCAAGGTTTCGAAAGTATACATATTTTCAGCATCATGGTCTGTCTGAGTACGTTCACCTACCACAAAAATCTCCTTGGCCTTTGTCGTATACAACAGTTCCAATTCTTCTACAGAAAGACGTGGTGCATGAACCAATATGATACGCTTGAGTTCCTTTTTGGGCAATTTTGAAAGTAAGTCAGTTCTGACCTCATCAACAGAGGTTGACGTTTGCAACACTATTTTCAACTTGGGATGTTTATGTATTTCAAGTAGTTCTGCAATTATTGAAGGGACAATTGTATCATAACCAATAACAACGATATGATTTTTAATATTATAATGAACGTGTCCCTCCTTTATTGCGTCTACATTTCTCAAAATCAAGGTAGTAATGATTGAAATAATCAACCCTGAAAAAAAGATATTTCCCAAGCATTCTATGAATAGTAGCACCACATGATTGCCTGCAAATTCATGCGTGTTCTCAAGAATACTATTAGAGTTTATAAACAAGCGAAGCGTCTCCCACAGTTTAACATCGTCCCTAAAACCTATAGAAGAATACAACAAGAAACCAATCAAGAAAACGCCAAAATTGATTATGGTAAAAAACAGTATTTGATACCACAATCCACTTTCTAACCATTTATTTATCAAATATTTGAAGTTCATAGTTGTAATATTTTATGTTTCATAAATCAGTGGATAAAGTTCTTTTTTATGCCAAACAAGATGAATCTCTAATCAATTCTATAGGAACAACTTACTAAGATTATTCTTTTAAATTCAACAAACCAACAATACCCGTTTCTTCCCAATCCAAAGTCATTTCGGAAAAAAGGCCATCTTGATAGCGAATAATACTAACCTTAGCATCTCCATACTCTTTATATGCAGTCTTAAGTTCGTCATAACTCTGTATCGTTTTCCCAGCATAAGATGTTATAATGTCTCCAACTCTGAGTGTAGGATGAACTGCATTATCCTTAAATCCAAAAACCAACACACCAGCACAAGAGCGTTTCCCTCTTGAAACTTCTTTATAAAACGCTTTAACTGAGGTTACATACTCTTTTGATTCAGGGTGATAAGTTTGGTAGACACTTAGCATGGAATTGAGTTCTGCATATACGATATCCGGAGTAATAGAAGAGGTGGAATGTATGCCCTGTTTTTCCATTTTTTGTCTACTATCTGCAATAGTACACAAATACGTACTCCACTTGCAAATCTTCACCCACTTGTACCATTGATCATCACTTTCATCAATGGTGCACTTCTTCTTTAATGACTCAAAAGCTTGTAAATATTGCTTATCGAGTTCTTCAAGTTCTGCTTGCGAAGCTTTTAGCGCAACTTCCTTAACTGCGTTCTTTTCCTTTCGGAGCATGAGTTCTTCATCTATACTAGTGTCACGAAAACTTGTAGAGTTCCCGCTTTGCTTACTCAATTCTTCAATTTTCTCGTGCAACTCATTCTCCATTTTGTCTGCCTGCTTTTGTATGTCATCTAGCAACGCATCTTCTTCATTCAACATAAACTCATAGCCCGACAAGAAGAGTTCTTCTATTTTTCGTCCCTCACTATTTATGATATTCTCATAATAAGTTCTGTCTGCTCTAACCAAATATTCTTTTGGAAAATAAATCCAAAATTTATCAAGTTCATTGAACGTAGATACTGAACCTTCAGGGAAGTTAGATAGTTCAGATAAAACTGAAGCATAATAGGAGTTCTTCGAGTGAGTAAACACGTTGAAGTAAATATCAGCGAAACGAAGGTTAAAGGTACTTGGCTCCATTACTGCCATTCGTATTTTCTCAAGGTCAGACGTTAGATAATTCTTGTAATACATCGTGGCAAAAGTTGGCGAGACTTTGAGTTCCTCGGCATTGATGCCATGCAAGGAGAGCAAGAAACTGTGATAGTCGCTAATATCCCAATCGACAGAATCTACATTCCAGTTCTGCATGATATTTCTTTCAACACACTCAAGACTTGACAACATTTCATTCTGCAAGTGCATGATTCTCTCGGGATTATCTTCTCGCACTATAATCTCACTAAAAACATTCCAATCTCTCTTTAACTTTTCATTCTGCTCAACTATCATATGCACGCCAGATGCATCTTCCGTAAGTTTTGTAGCATACTTCGTACATACATCCAATGAAATATAGTAGAGAACGCCCCAGACTATGGCTAGAATAGTCAACAAGGATATTAATACAGCGAAAGAACCTCTCACCCATTTGCGAAGAAAAAGGTGAGGTTTGCTCTTCAAAAATCTCAGTTGCAAACGCTCCATAGCCATATCAAAATACTCGGTAGATGTAGCTGTAAGAGCTTGATAATTACAAAGTTCTTCCATTCCATTCGGCATTGGATTCAACCATT
The DNA here is from genome assembly GCA_045636885.1 of Alloprevotella sp. Taxonomy (GTDB): domain Bacteria; phylum Bacteroidota; class Bacteroidia; order Bacteroidales; family Bacteroidaceae; genus Alloprevotella. Next base: position 6,902 of record JAZTYI010000072.1, read on the forward strand.
CAAATCCATTGAGCATTACAGGTACGACATTCTTCTTCTGTTGCATTGCTCTACAAACTTCCAAACGTACCCAATCGTTCTCATTCACACATCTATCCAATGCATTAGGAGGCAACACAACCACAAAGTCCTTGCAGTTGTCAATGACATCAAACAATTGTTCATTAAATTTACCAGAGCGCAAAGCCTCCATATCAAAGAACACATTATAACCAGCACTCTTCAATCGTGTCGCTATCAAATTCGCTATGTCATACGAGCTGCGACGGTAACTTATAAATATATCGTATTGTTTCATAAATAGTATGTGTGTTTATTGTCTTATATAACTTATAAAAACATCGTATTTCAGTATTGTATTTGAATGTTATTTTTAATCTATACTTGCGTAGGCGCTTATGTTCCTTAGTCTTGCAACCATTATTCTCTTATCAATAAAGTGCTAATCATAAAAACTTTGTGCATGCTGATACCACTTAGATTGGTTAACTATTGGCATTGATTCCCACAAGTTCTTTCCTTTCCTCCTCAAAATCGAGCAATTTTTCCGTGTAATAATTCACAAAAGTATTAAATTTTGTGTAAAAAAGAAAATTATACAAAAAAAATACAACGACAAAAGTTCTGAATACCTTTAACTTAGCACCTGGGCTTCTACGTCATTGCTTCGCAAGCCAACCTTCCCATTGTGCTGATGGGCATTGACTATAAGAAAAAGGAGGTGCGTATGACAAAGTACATCATGCCCTCAAAGGACCGCAAGGCCGACCTCCGCGAAATCTATGCTTACTATGAAGGCTATCAGGGGCGTCACCCCGAAAACTTCATCGTTGGAACTGTATAATTTAGAACTGCTATAGGAGGTTGTAGAAACTATAGGTACTATAGCGACTATAGGCACTATAAACTCCCTATACCCCCCCCAAAAAAAAGAATCAGCGCGCCCGTAACGTGCTGATTTTTTTTATTTGAGACTTTATTTCAAAAAAATATCCGTAAATTTGCAATCGTGGAGGAGTACCCTCATTTAGCAATAGGCAAAATAAGGCATACGCCCCCTACTCTGCAACAATTTACCCTTAACAATATTTATTTATGAAAAGATTTTCGACATTCATCGCCCTACTGCTATGTGCAGTATCGACGATCCTTGCCGATGGGCCTTTCAGAAACCATCGTTATGATAGTTTCAAAGCCCTATCTGTAACCAGCGACAACATCCTGTTTATCGGTAATAGTATTACCGATATGCACTGTTGGCCCGAAGTTTTTGTGACCTCTAACGGAGACTATCTTCCCATCGTGAACCGAGGTAACTCAGGAACCTACTCTACGGAACAGAGTGACAACCTTGAATCGTACATCAATGGTAAACCCAAGAAGGTGTTTATGATGATCGGCACAAACGACATCGCTACATCGGGCGGTTTGAACTTCTCTCCCGAGCAGGTGCTTGCTTATGTAAAGAGCATCGTTGCGCGCATCCATGCGCGTTCGCCTCAAACAAAGGTGTACCTCTACAGCATCTTGAAAAACCGTACAGGTAACCGTGTGGAAGCTACGTGGCTTAAGGCAAACGAACTCACCAAAGCGTATGCTGACGCTACGGAAGGCGTTACTTACATCGACCTTTACGACAAACTCGCGGGCGTAGCCGACGGCGGTGCTTGGAGTTACGACAACCTCCACCTCACAGCGGGTGCTTACCAGGCGTGGGCCTCAACCATCTGTGAATATCTTGCAGAAGGCGAAGACTACACTGTTTCATGCGTATATCCTAAAAATACGTTGTCAGTTCAGAATGCTGGTGGACTCAACGGTTCTAACGGCATGCGCGCCACTTATTTTAGCGCACTTCCCATTAGCAGTGAAGACGTGCTCGTATTTGGTGACGAATTCATTAAGAACGGCGAATGGCAAGAACTCCTTGGTAATCCTAACGTGAAGAACCGCGGAACAGGTTGGGGGTATGGTGGCGATATAGCTACAACAAGCAAACTTGTTGATGCAACTTATGCTTCTATTGATGGTGTGTCAAAAGCTGATGCCAAGGCTATTTTCCTCTACACAGGTACGGGTGATTGCAATGGCTCTACCGACATGGCTACGGTGAAAGAAAATTATAAGGCGCTCGTAGATAAAATTGCCGAAAAGTCGCCCACGTCAAAGATTTATTTGATGGCGCTTTGCCCAACAAACAATGCAAGCAATAATACCAATCGCATTGCAGCATTGAAGGATTATATGGTTTCTTTGGCCACAGCCAATGCAACGGACAACTTGGAGTTTGTAGATACTTACACTCCCTATCTTAACGGAGAGATGGCAAACACCAAGTATTTCTATCCCAGCAATTACCTTGGCGGTCTTGGTTATGCCAAGATGGCGGTGTTGATGAAGGAGGCTTTGGACAAGAATTTCCCTGGCAACGACTACACCGTTACTTCTGAGGCTGACGCAGAAGCGCGTTACAACCAAGCAACACTCCGCAATCAGTTAACGCAAGTAATTGCTCGCGGTCTCGTAGCACAGCGTGGTGATGCTGCAGGTCAGTATAATGTTGCAAAGATGGCAGCGTTTGACACAAAGGTTAGCGAAGCAAATGCGCTCTTGGAAAAGAGCAACATCACTCAAGAAGAGGTAACAACTTTTGCCAACGCGCTCAACGAAATTCTCAACGGCGCACTTTCTATGCCTACAAACAGTACACAGGGCAACGAAGTGTGGTATCAACTTTATACACCTAACCGCAGTAATAAGTATTTGTCAAGTCACGGTGATGGTGTGAATGGGGTTGACAAGAATAACTATGCTTCTTCCATGTGGAAGTTCGTGGCGCGAAATGACGGCAGTCTTGACATCATTAACCGCAATGACAATTCGTATCTTGCCCCCACGGCTGCATACAATAAGCAGATTACAACTTCAGCAACTCAACCTGCCAACGGTTGGACCTTGAGTTATGCCAATACGCCCGGACTCTTTATTATTAGTAGCGGTACGGTACAACTTAACCAAACTACAAGCGACCACAGTTTTAAAGTGTACAACTGGAGTTCTGGACAATCTGGAACAGATAGAGGTGATGCAGGTGGACAGTATATGATAACTCTCGTAGAGGGTACTCCAGAGGTAGAACCTATGGTTCCAACCGATGAGAACTTCAAGAACGTGGTGACGGCGATAGAAAACCTTACAGATGGTTGGTACAAAATGCGCGTAGTCACTGGTTCGGATGCAACTATGCAAGGTTATGTTACAAGTGGTGTTAATAACATTCTAAATGCCAATTCTCCTTTCAGACAGAGTGCTACTAATTTTTATCCTTTAAAGATTGGGGCATATAACACTGCTAAACCTGCTACAGGTTGGGTGAAAGTAAAGAAAATTGGTAGCAAGTATTTAATCCAAAGTATTGATGGTCTCGCAATACAAGAGAATTGTATCGCCAGTCGTGATATTACTCAGGGTTACACCACACTCACAATGAGTTATGGTGGATATACCTCTGTAGATAAGTGGCACTATTACAATCCAGGCGCAAATACAGAGCAACCTTATATTGGCAAATCATCAAGTTCAAACAACAAATTTGCCTTTGCCCCTGTCGGTGATGCAGAATTAGCGGCGTATGACATTTACACAGTTACTATTGACGCTGAGAATGCAACAGAAATTGGTAGTGACCCCTCAATAACTTATACGGGTTCGGCAAATATTGGTGGTATTGCTAAGGTATATAACAATGGTTATATGTTCTTCCCCAAGGGGACTGTTCCCGTTGCTACAGACTTTACCTTACCTGAAGGGTTGTCAATGAAGGTCAACGCTTCTGCTAAAACGCTTACGGTTGGAGTTTTCACTGATGGAGTTGAAACTTTGACGCTTACCCCCAATGATCATTTTGCAAATGCTTCGGGTAAGGCCACTTGGACTCATCACGGTGAAAGTGGAGGAGCTTGGTATGGCAAGTTCGTAACGAGTACAACTCCTGCGCTTGCTGTAGAAAGCCCAGATAATGCAGCGAATAATATTGGTTATTCAAACAATCGTCCTTGGTTGAAGGCGGGTTACACTTATAACCTCACCTTGCCCGAGGGATATGAATTTGTAGGTTACGAATTGACAACTCTTAGTACAAGTTCTGGATATACCAATACCTTTACATATACCACAGCAGAAGGAACAGGCACAAGTGCAGCACAGAGCAATACTACAGAAAAGACTGTGAGTGCAGACAATTTAGCAACACGTTCTATTGCTCTTACTGTGAATGGTACTGCAGGAGGTAGTAACTACGGAATCTTAATTACAAGATTGGTTATAAGTTACAAGGAAGTGAGTGAAGAAGAAGTAATCCCCACTGAATTTACTTACACTATCGACAAGGAAAACGGTGACCTCTACCGTGATGGTAATGTCAATAATGATAGTTGGACTAGTGCGTGGAAGAGTAAAGATGTTCCCCAGTTACAGTTCGGTACTGGTAAGAACAACATGAACTGGCATAATAATAATGTGCAGTTGATGACGGGTGGAACTAGTTCTCGTTACACGCTCACAGCACCTGCGGGTTATGTTATTTCTGAATATAGTTTCACATTCGCTAACAATGGACATGACAATGCTCAAGAAATTATCATGGACAATGGTGATGTTTATGCTACGTCAACAACTCCTCAGACCGTTAGTGCTCAGAAGCAGAGATTGACTTCGCTTTACTTCGACCTTAATGGTCCTAACAGCAAGGGCGTAGTACTTTCCAACTTTGTGGTTAAGCTGAAACTCGACGTGGCGGAAGCGCCCAAGGTGAGCACTGCGGATAATGTTTATTGGTACTACATCACCAGCGCCGCTTCAAATGATGGTACGGCTTACTGTGCTGGTAAGGTAATGTATTACGATGCTGAGACTCAGAAGTTGCGCTTTGCCGACAAAGACTTTAAGCCAAATTACATCTGGAGCTTCTGGGAACAGAATGGAAAACTTGCTATTAAGAACTATAGCGGTCAGTACTTCGGAACAGCACCTGGAGGCACAGGCGGTGGCACTTCATTCGGCGTGGTTGACCAAGCTAACTATATATATAATATAAATGAGGCCCATGGTTTCTTCGTTATCAAGGATAATAACACGGAATTGCACGCTCAGTCCAGCGGACAGACAATCGTACGTTGGGGTGCAGCTGCAGGTAATGCTTCACTTTGGCGATTCGACGAAGTAGATGTGACAAATGCAGAAGCTAACGTTGCAGGCACTCGTGTTGTTCAGGGCAAGGTTAGCACAGGTATTGGCAATGTTGACCAAGCAATTATCCGCTCTACAATCCGTGTGACAGGTCTCCAAGGCACAGTGAATTTTGAAGGAGTGAAGGGACGTTTCGAAGGTGATAATGCTGCCGACGTTACGAATGTTAAGGCTTACTTCGCTACGAACGACCGCGAGCTCTTCATTGATGCTACGAAGAAGATGACTTGGCGTGAAGAAAATGGTGTGCAATATGGTGCTACTGTTCAACTTGCTCAAGACGGTACGTTCACCATCACCGGCACAAAGGAAATGGCGCCTGGCAATTACTACCTCTGGATTACATACGACATCGCAGAATCAGCGAAGGAAGGTAATCTCGTAGATGCTCAAATCACTTCTTACACCGTGGATGGCGCAGAAATAGCCGAAGCTAATGGTAATCCCCAGCATAGCGTAACTATCTTCCTCTCTGAAGGCGCTGTACTCATGCCTATGGATAAGGGGTCACTTCACTATCGTATCCCCGCCATTACTGCAACGAAGGATGGTAAGCGCCTCGTAGTACTTACCGACGACCGTAAGCAAAGCCAAGCCGACCTTCCCAACCACTGCTACGTCGTTGCGCAATACTCTGACGACATGGGTAAGACTTGGAGCGACCCCGTAACAGTTGCGGGTACTGCGGAAACAGGTGGCAACTACGGTCACGGTGATGCTTCAATCGTAACGAATCGCGATAATGGCGATATTATTGGTATCGTAACCAGTGCGGGAACTTATGGTCATGGTTTCTTCCAAGGAACAGCGCAAGAACCTCCTCGCTGGAAGACTATTACGAGTCACGACGGTGGTGTTACTTGGGATGTTCCCGTGGACCACACCGATGACCTCTTTGGTGCCAACTGCGACAATCCCGACACGAAAACGTGGAAGAGCGGTTTCTCAGGTTCAGGTGCAGCACTCCAAAAGCGTGACGGAACACTCGTTTCCAACTTCGTAAATCGCCAGGAAGACAACAGCCAGCACTTCTACTTCTTCATGAGTAAGGACGGCGGTAAGAACTGGTACGTAAGCGGCACAAGCGGTACTGCTAGCGCGGACGAACCTAAATCTTTGGAACGCAACAATGGCGACCTTGCCATCAGCGTACGTGCAAGCGGTTACAACTATCATAATGTAACTTCTAACGATGGTGCAACTTGGCGTGATCCCTCACAGACACGTTTCAACACAGGTATCTCAGGAAACGCTTGTGATGGTGAATACATGGTTTGGTGTTCTACCCTTGAAGGCAATCCTTGGAACATTGCACTCCAAACGCTTCCCAACAGTAGCAGTCGTGAAAACGTGAGCATCGCTCTTTCTACGGACGAAGGCGAAACATTTGGCGCTCCCAAGACGATTTGTCCTCGCGGTTCTTGCTACAGCGCAACGGTGGTACTTCCTGACGGAACACTCGGCGTTTACTACGAAGAAAATGGTGTGTCTAACGCATTCGTAATGCGCTTCGTGCGCTTCTCACTCGACTGGGCAAGTAACGGAACTTACAAGTTTACGGAAGAAGCTCCCTTCAAGCCCATCGCTTCAACTGCTGCAGAAAAGGCGAAGGTAGAAAGCACAATTAGCGCTCAGGGCATCGGTACGTTCTATGCAAATGCTGCGACAGAAATTCCCGAAGGCGTAACTGCCTACGTGGCAACTACTGAACCCGAAATGGAAGAAGGTGAAGGTGTTCTCACCATGACTCAGATTGAAGACGGCATTATCCCCGCGAAGACAGGCGTTGTAGTTCGTGGTGCAGCTGGTGAAAAGTATGACTTCTTCTATACTGCAGAAGACGGCGCAACAGAAACCGAAGGCAATATGCTCCGTGGTTATGCAGGCGCTGCTGAATACAAGGACGTGGCACTCACTGACGGTGTGACATCTTATGTACTCACAGTACAGGATGGCGTTACAGGTTTCTTCAGAAAGGAAGCAGGTTTCAAGGTATACAACCACAAGGCTTACTTGAACGTTCCTGAGACTGCAGCTGCATTATTGAGCATTCGTTTCGCAGGTAACGGTGACACTACAGGTATTGACAACGCAACAATCGTAGACGGCAATGCTACCCCCGTAATCTACGACCTCTCAGGTCGCCGTGTAGAAAATGCAACGAAGGGTGTGTATATCGTAAACGGTAAGAAGGTGATTTTCTAATTCAATCAAAACAGTATGAAGAAACAATATATCAAACCCACGCTTGAAGCTGCGCATTTTGAATTGCAAGGCGTTATTGCGGTGTCAAATAAAGAAGTGAATATTTCTAATAACACTACGGATGCAGATGCCTTAATGAGCAAAAAGAAGGGAAATCCTTGGTCACATACTTGGGAATAACAAACATCTCAAGGCAGAGAAAGAGGGTGTGTCAAAATGAAAGTTTTGGCGCACCCTCTTAAATTATGGTAATAAGGTTGACCACTAAAGTTCGTTTGTTTTAATTGGAACCACTAATGAACACTTATGGGCACTAATAACCATCCGGTCTTAAATACTCCGCAAGGCATTGACTTGCGCGACCTTCGGTTAGAGTGTAAATTAATGCCTATTAGTGGCTAAGATAATAAGTGATGATATAGCAACAATATAACCAACCTCTTTGCGCCCCTTTGCGTCTTTGCGTGAGTCGACAAATCCCTGGATGAGCGCAATGTATCTTCTCACGCAAAGACGCGAAGGTAGCGAACGTAGAGACGTCATATTATGGCGTCTCTGAATCAGGGGAGACTTGATTGGCATATCACTTGGCTGGTACGGACGCACGGTCGTGCGTCCTAAATTCAATCGGTATCTTCTGTATGCTTTTCATGGGAATTCTCGTACATATTGAGGACGCACGCACCGTGCGTCCGTACCTGCCAAATGATTCCAGGGCAAGGAGTGTTGTCCTATGTCGGAAATACCTATCAAACGGGGCACGATTTTGAACGCGAAAAATGAAGAAAAATGAAGAATAATGTTGGTGTTAACAAGTGTTAACGAATTTGGATTTCGCTCCGAAATTTTGTATCTTTGTGTTACGGAAGTGGAGATGGCCCTACGAATCGGGGGTATCTCCACTTTTTTTATCCCGAAAAACCTATTTTTTGGGGTAAAAAATAAGTTACCTAGTTTTTTCAAGGTTAAACAACCGGTTTTTAATGTTACTTATTCTGGCGCCGCAAATAGATATTGTTGCAACGGGAAGTAGGCAGAATGTTAATGTTTGTTAAAGTTTTCGGCGAAAAATGAGGAAAAATGAAGGTGGAAAGTGTCACAATTTTTCGCAATTATTGGTGTACGGAAAACATCTTACGCAGTGTGGAGTTCACGCTCGATAACAAGGACGCACTCTAAGTACGTACCGGTTATGCGATTTCTGCAGTATTAATCCTTTTTTGAACCACGAATGGACACGAATGGGCACGAATGCCTTGCGGGGGGATTGAGCAACAGTTTAATCAATGGAATCAGTTGATAAATACGTGTAGATACACGTGATACGTGGAGCCAAGTTTGGGTTCTATAGAAGCAATAATAAAAAAGGTGATAATATAGAAGTTGACCCAAATATAGTTAAAAAAACTTACGTCAGAGGATTTAACCATCCGAAATGCCCCCGTAGGAGGGCACACTTGCATAACCGCGGGTGAGCAGGGCGAACCTGCGGGGGTACTCTACGAACGAATAAATCTATCGGTCCCCGTAGGAGGCCCCACAGCACCTGGATATGCTACAAATTGCTTTAACTTATCCGGTCGTTGTGGGTCCTCCTACGGGGACCGATAG
>JAZTYI010000073.1:0-4923 GCA_045636885.1 Alloprevotella sp.
GTGTTATCTTTGCTTATCGCATACGAACCAAAGGTCGCGAAAGCAATTGCACGAATACCATCCGGATGGCATTCGTGTTATTCGCCTCTGATTAAGAAATATTCATCCCGCATGGAGATTGACTTGCGCGACCTGCGGTTCGTGTTATTCGTGAAATTCGTGTTCTCTTAAACATAAAAATTCTCATTTTCTTTCGGTTGAATATTTATAAGGGGGCTTGTATGAGTACAACGATCCATCAAACAATGAGTTATCTGTATTTACCGGACACCAATAATTCCGAAACCTGAAATACAAAAAGACGAGAATCATCCCTGTTGGTGATTCTCGTTTTTTCTTTTTACTCGAATAGAAATCTTGCACACGCAGATAGAATTTGTGTAATATTGTGCAACTATTCGAGGTGCAAATGATAAAAAGTTAGTGTAAAGTGAATTTTTCTTGCAAAATGTGTTTGGTGTATGTCTTTTATTTATACATTTGCAAGCGGATGATGGTTGTAGATTGCTATCTGCCATCTTGCAACATCGTCTTCTATTCACACACACAACAAAACAAACAACTAACTAGACACAGCTGTCGCGGATGGTGATGTTCTCTTTTCTTAAGGGACTCACCCCGCAGTTACAGCGCATTTATTAACAGATCCTAACGCAGTATTGTAATGAGTGCTTTCTTCTTACATATCGCTACTACAACTTCCGGCGCTGGGACATCCACTACCCATCGAGGGTAGGGGTTTATATTCGTGTTTCTATGTGAAACACCTTTTTCGTATACTTGTATTGTTTCCTGTGAACAGACTTTTCCTACTCGTTAGGATTTGATTCACCGCTGCATTTTCCTCAATGCAGGGTGTGCCTCATTTATTCTTTACTCTTTCATTTACCCGCCGTGTGGAGTTTTTTTAAATTTCTACGGGCGCTAAAATATTCAGTCTTATGAAGCACATAATTATTCTTGGCGATGGCATGGCAGGCTGGCCCATCAAAGCTCTCAATGGTCAAACCCTTCTACAAGCTGCTCAAACTCCTTATATGGATGAGTTGGCGCGTCGAGGGCGCACGGGGCGCTTGATGACCGTAGCTCCCGGATTTCATCCCGGTAGCGAGGTGGCGAATATGTCTGTGCTCGGTTATGATTTGGATAAGGTGTATGAAGGTCGCGGTCCGCTCGAAGCCGCAAGTATCGGTGTAGAACTCCAACCCGGCGAACTCGCCCTCCGTTGCAACATCATCTGCATTGCAGAAGACTGCATCAAGAATCACTCTGCGGGACACATTTCTACGGAAGAAGCCGACGAACTCATCCAAGCGCTTCAGGCAACTTTGGGTAACGACCGCGTGCGCTTCCACACGGGTATTCAATACCGCCATTTGCTCGTCATTAAGGGGGGCGACAAGCGCATTTCTTGCACACCGCCTCACGACGTTCCCGGTCAACCTTTCCGCCCACGCATGGTGCGCGCCAATGTTCCCGAGGCACAGGAAACGGCAGAACTTATCAACGACCTTATCTTGCGTTCGCAGGAAGTGCTCAAGAACCACCCCGTCAACCTTCGCCGTATGGAGCAGGGCAAGGATCCCGCAAACAGTATTTGGCCTTGGGGCGGAGGTTTCCGTCCGCAGATGGAACTCTTGAGCGAGAAATTCCCCGAGGTGAAGTCGGGTACGGTCATCTCTGCTGTCGACCTTATTCGCGGTATCGGTCACTACGCAGGCTTTGAAACGCCCGAAGTGGAGGGTGCTACTGGTCTTTACGATACAAACTACGAAAACAAAGTGAGCGTGGCACTCGACGCCCTCCGCAAGCAGGACTTTGTGTATCTCCACATCGAAGCCAGCGACGAAGCGGGTCACGAGGGTAACATGGATTTGAAGAAGCGCACGATTGAAGACCTCGACAATCGCGTAGTACGCCCCATTTATGAGGCAGTGAAGAATTGGGACGAACCCGTTTCTATCGCCATTCTCCCCGACCATCCTACGCCCTGCAGCCTGCGCACGCACACTTCCGAACCCGTACCATTCCTGATCTGGAATCCTGAAATTCAGCCCGACAACGTAGAAACCTTCGACGAAGTTTCTGCCCTCCACGGTTCTTACGGCCTGTTGCAGAAGGACGAATTTATTCAGGCGTTTATGAGTAAATAATTTTTAGGTTATGAGGTTATGAGGTCGCTTCGCTTTAAGGTTTTAAGGACTATGCAGACTATAATATCCTTTACGACTCTAATGTCTCAAAAGACCTTAACGAACTTCCAACCTCCCAACCTTATAACCTCCCAACCTCTTAACCTCCCAACCTTTCCTCCTTATGAATTACTATAGCACCAATAAACAAGTAGCCGACGTCGCACTCGAAGAAGCCGTTGTAACGGGTCTTGCTGCCGACCGAGGCTTGTATATGCCTCGAATGTTGAAACCCCTTCCCCAGGAGTTTTACGATCATATTCACGAAATGAGTTTTCAGGAGATTGCCTTCCGCGTGGCTGAGGCATTCTTTGGCGAAGATGTGCCTGCTGATAAACTCCGTGCCATTGTTGATGACACGCTCAGCTTTGACACTCCCGTTGTTCCCGTCAGCGAAAACATCTATGCCCTTGAATTGTTCCACGGTCCTACGTTGGCGTTCAAGGATGTCGGCGGTCGCTTCATGGCGCGCCTTCTTTCTCACTTCATTCAGGGCAATGCGGAGAAGCAAGTCAATGTGCTTGTTGCTACTTCGGGCGATACGGGTAGCGCTGTGGCAAATGGTTTCCTCGGTGTGCCGGGTATTCACGTTTACGTGTTCTACCCCAAGGGCATGGTGAGTGAAATTCAGGAAAAGCAGTTTACAACGCTCGGTCAGAACATTACGGCGATCGAGGTAGACGGTTGTTTTGACGATTGTCAAGCACTCGTGAAGGCGGCATTCATGGATGAAGAACTCAACAAGCGCATGAAGCTCACCAGTGCGAACTCTATTAACATCGCGCGCTTCCTCCCGCAGGCGTTCTACTATTTTAATGCTTACGCTCAGTTGAAGCGCATGGGCAAGGAGCAGGAAATGGTGGTGGCTGTGCCCAGTGGTAACTTCGGTAACCTCACGGCGGGTCTCTTTGGCAAACACATGGGACTCCCCATCAAGCGTTTCATCGCTGCCAACAATAGTAATGACATCGTTTACAAGTATTTGCAAACGGGTAAGTACGAACCTCGTGCCTCTGTCTGCACCATTGCCAACGCTATGGACGTGGGTAATCCCAGCAACTTTGCGCGCATCCTCGACTTCTACGGCGAGAGCCACGAAGCCATTTGCAAGGACCTCAGCGGTGCTGCTTATAGCGACGCACAGATTGAAGCGTGCGTGAAGCAGGTTTGGGCGGAAGAAGGTTACTTGCTCGACCCCCACGGCGCTTGTGGTTATCAGGCGTTGAAGGAAGGATTGAAGGACGGCGAGGTCGGTGTGTTCCTCGAAACGGCACACCCCGCGAAGTTCAAAGACACGATTGAGCGCATTATCGGTGAGCAGATCGAAATCCCCGCAAAGCTTCAGGAATTTATGAAGGGCGAAAAGCAGAGCATCCCCATGGCGCCCACGCTTGACGCACTTAAACAGTATTTGTTGGGATAAGTCCCACATAAAAAGGGAGGTTCACTTTTGGGAACCTCCTTTTTATGCGCATTTTTGTTTTGAATAAAAAAATAGTAGTACCTTTGGACTGTGTTTCTCTCTCAGAACATCAATTATGAGTGAATTAGAAAAGCATAAAATCAGTTTTTTGGTAGCCCTAATCAATGAATTTGGTCAGCGTTTCGGACTTTCAAACGTTGATTCTTATCGCTACATCAGTAAGTATGGTGGGGTGCAAATGTTTCTGGAACATTATGACATTCTGCACACGCTCTCATTTCGCGATATGGTAGATGGTTTAGTGGCTTACTGCAAACGAAAGGGAGGGCATTTGGAATGAAACTATATCATGGTTCGAATGTAAAGATAGAAACCATTGACCTGGCAAAGTCAAAGCGATACAAAGATTTTGGACAGGCTTTCTATCTGTCTGCAGAAGAAGAACAAGCCCGGAAAATGGCTGTCGCAAAGGTTGTTCAGTTTGGAGGTGAAGAAGCTGTTACTATATTTGAATTTGATGATACCTGTCTTTCATCTCAAGAGTTGCAGGTTAAATGCTTTACTGAATATTCTCGCGAGTGGGCTGAGTTCGTGTTTAACAATCGTGATGAAAATCAAGATTTCTTGCATACGTACGACATTGTATATGGTCCAATTGCTGATGACTATATAGGTTTGCAGATTCGTGATTTCAAGCGTCAGAATATTACGTTTGAACAGTTTCTTAAAAACATACGTTATCACAAGGGTATAACTTTTCAATATGCTTTCTGTACTCAAAAAGCAATAAAACAACTGGTTCGTTTATGACACTTACTGCAGGACAAATTCAGTATATGGTAGAGGAAATAACTGCAGACCTCATTCGTATGACTATGGATAATGAGGGCTTGAGCATGCCTGAGGCTTTTGATAAGGTTTACAATTCTAAAACTTATCAAAATCTGCTCAATCCGCAATCGCAGTTATATTATCAAAGTTCAGGGTATGTGTATGACCTGCTCACGGGAGAAGTGCCCACGTCGTAGATAATTGAAGCAGAGTTTCGTTTTATCGTATTGGTAAAAAAGAAAGGAGAAAGACCTGTCGCATCCACAAGGTCTTTCTCCTTTTATTGGTGTCCGGTAAAGTTTTTGAGAAGTAACGGCCTGAAAGGCCAATAAGCACCCAGCCCAGGGCAACGCCCTGGGTCTATGGATGTTTGGATTTGCGCCCTGAAGGGGCAAAAGCATTGCAGTTCAAACTCTTATAATTGCTTTTGCCCTTTCAGGGCGTAAGTCTCGACTGCAACAACACCCAGGGCGTTGC
>JAZTYI010000074.1:0-9958 GCA_045636885.1 Alloprevotella sp.
CGCGCCGCGGGGGTGGGGGTAAGGCGGGCGGGGGCGTCAGCTGTTGCACTTTGAATATGGGTCGCATCAGGCGAAACGGAGGTTCGCGCTGCGTTGATAATGCGCCCAGTGTTGACATCGATGGCAAGACACGCTACGTGACAGTTGGTGGCGTCCTTGACGAAGGGGGCGTCGACGGGGAGGGTAAGACTGATGCTACCAGAATAAGTGGTGGACGCCGTGAGGGCGGAGGGGAGGAGCCCCGTCTGTCCGTTGTAGGCATTGGCGGGATATAGGGCGCGCGCCACGTGATCGAAGAAGTAGGGATAGACGGTAGACTTTGCATAGGTTCCTCCTGCTGCCCAAGGACCGAGATCGGGGTCGGACTCTGTGTAGAACTTGTTGGACTGATAGCCTGCAAGACCATCCTCTGTTATGATGCATAGCAACCCTATGTTTGCGTCATTGCGGGTGATGGCTGGGGTGTAGTTGTAGTGAACGTTGAGGGTTTGGCTTGTGGCATCGTAGGTTGTTGTTATTGCGAGATCGGCATCTGTGGGGGTGCTCATTTCGCGTGCTACGATATCTGACCAGGTTGTTGCGTCAGCGGAGGTGAACGAATAGTCGGTTACTCCGCCCTCTACGGTGCTCACCATGGGGGCGCTGACGATGCCGTTGCGCTGGATCATGGCGGTGGGGGAGGCGTTGAGACCGAGATAGTATTGTGTGTAGTCGGTCATGCCGCTCTCAAGGGGGTCGCCTGTATAGGTGTGGTAGGCGATGGGGATGAATTGCTCGCTGTAGAGCGATTGGAGGCGCTCGATGGCGAGGTGACCCATGGGGCAATTGTTGCACCCCATGCCGGTGTTTTCCTCTAAGACTATGCGTTTGGTGGGCATAAAGGAGAGGTTTTGGATGGTTGCTTGAAGGTCGTAGGCGGCCTTGCCTTCATCAAGAATGACGCGTACGGTGAAGGGATTGAGAGCGCCGATTTGAAGGTCGAGGGGGACTGTGAACTCAAATGCCCATTCGTCGCCATTGGTGAGTGTTAATCCGTCGGCAGAACGCGTTTGCAACTCCTGTCCGAACTGGTCGACCAAGGTGGCAGAGACGGAGGAGTAGGTGGTCTCGGCATTCTTGAGTGTAACTTTCCCCTTAACGCGTTGAGAAGTGGCTAGAACCAAGGTTTCGGGCACGTCGATGAGTGTTATTTGGAAGGGCACTGCGCGATAGACTTGCACATTGGTGACGAAGATGGCGCTTTGTGCATTATTCTGATTGACAAAGGCTATATACACTTTTTTGCCCGCGTATGTTGAGAGGTCTACGTTAAACTTCTGCCAATCTCCAGCGAGTTGTTCTTCATAAGCGCCAGGTGTAACTATCTGGTTAACCACCAAGTCACCGTGTTGCTCCATGGCGTTGATCACATCCGGGGTCAATTCGTTGATTTCGTCTTCACACGCGTAGACGTAAACCTTTAGGTAGTCGGTTGCAGAAAATTTATAACTCTGCGCCTCAAAGGTGAGTGAGCACTTGTCATCGGGGATGGCGAGTTGGGGTGTCACCATCCAATCGTTTGATTTAGTGGTGGAGGTGTAGAGTGAATGTGTTACAGCACAGGTGTTGGTATAATCATCGTCGGCAGCGTAGGTCCAGGGGGTTTGAGCGGTGAATCCCCATGCCTGCATGGCGGCATTGGGAGTAGCATTGTCGCCATCGTAGAGCATGACATTGCTCATGCCGCTATCGAAATTTTCTAGGTAAATGTAGGTATCGGTAGCGGTGACAGTGCGTTCGTAGGAACCGTAATAGGTGACTTCACAGGCGGTGTTGGATGCGTTTCCAGCTGCATCGGTGAGTGATGATTCAGGAATAACGATGCGATAGGTGTTGTTTTTATAAAGATAGAGCGACGTGGTAGGATAAACCAGCACCATGTTGTAACTTTCAGACGTAATACCATGACTCATTGACAACGTAGTGTAGGGTGCTGTTTCGTCGTTACGATAAAGCAAGGCTTGGGCGCCTTCTTTAACGCGCACATCAATGTTGAATGTGAATAAAAGGGGGTTCGTGTTGATGTCTATATGTGCTAAAGTGCTTCCTGTGGCGGGAGAAACTTGCGTCATGGTAATGGGGGTGGTTCCAAGACCAATGTATTCAAGGCGAATCTCCTTGTTAACCTTTGTAGCATCTCCCTTAATGCGGATATAACCTTCGGGAATCAAGATTGTATACTTCTTACCTGCGTCAAGTGTAGTTGTACGGAAACCGATGTTGACTTTCTTTTTTGAAGTGTTGTCCACCTCAAACTTAAGACTGTTGCGCACGGGACTGCCTTTCTCGTCGAGCAACTGGATGACGCTTGTAGTGTTGAGTTCAACGTCGCGTGTGAATTCTATAGATACGTTTGAAATCTTTTGAATTGTTGCGCCGCTTCGTATGGAAGTGGTGTAAGTTGATAGTAGATTGACCTTACTGCATGCCTGAGCAAAGGTTGTAGGAAGTGAGATTTGGTAATTTTCTTGCGTAATATATGCCATTGCAGCCATTGTTTTGCAATCGGCAGAAATGTCGATGCTCAACCCTGTAGAGGCATATCCCGTGTATTTATAAAAGTCAATGCCATAATTTTGCCTCAATACTTCATCTATGCCATACCAATTACCTTCGTGCAATATGTAGAGTGAACGACTGGGGTTAATGGCAGGAGTCGCAGCGTAAACATTTCCGTCATTATCAATCGTGACACAACCCTTATCTAAGTCTTCTGGACGGTTGAAGTTTTCAAATGTTCTACTTTCAACGTTATATCGGTAGGGGTGGCGCACATCGTCGGTAGAATACACTACACCTGCAACCCACTTACCATTAGGACTTATGGTAATTCCGTCAAGCGTGCGAACTGTATGATCTCTGGGCGTAAACTGATTGCTTGTCTTGTCATAGTCAAAGGCGATGGCATCCCATTCACGGAGTGTTCTGTCATACAAGAAATATAGTACATCGCTGGGATAACTATAACTTACGCATCCCACCAGGTATCGACCATCTGCAGAGAGATCGGTGATTCTAATCATTGATTGATAATATCCCGAAAGGTCTACTTGGGGCAGATTTGGGAGCGACAGCGTTTTATGTGCGGTGATGTCCCACATGGTGGGTACTTCGTCAAAACCACCCTTTGTGCAGACGCCTACAGCATACGCTCCGTCGGGGGTTATTGCTTCAATATGACCGCCGATATTACCCTTAATAAGGGGGAGGGTAATCCATTCCTTGGTAAGCGTATTGAAATAAGCAGGTTGTCCGTTGTAGCAACCTGCGACAATCGTGCCATCGTCACTTACATCATTTACATAGGCCTCAATCCCAGCGAGTATTTCTGTTTCTGTAAGGAGGTCCTCATAAGTGTGTGTGGTGAAGTTGGCTAACTTCGGAAAGGAGTAGGCGGATGTTGCATCATTTACTCCATAACCTACAGCCCACTTACCATTGTCACTCATGCCATGAATGGTTGATCCATCACTCATGTCATAGTTCCATAAAACTTGTTGTGTCTGAGCATCTACTGGAGCAATCGAAATGATTGCTACCAGTAAAGCCATAAGAGATATTTTAATTTTCTTCATCGGAGGATATGCTTATTTGACAATAGTTTTCTTACCATTAATGATATAAAGGTTGTTTGACTTGAGTGATGTCTTAACCTTCCTGCCATCAAGAGTGTAAACGTGATTGTTCGTAGAGATTTGAACGTCCTTAATGCCTGTAGCATCAGAGTAACCCGCAGTGGTATATTCTGCAGTAACATATTGTGAATGATCCATACCATCAGGATAGGAAACTCCAGTAAGTGAGAATTTCACAATAGTATTTGCATCTCTGCTAAATGTAGGAACAGGAACAGTTATGATGTTTGCAGATTCATCTTCAGGGTCAACTTCAATAAGGATTTCAGAAAGGGGGACATGTACTTGACATTCAACGCCTTGATTTTGATATTCAAAGTTTGCGCCTGTAAATGTAAGTTTCCCACCTGTCTGTTGCATCCAGATTTCAATCGCATGATAGTTATCAATACTTTGACCAGGGAAAGGCATGAATTCAGACATCAGACTATAGTTAACAACTTCATAACCATAGTTAATAAAGTATGCTCCAGAGGTACCGCTACCTTCGCAATACGTTTTGTAACCAAATTCATCTTCAATACCGCGAACTGTAAGTAACATACTACCGTAATTTGTACCTGAACTTACCATTTGACTGGGGATTCTTAATTTACCACGAAGGTCAAGTTGAATAGTGGAGTCATTAGCAAAGACAGGAGTCAATGTTTCTTCATAATATTCGCTAGCGTCTTCTGTTTCCTTATTACCAAAACTTAATGAAGCTATAATTGGTGCCTCTTTGTTTAACTTACCATCAAAAATCAATTGAATCAATCCTTCTGATTGATTTTCAGGCATCCATGATTTAATTTCAGGCATTCCAGAATCAGGTGTGTTAACTGTTGAAACGAGCATGATAGATTTATTAGCAGCAAAAAAATGTGCAACTACATCGCCAATTTTTTGTTTGCCGTCAAATGAAGATACATTCTTCAATACAAACAAAATTTCATCACCTGTTTTAATGGCACCAGAGTTATAGCCTGACTGGAGTTCATCTTTAGCTTCAATAGAAACAAATCTATCAAGAATATTTGCCTGAACAGTAATTTCGTAACTGCCAACAATCATTTTACATTCATCAAAGATAATTGGTTTAGAAAACTCAAAACCAACATAACTTTCTCCCGATGAAATAGTTGAACCTACTGTTGGAACAACAGAAACTAATTCCAATGCAGTACCACCACCATAACTAACAGTTACGTATCCACTATTCATGGGAAAATCTGAATATACATAATACTTTGTTCCGCGTGGAGTGCCATTAGGTATTTCTACGGTTGTTGTGTATGGAGCAAAATTTCCGGTCGTATACGAACATTGCATTGTGAGTTCTGCATCAGCAAAAACATCAACCCAGTTATCAGCAAACAATTCAAGAACAACACCATCTTGAGTTACATCTGCAGGTACCTCAAAGATTCCGTAAAAGTTGCTGAACACTTCAAAAGCGTACTTCTCGCCGTCTACCATAATGTATGGATCTTCTTGTGTTCCAACCCCTTGTCCGTACATTGTTATAGAACAGCAAAAAGTAGTTAATACACTCAATAAATACTTACTGATAAGATTTAAATAATTAGTCATTGTGTTTAATTTTATAGTTAAATGAATTGTTTATTGATTACTTCACCAATACCTTCTTTCCATCAATGATGTAAATTCCTGGCGACAGATTGTTGATGCGAGTAACACCTGGAGACAACTGTGCAACTTTTACTAACTGTCCGTTAATGGCGTAAACTTTAACAGTCTGCTGGACTTCAGAAAAGAGAAGGATATACCCTTGATCTGCTCTTATAGATATATTGTTAATTTCAACATGATCAATGGCATTTGTGTTGACATATCCATATTGCTTATCAAGGTAACTTAAGCGTTCTTTAATCCAACTTTTGATATATTCAACATCTTCAAGAATTGCGGGATGATATGAAGACCACAGTTTTTGTTCTCTCTTTACGACATTAGATGTCTCAAAGAGATCTGCATAATCCTGAAAGCGTTTACAGAGACTTTCTTCTGAAAAATGTGTTGCTCGAAGTTCTGCATAACGATTTGCTAATTCATCCATCCATTTAAAACTGCTTATACGTTTCATACGGTGAAAGAGAGTTAGATTCCCATGTTCATAATCCCATAAGAATTTGTCATATTCTTGATTCGGGTCGCATACTGTTGTTCTACCATCCCAACGGCGTCCCCATGTCCCGTCTAAATCCCATGGAGCAATGCCAATTTTCTGACGGAGCGATTCATCGTCTAATGTTTGGTCATAATTGTAAAAGAACATATTCTTACCGTGATTGTCGGTCGCTAACATGAGTTCGATGAACAAGTAGTAGTCTGTTACATTGTCGTAATCAAAGTACTTGTCAAAATCTCTACTGAACGTTAGATCAGTTGAAGTTGCAACGAAATTGATTGCGTTCCATAAGGGTCCCCAATCTATAGGTTCTTCTTCCCAATCTGGATATTTAATCTCAAAATTAGACCATGTCTCACTACGCAGGTTATTGTCGTAACTACGAGGAGGCATCATGGGGTAATAATTTACATCAATTTCGTGACCCATCAATACTTCATAACTCCACTGGGATGACTTGTATAATGTCCCGTGAATAATGGTCTGATTGTAAGGAGTATTAGTAGTTTCAAGTTTTTGGAGTTTAAGTTGCTTTCGGTCCATCTTCTCTGTAAAGCAATAAACTCCATGATATTTACCATTGAGATAAACTTCTGCAAATTCCCCACGAGTACCATGACGAGCTTTCTTCTCAAATCCCGCTCTCTTATGGTAAGGTTCAGTTGCAAAATCATTCCATAGATCCGTACTTACACGATTACGCATACATGCTTTATCTACGGCCATAGCATCAAGTATCCAATTATTGTCGTCTCGTAAACCGAGAAACTCAACATCTTTAGAAGTAACACCATCACTTTCTCGCATTTTAATGGCGTAACTTTTCTTGCTATAACCTTGTGCCGTTGCACCTCTATATTTAAATGTTGCAGTATATAGAGAGTCATATCCTGCAATGTTAGCTTGAGTTACACGCAAAGAACCTAGAGTATAATAACTCCCGTTACAACTTGGATAGTTGATTTCAATAAGATTTAGATAGGTGAAGCGGATTGGAGCTGTTTCTATTTCCTCACCATCTTTATAGAGGTTTAATGTATGTTGAGCAGTACAATCGAAATCTTTAAGTTCTACGATTCCATCTTCATCAGGTGAGACTCCATCTATACGCATTTCGTAAACTGCGTCATTAACTTTAGGAACAAAGAGTATTGACGGTGCGAACGTGCCATAGATTCTAGCATCTGAAGTTGCCGGTACAACATAAGTTTCTTCAACCTCATCGTAAAATAACTCTTTGTCGTTAATGCGTAGCGTATCTACAAATGATCTGAATCCCATTAACTCGACTCCAGGGAACGTAATACCATTTTCCATTAAATGGCGTACGTGTCGAAGGTCTTGAGAATAAAATACGAAAGTAGAACCTGAATCATACATGTCATAAAGACAAATGTATGCATCTTGACAATCGTTCCAACAGAGATATTGAGATTGTCCGTTCGTTATAACAGGTTCCTGCCACCAATAATCGCTCTCTTCATAAACTGGACGCTGGGTTAATTTTTCAATTGTATAACCAGAATAGTTAGTGTCTTCGTAAAAATTGAACGCCCAATAATTTGTGCCAATAATTGAGGACAACTGGCTTATGCTAAGTGGTAAGTTGTCAGTTGGATAGTTTGTTAAGACACATTTTCCATCAACAGTGCAGATGGAATAACCATCATTATTTTTACGAAAATAAAAATAGTCTCCGTCTATAGCATCTTGATATAACTGATTGTTGTAGTTTTTCAGATACTTACCAGAGCGTAGATTCTTTATCTTATACAAAATAGGGTCAGAAGCTGTTGAAGCAACGATAGGTGTAGTTAAAATTCCTGTTCTTTCCCAAAAAAATCCATCTGTTGTTACTCCAAATTTTTGAGTAACAACATCTTCGGTGGAATCCTCATTTTCTGATACATAGTTACCCTTGGAGTCAATAAAATAGAATGTGCTATTTGAACTATTATAACTGCGATAAGTCCCCATGAGCAAAGTACCGTCAACACGCATATTGAAATATTGACCAGGAGATGCTACACTCTCTATGTAGTAACCGCCTTCGTCAAGACTATTGATGGTCCATTGTGAAGCATCACTCGAATTAGAATTGGAGAAGTTCAACCCCTTTTTTCTCAACTCGTCACGGACTGCATCATATACGAGATATTCATGAGTTGCTGCATTTCTAAAAGAGTAATATCCAGTGTTTTCATCTTTAATGACATACCAATAACAATCCTCTTCTAAAACTGAAGAAGTGGAATAATATACAATAGGATTAACTCCTCTTGGACTTCCAGGACATACGCTACCGGAATCATAATGTTGGCATTGGATGATATATTTCTCACCATTCACAAAATTGGGGTGCGCGTTCGAGTTTAATGTCAATCCAATGAGAACACTAACTGTAAATAATAATCTGTTCATAAACTGATATTTTTATCCTACAAAAATACGCTAAAAATAGGAATCATTACCGTAACTTAACGTTTTTTTTGTATTTTTGTCACAATGTGCAACTCTTTGAGTTACATATATGTTAGTAATTTACGGATTGATGTTATATTTACCGTTGTAAATCAAAATAATAACAAATAAATATGCAAATCATACTACTTTCTGGAGGTTCAGGGAAACGTCTTTGGCCTCTATCTAATGGGACACGAGCAAAACAGTTTTTACAACTTTTACCTGCTCCTGATGGATCAAGAGAATCAATGGTTCAACGTGTAGTAAGACAACTACATGAAAATGGGTTTATAAGTAATATAAATTTTGCAACAAGTCTTGCACAACGTGATCAGTTATGCAATCAAATTAAAGGTAATATTCATTATATTACTGAACCCGACCATCGTGGGACACTTCCCGCCATAGCTCTTTCTGCCCTCTATTTGTATGAACAGCGTAAATGCAGTAGAGACGAAACAATACTTGTTATGCCTTGTGATAGTTATGTTGATGACGAGTATTACAAAGCATTGCGTCGTGCAACGCATATAGCAGAAACCTCTGGGGCTAAATTCACCTTGCTTGGTATCCAACCTACGTCACACATTCCTTTTACTCGATATGGATACATCTTCGCTGGCCCTCCATCAGATCCTACAGATCCTCAATCACCAAGTACGGTTATACGCTTTTACGAAAAACCAGAATTAGATGTTGCGCGTACCCTTATTTCTCAAGGAGCGCTTTGGAATGCAGGTGTGTTTGTTTTTAAGTTAGGGGACATGCTTGATATCGTAAATCAGCAGTTTGCCACTTCTAGTTATGATGAACTATATTCGCATTATTCTGAATTACCGAAACTTAGTTTTGATCGCGTTGTAATTGAAAAAGAATCACAACTTGCCGTGCTTCGTTATGCAGGAGTTTGGAAAGACCTTGGTTCATGGAACTCATTACTTGAACATACAGACCTCTGTAAAATGGGGAATGTGATGATTGGACATGATGTTCAAAACACGCATGTAATAAATGAATTGGATCAACCAATTCTATGCGTAGGTACTCATGACATGGTAATCGCAGCAACAAGCGATGGAATCCTTGTCAGTCGTAAGGACATTTCTGGTACTCTTAAAAACAATGTAGATCAACTTCATGTACGTCCGATGTACGAAGAACGTAGGTGGGGTAGTTATAAAGTAATATCCAATCTGAAATTTGACGATGGTGCGCAAGCATTAACTAAACTTCTTTGCATATCAGCCGGAAAGAACATCAGTTATCAGCTTCACCATCACCGCGAAGAGTTATGGACATTTGTTGATGGAGAGGGAGAATTAGTTGTCGATAATCAGCAACGCACCGTGAAACGAGGGGATACGGTACTCATTAAAGCGGGGCAACTTCATGCTGTAAGAGCAACTACAGATTTAAAAATCATAGAAGTTCAGACAGGTAAAAAACTTGTTGAGGAAGATATAGAGCGTTTTGAGTGGAAATGGTAACAGAAAATTATTTAAATTTGATTTAAGATAAGAAACCTATCCATTAACATCTTCCCGTCTACAAGAGGGTGTGTCAAAACTGGCACACCCTCTTTGTATATATTCCCCATTCAGCAAGCGAGTCATAAACCCTCTTTTTTTTGTATCCCGTTTTTTGAAGGCTTTATAACCCTTAAAAAGGCATTATAAGGCTATTTTATGCA